>JBDSUZ010000199.1:0-7719 GCA_039927395.1 Saprospiraceae bacterium | reverse complement strand
ACGGTACGCGAATTGAGACATTCGTCGGTTGCAGTGACAGTGACAGTCGCATTGCATGTTCCAACGACTAAGGTATTAATAGTAACTGTACCAAGAGGAGTGCCTTCAGTGCTTACCGCCATTGCTGCGGCCGCTGCGGCCGCAGCAGCATTTGGATAGCAAGCAGCGATTGGCACAGAAGTTAATGTATAATCCGATGTAGGAGTATCAAAAGCCTCAATTCCATCACTGCGGTCAGCTGTACTACCTTGATCGGCGCTGACACCTAAACCTCTGCGAGCAAATGCTTTCCATATCAGGCAGTAATTTGCACCGCCATTAAGCGCTTGATCGGCTGCAAGGATTCCATCGCGACCATCTACAAAACCAGGAGAACAAGCTTGTTGCTTCATTCCTTCGATGATCATATTCATTGCAATATCAAATCCTGCGGCTTGTCCATATTCGTCCATCAAAGCCCAACTCAGATCCCAGAGCATTCCTGCCCAAACATATCCAAGTTCATGTGGACCCACAGTTGAAAAAGCTGTCGCATATGTAGCGGGATTGACCGTCATATCTGTTGAATATGGTGTTTGACGGATTGTACTGGTTATTGGCAAACCGAAAACATAAGAGCCTACTCCGCGAACATCTGTTCCCTGATCACCGGTTTCCATGGTGGCCATCAAGCCCAACCAGTCACTCCAGCCTTCACCCATTTGTTCGTCATTGTCAAGGCATTCTACATTGGCAGGACCACCAGTGAGCCTGGTGGAAACACCATGACCAAATTCGTGCGAAATGACCAGATTGTCAAGCTCACCAGCGCGCATAGGGCTACCATTAAATAGATACATAGACATCCTCGGACTGGATCCTTCGGCAGGTGTGCCAAAACGAGCATTATCTACATCACTGGCATCTTGCGAATCGGCGATTACCGGATCCCCCCCCGTGCCACCATTACCATAGTTGTTGGCCTGAAAATTTCCACTTCCTTCATCAAAACCATACCGATGGGTAAAATCGTGAATGAAATTATTTGCGTAAAATAGATTTGTAATACTAGCATCAACATAGGTTGAAGGAGCATTGGCAAAATTGATTGGAAAATCAAATGTCAAACCTGCGCCACCATCTGGTGAATAGCCAAATGTGCCATTGTCGGCATCATCATCAAGTTGAGCGTATACGTTATTTCCTCTGGTGATCGTGTACTCAGCCCCAACAGCCCCGTCAGTATCATGCCATCCAAATGGAGAAGCAGAATCATCGGATGGATTCAACGATGTACGTGAACCGAAATTATTGCTTTCAAATGGAAATGCATAGACTCGATATGTACCAGACATTGCCATGATCGATTGGTCTGTTTTCAATTTTGGTTCATTGAGATGAATATTTGTAAATTCTCTCTTTTCAATACATTGATCATTATGCTCATCATGGTTAAATCCACAGGTTTTAACCCAGTTTGTCTTGTTGAGAATCGCTCCTGTAAATGCATCAACGCGAAGACTCCACCATTCCTTGCCGGTCTTTTCAGCAAAGCTCATGTCCCAACAAAGGCGGAGCTTGCCGTCGGCTGTCGGAAAATACATTTGTTTGACAGGAATTGGTTCGGTAGATATGGCAGCATCATCATAGACGATAGCTCCATTGCTACCTTTGCTTGCGGCATTTAGTTTCAACTGATTATTCCAAGGGTATCCCAATTGCTTAGCGGCAAGTTCGATAGCCTTAGATGGATCCATCAAGCTCTGTTTATTGTTCAACACTTTCTGTCCGACATTGCTGATTGAGCGATTGCCAAAGCCTAACACTTTGTCTTCTTTGGTGATATTTACATTGACGATGGCATTGTAAATCTCGAGCCCATTGATAGTTTGTGTAAAGTACACGTGCGTCACGCCACTTTGTTTACTTGTATTGGCATTTGAAACCTTCCACGCAGCTACTTCCTGTGGCTGGATTCCCCATTCCAAAACTTTTGTCTTTAAGTAATCACGCGCAATCTGGACTTTCGCCTTTAGTTGCGGTGTGAGATCTTGTGCGGTAAGAAATTGGCTGATCAACAAACAGCCCAGAAGTGTTAAGATTCTTTTCATAATAATCAGCTATTTCATGTTTTAAAATAAGGGTCGTTGAAGTCAGCTTGTCAAACTATTTCAACCAAATAGCCATGCATCCGCTGAAAATGCAAAGCAAATTTAAATTCCAATTTTTCAGTAATCCAAAATCGTGCCATTTTCAGAACACATTAATATTATCACTAATCTGTATTTCAGTAACAACTTGTCAATTGCATCATACAAATGTGAAAATTAACACTTTATGAAAAAATATAATATCTAAGCTGAATATTCCTACCAAAATGAGCACAAAATCCCAACTTTCATACCACAAAAAGCCCCAAATGAGCACAATTTTAGTACAAAGGTTTGGGCATATTTCCAACAATTACAGTACCAAACATGTAAGAAATTATATATCGCAATTTGTCATATAATTAATTCCAATTTATATCTAGGGAAATACCATTTGCAAACACGATAAAATAGCTCTTTTTCAATTGCTTGCCCTTCATTATCTTGAGCGATAATATAAAATTGAATGATATTTCCAGTTGGTGATGATCAGGTGAGAGGAGGTAAATTTCCAATTGTGAGTTATCTACTCATTGCGTTGAATACTTTGGTATTTATCTACGAAATTCTCCTCCCCGCCTCCTCTCTGGAGTCATTTATGATGAGCTTCGGAAGCATTCCGGTCAATATTGTTCATGGACAAGAGCTTCACACCTTGCTGACATCAATGTTTTTGCATGGCGGTTGGATGCATTTGATAGGAAATATGGTCTTCCTTTGGGTATTTGCCGACAATATTGAAGCAGTCATTGGTTCTGGCAAATTCGCACTGTTCTATTTGATTGGTGGCGTTATAGCAGCCCTCGCTCATGCATTTACTGCTACTTATAGCGTAGTTCCGATGGTAGGTGCCTCAGGAGCCATCGCAGCCGTGCTTGGCGCATATATTATTATGTTCCCTGGATCGCAGGTGAAGCTATTTATCATCATATTTCTCAGGACAGCCAAAGTTCCTGCTCTTTTCTTCCTTGGATTTTGGATCATCCAACAGCTTTTTAATGGCTATGCAACTTTGAGTCCGGATGCTGCAGAAAGCAGTTCAGTAGCCTGGTGGGCACATATCGGAGGATTTGCCTTCGGAGTAATTATGGGTTTCATTTACCGCCCTTTGCTTAAGCCCTATAGGCAGTATGCAGATTAACTTAGACTAGAAACCTTTCTTATTTAGGGCCAAGGCCCAAAATCCCAGAAAAAATGCCGCTCCAAGTGAAGTCTCCAGATTGTACTCAACCATAAATGAGCTAAGCACGACCAGTAGGAAGCACCAAGAATAAGCATTGAGGGATTTGCGATTGCGATAAAATGGCCAGAAAAATGCCAAGCAGAATAATAGCAAGCCAGTCATACCCGCTCCCGATAAGTAATAGATAAATTGATTGTGCGGCAATTTCACAACTTCCACTTTCCTCGAATCGCGCAAATGCAAGGCCTCAATCTCTGTTCTAAGATCGGCTAGCCCAACGCCATTCAATGGAGCTTTCTTAGCTAATTCCCAACCATATTTAAGCGAGTTAAAACGGTCGTGATCTGATGCATCATTTTGCCCATCATTGCTCAGCAGATTGATATCATACAGCGCGTAGTGAATCTTCTGCTTAAAACTTGGCAACATGTAATAAGCAGCAATGGGAAGGGATCCAACGAGGAAGATCGTACCAAGTAACAGGGCCCATTTCTTGCGCTCCCAAGCAGTTAAGACCCCAAGTACAAGCACGCCAATCAGCAGGGCTACAATTCCACTTCGTATGGCAAGGATAAATAGAAAACAAGAGGTCAAAAGAATCAAAATCAACAGCAATCTCCTAATGAGAAACTGTAATTGAGTTGAATATTTGAGGAGCAACCATATAGCACTAAGGATGCTCATGGCTACAAATAAACTATAGCGGATATGGCTCACCGGCATATCGATCGGCTGGCCCATGCCCAGTTTTGCCTGGAATTCGTCGAAATGAAGGACGTAATTGATTACGAAAACACCAGAGGACAGAAAGCTAATTATCAGCACCCAAATTACAAGAAATCGAAAATGCTTGACCTGCAGCGCGGGAAGGCAAAAGAATACCAGAGGCAATACCAGGTATGCCAAATGTACCCGCATGATCACCCACCATTCAGCCCAATTTTCAGTGGCAACAGCATTTACGATCGGCAAAATAAAAAGCAAAACCAAAGGCATAAATCTCGAATCCTGCCAGAACGCTTTGGAAGTACCCGCCCAAGGCAATTGTAGTTTCCATCGGCCATTGATAGTATCAGCGGGACCTTGAATAAATGTAATTGCGCTGAGCAAAATCATGGACAAAGTCAGGAGAAACAAGGACCAAGGCATTGCAAAAAACCATACCATCAATCCGAAGGCTGCTAAATTTGCCTGGCTCCAGGAGGAGGCCTTCAGCAGAGTCAGACATTGCTTTTTCAAGTAATCAGGCATGAAACGGGGTAAAATTGCGTATTTTTGAGCCTCCAATCTCTGAAATTAGATTCATATGTCCGACGATATATTTCAACGTTTACAACAAATTCAAGCTGAAATAGCCCAAAGCAATCCGCAAAATAGCTCCGAGCTCGAGGCTTTTAGATTGCAGTATCTAGGCAGCAAGAATATCCTCAAACCACTTTTTGGTCTCATTGGACAAGTCGCGAACGAAAGAAAAAAAGAGTTCGGCCAATTGATCAATGCTTGCAAAGAGGCGGCTGAATCCAAATTTGCAGCTCTCGAAGAACGGCTGGCATCAGAAAATGCTGCCTCCTCATACAGCAAAATCGATACTTCCGCTCCTGGTGATCCATTTTTGACAGGTGCCAGGCACCCAATCTCAATTACACTCAACAAGATCATCCAGATATTCCAACGTATAGGATTTACCGTAGCTGAAGATCGCGAGATCGAGGACGAATGGCACAATTTTACAGCACTAAATACGCCTGATGATCACCCTGCACGTGACATGACCGACACTTATTATATACAGGACGATCTTAGTCATGTGCTTCGCTCACAGACTTCAACTGTGCAAGTGCGTGTGATGGAAAGGCAAAAACCGCCCATCAGAATCATTTCTCCAGGCCGTGTTTATCGCAACGAGACGATCTCGGCCAGAGCGCATTGCCAGTTTCATCAATTAGAAGGACTGTACATTGACGAAGGAGTCAGTTTTGCCGATTTGAAGCAAACACTGACCTATTTCGCGCAGGAAATGTATGGTGCTACCAAAATTCGCTTGCGTCCTTCCTATTTCCCATTTACCGAGCCCAGTGCTGAAATGGACGTGTATTGGGGACTCAATTCTGAAAATGATTATCGTATCACCAAAGGCACAGGATGGCTGGAGGTGATGGGCTGTGGCATGGTCGATCCGGCTGTACTTGCCAATTGCAACATCGATCCCGATAAATACAGCGGATTTGCTTTCGGCATGGGCATCGAGCGACAAGCTATGCTGCAATATAGAATCAACGATATCCGTCAACTGTTTGAAAATGATCTGAGGTTTCTAAGGCAATTTCAATCAGGATACTAGACAGCGATCTATTTCCCATACTTTCTCTTGCGAACTTCGCAATCAAATCGAATAAATGAAGCCTTCAATTCCAAAAGGAACGCGTGATTTTACGCCTAATCAAATGTATCGTCGCAACTATATTTTTGCCGTTATACGGGAGGTTTTCGAGCGATTTGGCTATCAACCGATTGAGACTCCAAGCATGGAGACTCTACAGACTCTGAGTGGCAAATACGGGGAGGAAGGCGATCGACTGCTATTCAAAATACTGAATAATGGCGATTTCCTAGCGGATGCTGATCAAACCTTACTCAGCGAAAAAGCTTCGAATAAAGTGCTTTCATCTATTTCAAAGAGAGGTTTGAGGTATGATCTCACTGTGCCATTTGCCAGATACGTGGTGATGCATCAGCAAGAGATCAATTTTCCTTTCAAGAGGTACCAGATCCAACCGGTTTGGCGCGCCGATAGGCCACAAAAGGGACGCTATCAGGAGTTTTATCAATGCGACGCTGACGTAGTAGGCAGTCAGTCGCTGATGTATGAAGCTGAGTTACTTCAGATCTATGATGAAGTGTTCTCAAAACTGGGTCTTGGAGTAACGCTTAAAATCAACAATCGCAAGATTCTCTTTGGTCTCGCTGAAGCTGCTGGTATTTCAGAGCAATTTGTCGATATGACAACCGCCATCGATAAGTTGGACAAGATTGGTATTGAGGGAGTTAATAAAGAGTTGCATGCAAAAGGAATTTCGCAAGAAGCTATTGAATCTATAGGCAAAATGCTGCAGATCGCACGTTGGCAGGATCTGAGTTCTCATTTCGAAAATAGTCCAATCGGGCAATTGGGACTTGCAGAAATGCAAAAAGTCGAGGATTATCTGGCTATTTCGCCACTAAGCAACATGTATCAATTTGATATCACACTTGCTCGCGGACTCAACTACTACACTGGCTGCATTCTCGAGGTTAAGGCAAATGATGCGCAAATGGGAAGCATTGGAGGTGGAGGTCGCTATGACAATCTGACAGGAGTGTTTGGACTACCAAACGTAAGCGGAGTGGGCATTTCCTTTGGGGCAGAGCGGATTTATGATGTACTGGAAGAGCTCAATCTCTTCCCTGCCGAAACATCAGATCCCATACAGGTGCTGGTATTGAGTATGGACCAAGAGCAGCATTTGGAGGCTTTCAGAATAGGTGCTTCGTTGAGAGAGGCTGGTATTCCAGCTGATATTTACCCGGAGGGTGGAAAATTCAAGAAACAGATGCAATTTGCTGCCAATCGACAAGTTCCATACGTTATAATCATCGGAGAGGAGGAGCTGAAGCAACAAAAATACAGTCTCAAAAACATGAGCTCAGGAGTGCAGCAAACCCTTTCCTTACCTGACATTATCGCACATTTCGAGGGCAATACTGACCGTTAATGAAGCGTTAAAATGCATTAATAGTTTGTCAAACAGCTCTTTATGTATATCTTTGCACTCACTATTCCAAAATCAGTAGACTAACAAACTGTTGATAATTGCATACGGACTTAGTAAAGACGGTGCAATAATTTTTCTTACATTTAACATTCTCCAATTTGATCTACTCAATGAATAGACGTAATCCTATTTTTTTTGCTCTCCTCGTCCTAGCCTTCCTATTTGGAACCGGCTTTGATGCAAGCGCCAAAAAAGTAGCACCGTCAGAAGCTGTTACAGCTACAGAAAAAGCAAATTCGAACGCCTTCCTCTTTTTTGATACTGAAGTAAAATCCCGCCTTAAAGGCCTGGAAAGTATCATCAAACCAAGATATAACGACGAAGTAAAGCGCTACGTAGAGAATTACGTCGTTTGGCATCGCAAATTCACAGAAGACCTAATCGGCAGGGCAAGCATGTATTTTCCAATATTTGATCAAGTGATCAAAAGGAAAAACCTTCCCAAAGAACTCAAACATATCGCCATCATCGAATCAAGCCTCAATCCTGTGGCTAGATCAAATGCAGGCGCTGCAGGTATTTGGCAAATCATACCAGGCACAGCATCACTTTGTGGCCTGAGAATGAACAAATATGTTGATGAACGCAAGGATAT
>JBDSUZ010000198.1:0-4694 GCA_039927395.1 Saprospiraceae bacterium | reverse complement strand
ATAGTCTCTTAGACCTTTGACTTTTAACCACCCTTTGCCTGCCCTTTTTAAGTTGCTGCGATAGAGGATCCAACCGTAACCCTGACCTAGACTTTCCATAGTCCTTGGGTGTTCCGAAGGAATACCTCTCGAGTTTGGCATTTACTAGATACATAATATATTTTTTAATAAATACCATAAATATTAGGTATTAATTGATTTTATGCTTACTTTTATACTAGTCATATGACTAGACCTTAAATTTTATATCATGGGATTTAAAACAAAAATTCAGCTCATTAAAAGAGCGAACAGTGAACAGTGGTATGTTAATTTTCCATCTGCAGTAGCTCAAGCCATGGAATTTGATCGTGGTGAGGTTGTTGAGTGGATCATTGATAATAAGCAAAAGCTTGTCTTAAAGCGTGATAAGGCATCTGTTGCTCCGAAAAAAAAACCACCGATGGAGCCTTAGAAGCAGAATTTGACAATCTAATCCGACAATGTAAAACCAGTTTTCCCCGAGAGTCTCATTGGGATATGTGGCGAAGCATTGTGCGTGGATCTCTTAACTGTGTGGGCAAGCAAACTATCACAGGTATGTTATGTGCTCAAGGCCTTCAATTTAATGACTGGTCGCGGGCTTATCGTCTGTTTAGCCAATCCAGATTAGACAATACTCAGATATTCAAATTTATCCGGCAACAGGTTATAGAACAGCAGGATTCCGGGGATGCAATTATTGCGCATATGGACGATACTATCATAAAGAAATCTGGTAAACACATTCCGGGAACAGCATGGCGCAGAGATCCATTGGGGCCACCGTTCCATACCAATTTTATTTGGGGTCAAAGGTTTTTACAAATTTCATTAGCATTGCCAAGCGGCAAAGGCCCTTGTCAATCTAGGGCCATACCCATTGATTTTCAGCACTGTCCAACACCTAAAAGACCAGGGAAGAAAGGCACTATAGAGCAAATTGCTGAATTTAAGGAGCAACAAAAAAAGTTAAAATTGAGTAAGCAAGGCAAAGCAGCTATTGCAAGATTGCGGGATCAGCTCAACTTAGAAGGACAGTCAAAAAGACAACTCATTGTAAGCGTAGATGGCAGCTACACGAACACAGAAGTTTTAAAAGGATTATCAGATAAAGTTACATTAATTGGACGAATTAGAAAAGACACAAAACTCTATGAACAACCAATAATTCAGCCATTGACCGGAAGGAAAAGAACATACGGAAATAGGCTCCCCACTCCGGAACAAATCAGAATGTCCGACCAATTCAAGTGGCAAAAAGTTCAGGCCTGGGCTGCAGGAAAAACGCATGACTTCAAGATAAAAGTTATAAAAAATACGCTTTGGAGACCTGCAGGAAAAGAGCATATTTTACAATTAATAATTATTAAACCGCTCGGTTACAGGCTCTCAAAAGGTTCAAAAATACTTTATAGAGAACCCGCCTATTTATTATGTTCTGATAATAATCTCGACTTAGAAAAATTACTCCAGTCTTATTTATGGCGCTGGGAAATAGAAGTTAATTTCAGGGAACAGAAAAGCCTTATGGGTTGTGGTCAAGCTCAGGTAAGACATCATCAATCATGCGAAAAAGTACCCCAATTTATTACGACTGTTTATTCCCTATTACAAATAGCTGCCTATAAAGCAAACAAGAACCCAGATTCAATCATGTTAAATCGAGCTAAATGGTACCGTAAAAAACCTGGCCAAAGAAATACAACCGGTGATTTGATCAATAATTTGAGGGCGCAATCGTGGGCAAAGGAAAGTGGGATTACTTTCTCAAGCTTCGTATCAAGTCAATTGGAGCCACGAAGCCTAAAAAACTACCCTTTACTCAATAATAGCCCACTTTTTTATGCGAGAAATTAGCCAAACTCGAGGGCTGGGCTTTAGCCCGGCCATAGCAGATCAAGATTAAGATTGGACTTTAGTCCAACCTTAGGAAGGAAAGTTTGGGCTAAAGCCCAATTCAGATTTATAATGCCAACCTCCAGCTTTAGCTGGAGGCAATTGATCTTGAATTCATTCACAAACCCTGGACTGGAACTCCCGGAAACTTATTCTGATTAGTTGATGAATTGATTGAATTTGGCTGTTCCCAAAGCCCAAAGCCTAACGCCAAAAGCCGATTTTGACGACTATTTAATCCCTCTCCTACCCATCTCTTCCATAATCATCCCATACTCCCTGCTCATATCCCCGCTGACGGCGGTGTTTTCTTGGGCGCGACGGATGAGATAAGGAACGACATCGCGCACAGGACCAAATGGCAAATACTTTGCGACATTGTAGCCGGCTTTGGCGAGATTGAAGGTCAGATTGTCACTCATGCCAAACAATTGGGAGAAATTGAGATGTGCATGATCGTGCGGAATGCCTTTTTCGTGAATGAGCTGCGCCTGTAGATAAGTGCTTTTGGCATTGTGCGTTGCGCAGCATGAACCGATGCGCTCGTAATGTTCGACAACAAAGCGCACAGCATCATCAAAATCATCGTCGCAAGCCTGTTTGCTGGAATGAATGGGATTGGGATAGCCCATATCCCTTGCTCGAGCAGCTTCTTTTTCCATATAGGCACCGCGCACTAATTTGGCTCCTAGTAGATAATCTCCAGCATTGGCCACTTCAAATGATTGCTTCAAGTAGGCCAAGCGATCATGGCGATACATCTGAAAGGTATTGTAGACTATCACCTTCTTGCGATTGTAGCGCGCCATCATCTTATTGACAATGTCATCGATGCTGTCTTGAATCCAAGTCTCTTCTGCATCAATAAATACGCCAACACCCTGATCCATGCCGTGATGGCAAATCGAATCAATGCGCTTCAATACATTCTCGTACTCGTTCTCTTCTGAGGGACTTAGTGCTTCCTTGCGATCAAGTTTTTCCAAAAGCCCCAGGCGTGCAAGTCCCGTAATCTTAGTGCTTACAACAGGCACACTCGTATTAGATGCGGCAAAATCAATTGCACGCATGGTCTCAGTCATCGTATGATTGAAATCCTTTTCGGTCTCCTTGCCTTCAGCTCCGTAGTCAAGAACGGTCAATGTATTGAAATGCCACAGTTTGTCGATCAGCTGTTGGCAGCCTAGCAATGTAGTGCCTCCGCAAAACTGCCTGAAGATGGTGGCCTTGATGATGGGAGTGACAAATGGCAGTCGCAGATTCAGAGCGATTAGACCTAGTTTGGAACCAAATCGAACTAGCCAAGGCTTATTCATCATGCCAAAAAGCCAGGCAGTCTTCTTTAATTCTTCGTCAGATTTATTGGCAAATGCAATTTGAGTATTAGAAAAGTCAAGCTGAAAATGCGATTCGTCCATAGTGTTTGATCATTTATGCCCATTTGTCCGAGGGGAATTCCAAAGCTTCCATGATGCTTCTGCTTGGGCCTCAAGCATGAATTTTCCAGATAAAATCTTTGCTCCCCTCCGCTGGCCTTCGGCCAAAAATACAGTTTTTTCAGGATTGTAAATCAGATCAAAAAGATATTGATCTGCGTGCAACAAATTGACATCAATCGCAGGTGACAGATCGATATTGGGACTCATCCCCAGTGGACTTGTGTTGATGATCAAATCTGCATTTTGGAGCATCCTAGCATTTGCCTCCGCATAGGAAATTCCAATTCCTTTGCCTCCTCGACTCACAAATTCAAATGGAATTGCTCGCTGACGCAAAACGAAAGCTACCGCCTTGGCGGCTCCCCCTGTGCCCAATATCAAGGCCAATCGAGGCATATGTGTTCCCAAAAGTATATCCAAGCTATGCTCAATACCGACAATGTCAGTATTGAATCCGCAAGTCATCCCGCCCTCATCCACCAATACAGTGTTGACCGCGCCAACAGCCGCAGCTACAGGATCCATTTGGTCCAACTGTGGTATAATATCTACTTTGAATGGAATAGTGACATTGAATCCCACAAACTCAGGATTGGCTTGTACGAATTGCCTGAAATGCATAACATCGGGCCAGTCAAGCAATAGATATTGATGATCTGGCAAGTCCAAGCGCTCAAATTTGGACTGGAAATAAGCCGGGGAAAAGGAATGCGATAAATGACGGCCTACCAGGCCAAATTTGGGCATACAAATGCATTGTTGATTTAAATTAACGGAGAAAAAATGGAAGTAGCGCCCTTACTCAGGCACTCTCCAGGCAAAATTTGCAGTTGCTGAGGAAATCTGCCATTTTGTCACTTGCTCTGCATTTTTTCTTTACCTTTGTAGCCCAGTTTTCAATTTTTTGAAAGGAGTCATTTGCACATGTACGATCAAAATCCAACAATTCCGGGATTTGGAAAAGAAATAGATGAATCGAAGCAGGGTCAGGTATTTGCCAATGCAAAAACAGTTGTCTCCACTGCTCCTGGCTTTTACATCGAAAGCTACGGCTGTGCTATGAATTTTAGCGACAGCGAAATCGTCGCTTCTATCCTCAAAGAATCTGGCTATCAAGCAGTTCGTGATATGGAATTGGCTGATCTGATACTGATTAATACTTGCTCTATCCGCGAAAAAGCAGAAGACAATGTCCGCCAACGCCTCAGAATATTCGAAAAAGTAAAGAAGGAAAAACCCGGAACATTAATCGGAGTGTTAGGCTGCATGGCTGAAAGGTTAAAGAAAAAATTCCTTGAAGAAGAGAAATTGGTTGACCTCGTAATCGGGCCGGATGCT
>JBDSUZ010000197.1:0-3756 GCA_039927395.1 Saprospiraceae bacterium | reverse complement strand
TCGCAGCTGCAAATCATCGCAACTCATCTGGAAATCAACATTGTCGACCTATTGAATTCACCTGTAACCGCCTAGTCTATGAAAAATGTAGTGTATGTCACCAACATGACTGAAGGAATATTGGTAGTCAATGAACACGGCGAATTGGAATTTGGTGACTCACCTGTCGTGGGACTTTGGTTTCCGGATATGTCAACAAAACTATGTGATGACGATCGCGCGACCTATGCCTGTATCCAGGCGAATTTCAACAAGAAAAATTTCGACTGCATCAGATTAATTGTACAAGTATGAAACTACACTCCCCCCAAATGCGAGCAACCCACTTTGTCAATCTGGTAACAGCGCTCGTGCAACAAGGAATCTATTCATCAATGGATGAAGCTTGTAAGAGCCTAGGTCTCCTTCCTGGTGAAATTGAAGCCCTTCAGTCTGGGAAGCAAACGCTTAAGCTTCGTCACTATCTGCACTTAGTCCTGCACAAAAATGCAAATCTGGATTACATCGTTCGCGGAACTTCTCCCTTATTCATTTCCTGAATCCAACCCATACTAATATTATTTATCGCGATTGTGATCATCTGGGGAGGATACTCATTTAGCCTCGTTAGCACTACTCGCAACAAAAGACACATATGAGTACTGGTCAATTTATACCCAACGAAATAGCTGAAGAAATAAAAGTTCGTGCCACACTGGAAGATGTAGCGAATCAAGTGGTCCCTGGAATCAAAAAGAGAGGCGCATCCTTGACCGGTGTTTGCCCTACCTGTAATGGTGTCAAGTTCAATGTTCACTTAACTAAAAATATATTCAAGTGCTTTCATTGCGGGGTTGGAGGAAAGGATCCGATCGGCCTGGTGATGCTTGCCGAAAAGCTTGAATACATCGACGCGCTCAGATATCTGGCGAAGATGTACAATATCATCATTCCAGATCAAGAATCAAAGCCAATCAAATTGGGTAAAAAGTCCTTGAATGATTTCAGAAACAATCAGTTGAAGGAATCGGGAATACCAGAGCCGTCACAGAAAACGGAAATATGGGTTGATGACAATACGAAATTGATTATTGATCGGTATCAATCTGGAATTCTAAATGCACTGAAGGAGGTAGAGGCTGGCGATGATATGATATTGCATTATATCGGTCTGGACCGTCGAAGAACAACCTACAAGCCGGATAAGGCAAACAAACTGGTCCCATTTAAAAGAGTGCGATTTCAATATCCTCAGGATCACTTGAACCAACTGGGTAAACCCGTAAAATACAATTCGCCTTACAAATCTGGTAATCACTTGTGGATACCTGAATACATGATTAAGGCCTATGAGAGCCGCGAAATAGTTGAAACACTCTATATAGTTGAAGGCGAAAAGAAAGCTGATAAAATGTGTGTTGAAGGTTTGTCAGCTGTAGCAATATCAGGGATACACAACTTTGCTAATGCGGTAGAGATGCCTCAACAGTTCACAATGATCATGAAAGCATGCAGTGTGAAAAACGTGGTATTCATGCTTGATTCGGACTGGGATGATCTTGGAAACATAGATGATGGAATGGTTGCAAAACGCCCAACGATTTTCTTTTCGGCGGTCAAAAAGTTTAGGGATTATTTCTATTCATTCAATGCAAATCAGATCCATCTACAGATCTATTTCGGATATGGATTGAGCAAAGCATTTAAAGGAGTAGATGATCTTCTAGTGAGGGATCTGAGAGGTAAAGAATCTGAATTTGTCCAGGATCTAAAGGATGCATTGATTGCAAGGGATGGTCTAGGAAAACATGTGCAATTGCATAACATAACCTCGGAATCCGACTGGAAGATCAAGGAACTATTTCATATCGAAAGCAAGGAGTCATTCTTTGGTCACTACAAAGAAGTGTTGATCAAAGTAGGCGTGTTCCAATATTGGAGACTTGAATATCAGTGGAATGAAGACTTGGAAGATTTTGAGCTAACTCAAAAAGTACTTCCACACGAACAGTTCTGGAAAATAAAAGAAGACAAATACGGTAATACCATTTATCAATTCCTGTACAAGGGATTAAAAAAGTTTCTCCAGGCGCGCGGATTTGGTCTGTTCGAATTCGGAAAAGGTAAGTTTCGATGGGTGCAAAAGCAAGGAATGATCCTCCAGGAAATCGAACCGCAATTGATCAAACATTATGTGTTGGATTTCGCTGAAGCACTTGACATAGACGATTTGGATGAATTGATGTTGAGAGGATCTGATCAGTATCTCGGGCCTAGCAAATTATCGAATCTGGCCTATATGACGCCCGAGTTTCTTGAACCCAATCCAAACTATCAAGTATTGGTCTTTAAAAATGTATACTGGAAAATCACTGCCGACACGATTGAACAAAAACCTATCAATGACCTCCCATCGCATATTTGGAAGGAAAAAATCATACAATTCGAGCCCAATTTACTGCCTGGGAAATTGTGTGATGCAATACTAACTGAAGCAGGATGGGACTTAACCGTTGCAAAGGAAATTCAGGATTCCGATTGGTATAAATACTTACTAAACACGTCAAACTTCCACTGGAGAAAAACGCAGGATCTGACAATCGAAAAAGGAATAGGTCGATATGATGCCAAGCCTGAGCCTGAATTTGTCACAGTGCAGGAAAGAATCAACCAAACTGATCACTTGATGTCGAAATTGCTTGCCGCAGGTTACGTGCTGCACGAATACAAACAAATGTCCAACATGAAAGGGATCATCTGCATGGATGGTAAAGAATCTGAAGTTGGAAAATCAGTTGGTGGATCTGGAAAATCCATCTATGCAACTTCCTTTGAGCATTTGCTTCCAACCGTTGTGATTGATGCGAAAAAACCAGAGTTAACCAGGGATCAATTCTTATATGATGAAGTGGATGAACGGACCGCTGTCATTGTATTTGATGACTGCCGCGTAAATCTTGACTTTGAGTTTTTCTTTGGCCAGATCACCAGGGGCGTATCGGTCAATAAAAAAGGTGAGAAGAAATTCACGATCGAACCTCCGAAACTGATTTTTACGACAAACCACGCAATAAATGGAGATGATGAGTCGACGCTTCGACGCCAATACCAAGTTGCATTTTCGGACTACTACAATGCTCACAGAAAGGTATCCTCAGATTTTGGCTATGACCTGTTCAAGGAGTGGGAATACAAGCAGTGGAATCTATTCTACATCATCAATGCCATTGGAATACAGCTCTTTTTGAAACATGGACTTCAATACAGAGCCAATCAAAAACAACTCAGGTTGCGAATGCTGCGGCAGTCGATTGGTGAAGAGTTTATCGAATGGGCCGATCTGTACTACAGCAGCGATTTTGAAAATGACAAAAAGGACCTTGGACACTTGAATATCAAGATCGATAAACAGGTTGTTTTCAAGGATTTTAGAGAAATGTGTCCCAACTCGAGCAAGTGGATTCAGACAAAGGATCTCAAAAAGAAGATCCGCATTTACTGCGATTACAGGGGCCTTCAATTTAACCCAGGCGGTGATAAGGATGGTCGAATCAAATCGAATGGTATCGAATACATTTTAGTAGGTGAATCGGACTTCAAACCTGATGCAAATGGAAACAACTCAAGCGACAACCAACATGCAGGAACGCTTCCTTTCTGATCTCAACAATCTGAATACTGCATTCGCACCGGTCTATTCTGAGGGATCCGGACAAATAGTCTATGACGCTCCAGTTAGAGCCAGGAAGGGATTCCGTATCCGCGCAATCTATGATG
>JBDSUZ010000196.1:0-10843 GCA_039927395.1 Saprospiraceae bacterium | reverse complement strand
GCAAGATTTAAGCAGATGAAGGAAAATAAAACGCCAGAGGAAGCAGCAGCATTTGTAAACTATTGGGCTGACCAAGGTTTCACTTCTTTTAAAGCATATATTGGTGTTGACAAACCTACATTGAAAGCTGCAATCAACGCCGCACATAAAAGAAAATTAAAAATCACAGCACATTTAGACGCAGTTACATACCAAGAAGCTGCCATCATGGGTATAGACAATTTGGAACATGGATTTCTTGCCAGTTCAGATTTTGTTTTTGATAAAAAAGAAAATGAACGTCCTGCCGCAGGTCTTGGCTATAAATCATTGGGAAATCTTGATACACAAAGTGACAGCGTAAAACGGTATATCCAATTTCTAATTGACAGGAAAGTTGGCATCACATCGTCATTGGCTGTATTTGAAGCAGGTACCAGCACTCAGCCGCAGCCAAATGAAGATGCTGTGAATGCGATGTCACCTGACACAAGGGATTACTATTTAAAACAACTTGTAATTACCAAATCAGCCAAAACACCTACTGACATAGATAGGGCTTTTACACAGAATACAAAAATGGAAAAGCTCTTTTATGACATGGGTGGATTACTTACAGTGGGCACCGACCCAACTGGCAACGGAGGCACTCTAGCGGGTTTTGGTAACTGGCGGGCAATAGAATTATTGGTTGAGGCTGATGGTTTTACTCCTTTGGAAGCAATAAAAATTGCAACGCAAAATGGTTCTATTGCTCTAGGTTTTGAAAAAGTAATTGGTACCATTGAAACTGGAAAATCAGCTGACCTACTTATTATAGATGGCGACCCATCAAAAAATATCAGCGATATACGCAAAGTTCTTTTTGTTTTTAAGAATGGCGTTGGAAATAACTCAAAGAAGCTATTTGAATCCGTAAAAGGAAAAGTTGGATTTAATTAGCCAACAATAGTATCGCTGCAAGCAGGGCTGGACCTTGAACAATCGGCCGTAGTTCTCTATCAGTAGGCGTTCCGGCGGACGTAATTCTATTGAACTTTTGTTCTTATTTTGTACTTTAGTTTTTTAATCGGCTACAGTTCTAGGGCTTGACAAGCAATCAATTTCCTACCTGCGGCAAATACTCGAACGCTAGCGGTAATTCTGACCGGCCATTGTTAAAATATTAAATTGCGAAAATAGAATGAAAAACAAAAAAACCATCCTCGCGCTTATCGCATTGATCCATATATTTTCTTCTCAGATTGCGTCTGCACAAAAGAACAATTACAGCGACCTTATCGCAAAAAGTGCCGATAAAATAGAGCAAAAAGTGATTGCTTGGCGTCATGATTTTCATCAAAACCCAGAATTGGGAAACCGCGAGTTTCGTACTTCCGAAATTGTTGCAAATCATTTACGATCACTGGGCATAGAAGTAAAAACCAAAGTGGGCGTTACAGGCGTAGTGGGCATCCTAAGAGGTGACAAACCCGGACCCGTTATCGCATTGAGAGCCGACATGGATGCTTTGCCAGTAGAAGAAGTAAACAATTTGCCATTTGCTTCAAAAGTAAAAACCCTCTATAACGGTAAAGAAACCAGCGTAATGCATGCTTGCGGCCACGACACACATACCGCTATATTGATGGGCGTGGCAGAAGTACTGGCAGGAATGAAAAAAGATCTAAAAGGCACGGTCAAATTTATTTTTCAACCAGCCGAAGAAGGAGCACCAAAAGGAGAGGAAGGCGGAGCTGCATTGATGATTGAAGAAGGAGTAATGGAAAATCCAAAAGTAGAAGTCATTTTTGGCTTACACATAGACTCGCAATTAGAGGTTGATAAACTTTCTTATCATCCAGCAGGCACATTTGCTGCGTCAGCTGACTTTAAAATTACAGTGAAGGGCAAACCCAGTCACGGTTCTCAACCATGGAATTCAGTTGACCCAATTCTTGTTGGCTCTCAAATTGTTACCAGTCTTCAACAAATTGTAAGCAGAAATGTAAAGCTTACAGAAAATGCGGCGGTAGTTACCGTGGGTGCATTTAATGGGGGTAATCGCGAAAATATTATTCCTTCCCAAGTTGAAATGTTGGGAACAGTTAGAACATTTACCTCTGCCGACGAAACTTTGGTTTTTGAAAGAGTAAGACAAATAGCAGAGAAAACTGCCGAAGCTGCCGGTGCAACGGCAATAGTTGAGTTGCCATACACCAAAAAATATCCTGTTACTTACAATGATGTAGCACTCACAAATAAAATGTTGCCTTCCATGCAAAAATCTGCTGGACTGGAAAACGTATTGCTTGTTCCTGCCATTACGGGTGCAGAAGATTTTTCATTTTATGCGCAGAAAGTCCCCGGCCTATTTTTTCGCTTGGGCGGAATGCCGAAAGGTAAAAATCCCAAAGAAGTTGCACCGCACCACACACCAGAATTTATGATTGATGATTCTACCTTTAAATTAGGCGTTATTACTTTTTGCAACTTGGTGTTTGATTATGCAGAAATAAATAAGAAATAAGAATGACAATTCATTGTGAGCACAAAAAAGAAATCGTTCAACTTTCACACAAAGTTGCTATCGACACCAGCGGAGGGGGATGGCGCTTTCACGACTATTTAGCAGAAATTCACTGCAACTCTTTAGCCATCCCATATGACATAAACGAACATCTTGAACAACGTAAAAAGGGGAATATCAGTCCAATTCGGAACAGAACCTGATAGAAAAATAGTAGGTATCAGGCATATCCAAAATTCTCTTGATCGCAGCAGCACCAAAACTATAGAAATCAACACCCGAATACTGAGCATAAACTTTAATACATTAAAAAGTCCTTTGGATACTTTGCACCAATCCGCTACATTTGACAGTAACAGATCAGTATAGCAGGCCACACATATGCAGGACAAATTCTATAGGAATTGTTAAACTAGTGTTGCACGTCATGCTAACGCGACGTTCCATACCTGAAGCCAACAGCAATTAATTAGCATTAAAATTGAAACATGGAAAGCAATATTCGTAAAAATATTGAAGCTAAAATAAATCAAAAGCTGAGTAATGAAGAAGTGGATAAATTAAATAATTGGTTTGTTCCCGTAGAAGTAGAAAAGAATGAGCAGGTAGTGTTTGAAGGAAAGGTCTGCCGAACCCTATACTTTGTTGAAAAGGGACTTATGCATTCTTTTGTAATTGACAAGAAAGGAGAATGCAACACCGTGCAATTTGGATTTGAAGGGTATTGGATCGGCGATATGTTTAGCTTCTTTAGTGGCAAGTCTGCCATATTCAATTTAGAAGCACTAGAACCTACAACACTTTTTGCAATGAAATACACTGACTTTGAAAAAGCTTGCCACCAAATTCCCATATTTGAAAGTTTCTTCAGAATACTTGTTCAAAACGGTTATTTGAGTTCGCTGCAACGTATAGCCAAAAGTTTTAGTGAAGATGCCGAACAGCGATATTTATCACTAATAAAACAACAACCTGACTTACAACAAAGAGTCCCTCAATATCTAGTTGCGTCATATCTAGGCATCAAGCCTCAATCACTTAGCCGCATCCGGCATAATTTATTAAAAAACAAATCGGGTTAATACGAAATTAACCTATGTGAACGAAGAGCCTTTTTAGATAATCCATCTTTGCATCACCCACCAATATTGGTCGGTGTTCAAAATCTAGAAAAGATGGAAAGATTCCAATTTCTAAAAATGCTCTCTTCAATTCCTCTTATAGCAAATGGAATGAAACTAAAGGCCTTTGAAAGTATGACTAATGGCTTTTCAAACAGCAAAAAGACACCGCTCCTATTTATCGGTCATGGCCACCCGATGAATGCTTTGCAGGACAATAATTTTACAAAAGCACTTGTCAAACTCGGAGAAAATTTAGAAAAGCCAAATGCCATTATGCTTGTGTCAGCACACTGGCAAACAAAGGGGACTCTGGTATCTGTGAACCAGATGCCCAAAGCTATTTATGATTTTGACGGGATGGATGCATTGCGACAAATCAAATATGAACCCAAAGGGCAACCCGAATTTGCAAGACAAGTTATTGAAATTGCTCCAACTTATAACATACAAGAAGACCGTACAATGGGACTAGACCATGGTGCATGGACTGTCTTAAGACACTTATTTCCGAAGGCAGATGTCCCCGTTTTTGAATTAAGTATTGATGCTACACAACCTACAACTTATCATTTTCAATTAGCAAACTCATTGAAAAAAATGAGAGAAAAAGGAGTATTAATCATTGGTAGCGGGAATATCGTACACAACTTGAAAAATTTGGATTGGAACAACATTGATGCAGAGCCAATGGATTGGGCGGTTGAATTTGATGAGTTAGTGAAAGCAAAATTAAATGACTTAGATTTTCAAGCACTAGTTAACTATCAAAAATTTGGCAAAATTTCAGAAATGGCTCACCCTACAAATGACCATTATTTACCGATGCTATACCCACTTGGTTTAGCAGACAAAAACGAAGAAATAAAATATATATTCGAAGGCTTTCAATATGGTAGCGCAAGTATGCGATGCTTTCAAATTTCTTAATTAGAATTTAAACGTAGACAATTTTAGTGAAGTCATCAAAATCTATTCCTTTTGTATGTGGAGCCGCATGAACGCACAAGAGTGGTTTGGCAAGATTGCGAACTCCATGGCGAATTCATGCTTGCGTTCCGCAGGAATCTTTACCTTAGCTGAAAGTACACAGCTCCGAAGTTCGCAGCTTCTTGACGAGGTGGAACGGTAACTCTCACAAATGAATTGAAATGCTTTACAAAAATTTTCTATTTACCTGTTTAGTATTAATAACAAGTTCTCAGGTACTGTCTGCCCAAACTGATGCTAACATCCCTATTAGAGGTATTTGTATCTATATTGATTACCCTGATGCACCATCAACTGTATCTCCACAACGATTGGACAGCTTAATGAATGACTTGTCCTATCAAGAACCTTTTGTGAATCGTTCATTTCGAAAGTATTGGCTTCAGGAAACAAGACGTAATTTCGATGTTCAACATGATATATTCTACTTTACCGCCCCCGAGCCAGCTTCATATTATGCAAGCGTACCTTGGTATGAAGGTATAGAATTGTGGAGGGACGCTTTGGAAGCCGTGATTACCAATACTCCAAGTTATGATTGGACAAGCTTAAGCACATGGACTGCCGCTGATCCTTTCAATCCCGAACACCCCAATCATTCTATAAATGCTATCAAATCTGTCATCATCCTTAGCAGTGACTATGAGCCGGCAGGATTAGGGGCAACCCATCAGCCGGACTGGACTCTTTCAAATGGGTCAGTAATAAGCAAAATCCAAGGATCCGCTTTACAAAGTCCTTGGGAAAACACCTTAAATTTATTCGTTATTTGCCATGAATCGGGGCATGCGCTTTTTGGAATACCTGATACATATGATTACGATGGGAGTTCAAGTGGAACAGCTAAATATTCAATCATGTCTGCCCAAGGACCAGACCTCGAACCCGTAGGTGCTCCATTTTTATATCAAAATCATTGGGGGTATACCATTGAACCTTCTCTTGGGACGCATACCATTACTTTAAAAGCAGATGGCGACAGTGTTGTGATTTTCAAAAACATACATGACCCAAATGAGTTCATTTCCATCGAAGCAAGAAAAAATAGTACAACAGGAAATTCTCTTTTCCCAGTTCCTTTAGGATTGCTAATTTGGCATACCGATAAAAAGGTACACACTGGAAATAGCCTAGAAGACAGAACTCAGTTTGCTCATTATCAGAATTCGATTGTTCAGAAGGATGGGCTATTCGAACTTGAAAGTGGAGGCTCAGTTAATGCTGGAGATATTTACGTTGAAGGAGATCTTCTTAGCGACAACACTACTCCATCGGTTCATTGGTGGTCTGGAGAAGCATCTGGCATACAAGTAAAAGAAATTCAATTGATAGATTCTGTGACTATCCAATTTAAAGTAGTCATTCCAGACGTACATACTGATCATTTTGAATATATACCAAAAGAGAACTGGTCAATCATTGCTGAAACGCAGCCTCTCGCTGGTTTTGAAGGAACTAAAGCTTTTGATGGTGATCTTACTACTTACTATCATGTTCCTTACGGTAGCAACCAACCTCGTCCACATGAGTTGTTAATTGATTTAGGTACAGAGTATGAAATAAATGAATTTTACTATACGGCAAATGATAATTTCTCACCTCCCTGGGAAGGCAGAATAAAAGATTTCGAATTGTCTTTTAGTGCTGATAGCATCAACTGGGAAAGCCCTATTGGCGAGAGTGAGTTTTTCTTTACTGAATACACACAATATGCTTTGTTCCCTAAGACAATTGCAAGGTATATAAGATTCTCCGCCTTTAATACTTATGGTGATGATGACAGAACTTCAATCGCAGAAATTGATTTGAGAGGAAAACTTGTAGAAATATCGAATGTTTTCGAGCCAGAACAGACTATTGCGAATAGTATTAAAATTTCACCAAATCCTACTTCTGAATCAATTGTAATAGGCGGTTTGAGCAATGATATCGTGCTTAGAGTTTCAAACGCCAACGGATTGCTTGTTTCAGAAATAGAGAACCCAGGTGAATCTTTTACAATCAATTTAAATCACTATCCTCCAGGGACATATATTGTGTCGGCACTTGAAAAAGGCGGTAAACTGATTACGTCGAAAAAATTTGTGAAAAACTAATCAATACAGACGACTTCTATTTCCACTACTCGAAGTCGGAAATTGAAACAACTCTTTAAGAAAGCGTGTGAAGAGGTTTGCTATCGACGGAATAAGCATCGGACTCTATTATGTTTTCGGTCATTTGGAAATTGCATTTCAAATATTAGGACTTCTAGCTAGAACTATCTATCATTTCACTTAGCGCAAGAAGAACTTCATTCATCCTTTCGATGCGGCACCAATAAGGAAATATTAAGAATTGAGAAAATGGAAAAGGGTAGGTTGAATTCTAATATTTCTATCAATTTAATATATAAATTACTTGATAATATATTTTTGAAGATAGAATTGGGCAACTGTAAAGAGGCACATGGCAAAAAGTGGATGACGTGCTTAAATGAAGTCAAACATTTTGTATCAGATTCAGCCATGGAAGACAGTTTTGTGCTTCCTAATATGCCTCGTCACCAAGCCATCAAACCTCATCCGTCATGCTTTGGCGACCCTCTAACTTGAAACTATACCAAAAGAACTTAACTTTGGCAACACAAGTATATCCATCATGAAAAAAATATTGGGTTTCATATTTTTCTTTTCAATGATTAGCAGTGCCAATGCTCAAAGCAATTATGTTGACAGCCTACGAACCGCTCTCAGTAAAACCACCCAACTGCTTGATAGGTTCAACCTGCTTGAAAGACTTGGAGAAGAGACATTCACACACGGTTCTGGCGATATGTCCGTCTCCAATAATCTTGAAATGCTACGGATAGCCAGACAACTAAAGAATGATACTTTAATTGGGCTCGCTTACTCTTATACAGGCATTTTCTATTTATATACTAAGGGTGATTTCAACACGGCTTTGGACTACTACTTTAAAGGGCTTCCATTTGCTGAAAGAGCAAGGCAAATGCACACCGTGTCCGGTATCAATGTAGATATTAGTAATGCCTTTTCTTTTTTGAAAAATACCGAACAACAACTTTATTTTGCGAAGGCAGCCGAAGCCACTTTGCCTGACAAAAAGGATCCCACATACAGCTTTATGTTGACACAGGTTCAATTATGTTATGCTTTGTATTATATAAATATTAAGGATCCAAAATCAGCTCTTCGACACATCCAATCAGCAAAAGAAGCAAACTTAAAAGCTAACGCCACTACAATGGAAGTTTTTATAGAGACAATTTTTGGCCTAACCTACTTCCAGTTAGATGATACAGAATTAGCAGAAGTCTATTTTAAAAAGGCAATTGCTAACAGCAATGCTATTCAAATGCCTTTTCTAAGATATTTTACAAAGGATGGTTTTATAAAGTTTTTGTTGGGAAATAAAAATTATGTAGAAGCCGGAAAGCAGGCCTCTGATATGAATCAATTGGGAGAAAGTTCGCACAATAATTTTATCAAGCTTAATGCAACAAGTTATTTAAAAACAGTTTTTGACCTGCAAAATAGATTAGACAGTGCCTACTTCTATTCAAAGCAGGAATTGGCATTGAAGGATTCTGTTTTCAGTCAAGAAAAGGTAAATAGAGCACAGGCTATGGCCTTTAATGAAGATTTGAGACTCAAAGAAGAGCAAAACAAAAAAATGGCAGAAGAAGATCAGCGACAACAAAATATTCAATTCGCTCTGATTGCACTTGGAATAATTGTATTCATCATTCTGTTTCTATTACTAAGTCGTAGCTTTATCACAAGTACAAAACTGATCGAATTTTTTGGGGTGATGGCTCTACTTGTTGTGTTTGAATTTCTTAATCTCCTTCTTCATCCATTTTTAGAAAGAGTAACACATCATAAACCTGTCCTTATGTTGTTGGCCTTAGTTAGTATTGCTGCAATACTAATCCCATTGCATCACCGCCTAGAAAAGTGGACAACTAAAATGTTGCTGGAGAAAAATAAAGCAATTAGGCTCGCTGTTGCAAAGAAGACCATCGAGCGCCTGGAAGGATAATCAGAAACTACCTAAAGCACGAATGCAAGAAAGTATCGCGTCAGCCTTAAAACCAATGGAGTATCGTTTATGTCAACGCTAGCGATGCTGGTCATCAAAGGTCGCTAGGATTGTTTGAACGAATCCGCTACATTTGATAACGACGAACTTGCATCGCATGGTAAGCATGAGCTAGCAGCGCACAATACATGCCGGTAATGGTAGTAATCTAAATATTAGAATTAGAGAGCCCTAAAAGTGAATAAGTATCAAACACTATATAAATGGATGATACTCCCCATGATCGTCATGCAACTTGGCATTTTTAGAGATTATTGGGGTGATTTTTCAGATAATGCATGGTCTGTCCATATTCATTATTGGACTGGAACAATTTGGTATTTTTATTTAATAATTCAGCCCTACTTCGCAACTAATGGCCAAATCGCTAGACATAGGACCAACGGCATTATTGGAATGTTTCTTGCCGGTGGAGTTTGTTTAACTGCTTTGAGTATGTTGAACAGGGACATCGTGACAACCCAGAATGCATTAGCAGCACCAGACAAGTTTGGGCCATTTGAACCTTGGTTCTTCTTTGGCGTAGCTGCTGTAGAAATTGTAATGATGACAGCATTTGGATATGCAATAATCAAAAGTATCATACACAGGAAACAAATTGAAAATCATGCCTGGTGGTTAGTATCAAGTGTGTTCATTATTATGATGCCCGCCCTCGCACGAGGAGTACAAAATGTATACGTCGACATTCATAGAGGAGAATGGCCAAACATAAATATCATACTTCCAATCTACTATACACAAATAGTAATTATTGGAATGCTTCTGATTGGCGCATGGAAATACGATAAACTTAAACATCCCGCAACGTACCTAGCCTTGTGTATCAACCTCTTTATCATACTATTAGAACCTATCGGAAAATCAGCTGCTGTTCAGCTCTTTCTACTAACAATTATCAAAGGCTAAAATTTCATCAAAAAATACTACGCCCCTTAAAATGCCTTAGAAAATATGAACTTTGAATCAGTTTGGAGAAATGTATCGTCTCTGCTACATTCGTGGGACTGAATGACTATTTGTTGCATTAGCTGAACAACTCGGGACTGAAACAGCAACAGATATTTTAGAAAACAATTAATGTTCAAAAAATGAGCAAAGTAATTTTTGACAGTGGAATATCACTTGACGGCTTTTTCGCAGGCGACAACAGAAGTCCAAGCAATCCAATGGGTGGAGTTTCAGGCAAAATTCATATGTGGATGCTTAATCAAAAAGCATTCTGGGAACACTTAGGATTCGAAGGAGGCAAAGAAGACGGACCTGATGGCAAGTTCATAAGAGAGACAATTGCAAGAACAGGCGCATTCATCATGGGGAAACGAATGTTTGAGGAAGGTGAAACTAGCTGGCCAAATGACCTATACAAGGCAGATGTTTACGTATTGACACACGAAAAACGGGAACCTTGGGTTCAAAAAGGAACGACAACTTTCTATTTCGTCAATGACGGAATAAGGATTGCGTTAGAAAAGGCAAGACAATCAGCCAAAGGAAAGGACATAAGAATCCAAGGTGGCGCGAATACTATTCAACAATTTCTCAATGAAGGTTTTGTTGACGAATTTTTCATTCACATTGCACCTGTTTTTTTAGGCACTGGTATTCGACTTTTTGACGGTATAGACAAAGACAAATATGATCTTCAAATCGTAGAAGTAATACCGTCTCAATTGACAACGCATTTGAGATATAAACTGACGAAAAAATAGAAGCAACAACCCGCTAACAGCAGCAAAATCAAATTGGCAGGTCAGTGGATAAATGAAGCTTTGTTCTCCCTAGCAAGTCTTGAGGTGGCATACAGTTAGTGCTTCGAAATCCGCTTCTTCGCCAAACGCCAAAACGTTATGCTCCAACAATTAAACGAGCAAAAAAGTACGATATGAAAAAACAATTATTTATTCTAATAGCCTGTACTTTGGCTTCACAATTCCTATTAGCACAAACTTATCCAGATATTAATTATGCGCGTCCCCGGATATATGTAGACTCTTCGCGCTTTGCTTATTTGCATGCCAACATGGATTCGGGAGATGTAGGCAGCACCTACAATTCATTTAATAATGCAGTGTTGGGCAATTGGTACAATGACCCTCAACTATATATGCTCGGTACCGATTCCTCCGCCTGGACTTGG
>JBDSUZ010000195.1:0-2986 GCA_039927395.1 Saprospiraceae bacterium | reverse complement strand
GGTAAAAATACACCGGCACTATCTACAAGGTAAATGATTGGAAGTCGGTTCTCAAGGGCTATTTCCTGAGCACGAAGATTCTTTTTTCCCGTAATTGGAAACCAAGCTCCGGCTTTGACTGAGGCGTCATTTGCCACAACTATAACTTGACGCTTGTGAATATATCCGATGACCACTACAACACCGCCTGAGGGGCAGCCACCGTGTTCTTCATACATTCTATCGCCAGCGAATGCTCCAATTTCTATCTGTTGTGCTCCTTTATCTAGCAGATTTTCGACGCGTTCGCGAGCGGTCATTTTGCCTTCCTTACGCTGCTTTTCTAATTTTTTGATGCCTCCACCTTGATATACGAGTTGCAAACGACCATTGAGGTCGTCGACCATTTCCTGCATAGAGGTAAAGGTGCTTGGAATTTGACTTGACATGTACTACGATTCTAACTATGACTCAATCAGTGAGGCCGTCAAAAGTAAGCATTCCAAAGCATTCACTATCAATGCCAAAACGACAAGGACGAAAATCTTGCTCGAACTGTCGCTATGAAGCGATCTAAGCTTTGCTTAGGCCTAGTTCTTGTCGAGTTGATAATAGTATGGATCACTTATATTGGAATATTTGCCTTCGAGAAATAAGTTCTTTTTGGCACTCGCGATCACCCGTAGGAAATCGTCAACTGATGCAATAGGCTGGTGATTGACTTTAGTAATTACGAAACCTGGAACAAGATTGGCCTCGTCGATTGTCGAACCTTTGGTTACACTTAGGACCAAAATGCCTTCTGTCTTATATTTTTCTCTTTCCATTGGTGTCAATTCACGCAGCTCAACGCCCAGATTTTGAAGTTCGATATCATCTCGTATCTGCACTATCTCTGTAGTGTTTAGTTGATTCTTCAACACCACATTTGTTTTGAGCGCAACACCAGCTCTGATATAATCGATCTCAATCAGATTGCCGGGGCGATATCTACCGATGATCTCTTGCAATTCAGGAAATGAGTTCACCTCTGATCCGTTGATATTGAGTATGATATCTCCTCTTTTCAACCCGGCTTCAGATGCAGAACTGTTGGGGTTGACCCTGTTGACATAAACACCTGAACAAATCGATATATTTAGTTCTTTGGCCAAATTTGCAGTAATATTTTCAATTCCCACTCCTAATAGGCCTCGTTGTACACTTCCAAATTCTTTGAGGTCAGTAATTACTTTGCGCACAAGATTTGAAGGTACAGCAAATGAATATCCTTCATAACTGCCAGTTTGGGTCATGATAGCTGTGTTGACACCAACTAAGTCACCATTTGTATTTACTAGTGCGCCACCTGAATTGCCAGGATTGACTACAGCATCAGTCTGGATAAATGCTTCAATTGGTGTCTTGGAATCGAGGATATTGATATTGCGACTTTTGGCGCTCACAATGCCCGCAGTTACGGTTGATTCAAGTTGCAGAGGATTGCCAACGGCAAGCACCCAATCACCCAATAGAAGTGAATCTGAATCACCAAAACTCAAAAAAGGCAGATCTTTGGCATCAATCTTGATCAAAGCGATATCTGTCGACGGATCAGTCCCAATGATAGTTGCAGTGTATTCTCTACGATCATTTAACTGTACTACGATCTTGTCATTCTTGTCTACCACGTGGTTATTGGTAACAATAAGACCATCAGCGGATATTATCACACCTGAGCCTGCTGAGCTCTTGAAGAAGGCATTTTTGTAGCCCGGAATTGGCATATTGCCAGATGAAGTGATATACACAACACCAGGAGTTGCCTTTAGAGCCGCATAAGAGAAGCTATTTGGGGCCATGCCATGAGGAAGTAGATTGGAGGTCTCTGCCGCACGTGCCGGCTCCCAATCTGCAGATCGGAGAGATTTGACTTCACGGATGATGACCTGCTGTGGGCTCTCCAGATACTTGTAGAGCATCACCGAAGCTGAGGAAGTTAAGAGGCCAAAACAAGCCAGTAGACTTATTGTTTTCCAGGATCTTATCATGATTGTATAGTACGCTTTGAGAAATTAAGGCAAAAATTAACCCGTTTTTTACTCTCGTAGATCAATTCGTGCATTTTGTAACGAAATGTCTTCAATCTTTGTTGAGTTTTTAACGTTTCTGTAGATTTATTTTTCCTTGCAATCAATATAGCACAGATGGATTTGCCTTTTTCAAAATATCAGGGAGCAGGAAATGACTTTGTTATGATCGATCAGGTGATTGCCCAATACCTTAGCATGGAAAATAGGGAGCTTATCGCAAGAATCTGTGATCGACATTTTGGAATAGGTGGCGATGGTCTTATCTGGATCGAAGAAAATGGCCTTGGCAAATACAAAATGATCTATTTCAACGCTGATGGCGGGCTTGGATCTATGTGTGGAAATGGTGGGCGTTGCTTTGCGCAATTCGCCAAAGATCTTGGATATGTTGACGATGAGATCACCTTTGAGGCTTATGATGGATTCCATACTGCCCGTGTTGAAGATTCAAGTATTTCTCTGAGTATGAATCCCGTTGATCAAATAAGGGCGATTTCAGATTTTGAGTTTGAGTTGAATACAGGATCTCCGCATTATATTGATTTTCAATCAGATATATCAACTTTGGATATTTTTACTTTAGGCAGAAAAATTCGATATTCTGACCTATACAAGGCAAAAGGAATCAACGTCAATTTTGTGCAGGAAACAAATGGAGCCCTTTCATTAGCGACATATGAACGAGGTGTCGAGGCTGAAACACTTGCATGTGGAACAGGTGTTACTGCGGCGGCATTGGCCTTTGGCTTTAAGAATGGCTTGATGGGCACTCAACAAATTGCGGTCAAAGCGAAAGGGGGCGACCTAATTGTGCGATTTGATCAACATATGCCAGGCAAATTTCAGAATATTTGGTTGACCGGACCAGCAGAGAAAGTTTTTGATGGTGTATATCGTTACTTCTAATCTTCCTCGTCTGCTATCTCTAATCTTGC
>JBDSUZ010000194.1:0-3917 GCA_039927395.1 Saprospiraceae bacterium | reverse complement strand
GATCCTACACCGCCTGCCAGGATTGCTACATAGGTTTTAGACATTCGATTAATTTTACGATTAATTTCGCACAAAGGTCAACAAAAGGCTTCATCTATGCAAAAAGACAATAGGATCTATATTGCAGGTCACCGCGGGATGGTCGGATCGGCTATTTTGCGCAGCCTGCAACACAAAAGTTTTCACAATTTCATCTTACGAAGCTCCGCCGAACTAGACTTACGAAAGCAGGACGATGTCAACCGTTTCTTTGATACTGAACGTCCAGAATACGTTTTTCTTGCAGCAGCTAAGGTCGGAGGCATTCAGGCCAATAATATTTATCGCGCAGATTTCTTGTACGACAATCTGATGATACAGAACAACGTCATCCATGCAGCCTTTGCGAGTAAGGTGCAGAAGCTTATGTTTCTGGGTTCCTCTTGCATTTATCCCAAACTAGCACCTCAGCCGCTGAAGGAATCCTATCTGCTAACTGGTGAATTGGAGCCAACCAATGAACCTTACGCTATCGCTAAAATCGCTGGGATCAAGCTTTGTGATGCCTATCGTGCGCAGTACGGCTGCAATTTTGTGTCAGTCATGCCGACCAATCTCTACGGCCCCAATGACAACTACGACCTTGAAAAATCGCATGTGCTGCCAGCGCTCATCCGCAAAATTCATACGGCCAAAAAAGAAAATTCCCCTCAGGTTGTTCTCTGGGGCACAGGCAGTCCCTTGAGGGAATTCCTCCACGCTGACGATCTTGCCGATGCTTGTGTCTACTTGATGGATCATTGGGATCAGGCCGGATTTGTCAACATCGGCTCTGGCAAGGAAATATCCATCCTCAATCTCGCTATGCTTATCAAAGAAGTGATTGGATACAGTGGTGAAATAATACACGATCACAGCAAACCCGATGGTACACCTCGCAAACTGATGGACGTGAGTCTGCTGCATCAACTCGGTTGGCAACATCGGATCGAACTTGAGCAGGGAATACGCGATATTTACCAATCATTAGCAAAGGAACAATGGTATTGAGCGCTGAAATTCTTAAGAAATACATAAGCCTGTCTTGGCATTCAATAAATAGACCCTTTGGGCGTTGTGGATTTATGAAATTACCATTAATTTTTCTTGCCCTCTTACCGGTACTTGCATTCGGTCAGACTAATCAGGATAGCAGCAAGTATTTTGGCAAATATGAGTATCAGAATAAAGCCAATAGCAGCGAAGATTCGCTATACTTTATCAACCTCGACGGGGTACTTATTAGGGCAAATCGCAATTTTACAACAAGAGAAGACCAAAGCAAATACAACAAGTATATGCGCTATGCCGCTCTAGTGTATCCATATGCCAGAGAGGGTATACGTCTCTACTATGACGTCAAGACTACCGAGAAGACTATGAAATCGCGGGAACACAAGAAATACGTCAAGAATCTCAACAAGCAGGTCAAAGAGCAATTTGAGGATCCCCTCAAGAAGCTGACTAAACTGCAGGGCCTGGTGATGTTGAAAATGATCGAAAAGGAATTAGATACGCCCATTTATTCCATGATCTCTGACCTGCGAGGCAGTTTCAATGCCTTCTATTGGAATAGCTTGGGTGCCCTCAATGGCTATCATCTCAAGGAGGGCTATATCAAGGGCTCTGATCCCATCTTGGATATTGTGCTAGAAGATTATGCCCAGGCTTTTGCTGATTTGAGGCCCAAACCTTAGGCGTTTCGCCCTTTTTTGAATTCATCAGATATGCACTTAAATGCATATCGAAAGGCAAATAGGTTAAATGGATATGATTATTCCAGAAACCACTTGTACTTCGTTACATCCGTCGTTAAGGGTCGTATATGTTATTTTGGAGAGGTCCAAGATGGCAAAATGATAAAAAACGAATCCGGTCAAATTGCCGAAAATCAATGGTTTTGGCTTGCAAGTCAATATCCATATGTCATCCTTCACGCATTTGTTGTTATGCCTGATCATATTCATGGCATATTGGAAATTAATAATCGATTTAATGTGGGAGTAGAGATAGGTCGCGATCTACCCCTACCCAATAACAACCTACCCCTACCCAAGATCAACCCTACCTTCAATCGCCGCATTATTTCCATGAAACTAAATACTTCAATCAAGGCATTTCCACACACAATCTTTATCTTCCGTTTCAATTCAGAATATGCTCGATTACAGAAATCCAAATTTGAAATTAGGTTCAAGGGATATCGAACCGGGAGAAGTAAGCTGGCGGAGCCCATCCAATATAGCTCTGATCAAATATTGGGGCAAAATGGGGCAACAGCATCCCCGCAATCCTTCCATTTCGTTTACGCTCAATCAGGCGGTCACAGACATGCGCATGAGCTGGGAGACTAAAACCTCTGTTGGCAATGAGATTGAATTGGATTTTGCATTTCATGGCGAGCCAAATGACTTGTTTCGATCCAAGATCATCCAATATTTGCATTCTATACAAGATAGAATGCCGTTTTTGACGCAAGTTGCATTGAAGATCGAGACAGGCAACTCTTTTCCGCATTCTTCCGGAATTGCTTCTTCAGCAGCTTCCATGAGTGCTTTGGCCCTTTGTCTTTGTAGCTTAGAGGATGAGCTTTTTCAAACGCTTCAAGAAGACGATTCTTTTGAGCGCAAGGCCTCCTATCTGGCAAGACTGGCATCAGGCAGTGCCTGCAGATCAATATATGGCAAGGCCGCTCTCTGGGGCCAATACGCCCCCGTAAGCGGTTCTAGTGACGATTATGCCATTCCAATGGAAGATCAATTCCACGAGACCTTCAAAACCTATCACGATGACATACTACTTGTCAGCGCAGAGGAAAAGAAAGTCAGTAGCCGTGCCGGACATGCTTTGATGGACGAACATCCATTTGCTTCGGCGCGGTATGAGCAAGCCAACAAGAATATGGCCGCAATGCTTGCCGCCCTCAAATCAGGCGACACGGAGCGATTTGGTCAGATCCTTGAGCTTGAAGCCTGGACTCTTCATTCGTTGATGATGTCAAGTGCAGATCCTTTTTCACTCATCTTGCCCAACACACTTACCATTCTTGAGAAGGTAAAACAATACCGAGCCGATACCGGGCATCCGCTCTATTTCACACTTGATGCCGGACCCAACGTTCATCTCTTGTATCCCGACTCCATTTTCATCGAAGTCACCCAGTTTGTCGAAGACCAATTGTTGCCTCATTGTGCCGATGGGCAATATATACAGGACGAGGTGGGTGAGGGGCCGGAGGAGGTTTAGGAGTGGAGAGTTTAGGGTTTAGAGTTTAGAAATTTTGGTCCTGGGTCCTGGGTCCTGGAAAATAGTCGGTCGGTTCGGCTAAACAGCTAAGCGAATAAGCAACTCAACAGAGCGCAGCGACTTTCAAGAACTGGTGTGCGGTGTGAGAAAAACTGGCTTTTGGCGTTGGGCTTTCGGCGTTTTCAGAATTGAAGTGAGATTGCCTAAACTCTTAAAGCCCCGCCAAATGAGTCTGTTCCCCTCTCGAGGGGTGGACCCGCGAAGACGGGGACGGGGTGGTTCAGAAATTCAAAATTTACCTGAATTATCAGGAAAACTACCCCGGCCTAAAGGCCACCCCTTCAGAGAAGGGGAATATATTGCTTTTGGCGTTGGACGTTGGAAAAGCAAAAATTGATCAATTGGAAATGTGGAAAGTTTGCAAGTTTGCAAGTTTGCGAGTTGGGAGTTTGGGAGCTATAGGAATTGGACTGTGAGGTGGCCACCTTCCGTTCTTTGCATCACGAAAATGTGCACTTAGGTAAATTGTTTCAAAGCAATTGTCTCCGTAATAAATTGATAATCAAACGATTGTTGAGTCAGCAGGCTTCGACTCCGCTCAGCCACCGGATCTTAAATTTTAAGGAAAGCGCGTGGAAAATCAATTTTGATTT
>JBDSUZ010000193.1:0-1945 GCA_039927395.1 Saprospiraceae bacterium | reverse complement strand
GATCATTTTGTCCGCGGCCTAAAGGCCACGGCTATGGGTGAAGCCGTTGCTCTTCGAGCAGCGGCTTCACACGCCCAAACCATTCGTCGTTGAGGATGCTTAGGATCACGCTGTCTCTTCTGCGGCCGCTGTGAGTTTGGTAATTGCTGCGGAGAATGCCTTCAGAGGTGCAGCCGATCTTTTTCATGGCGGCTTTGCTCCTTTCGTTGTTGTTGTCTGCACGAAATTCGACACGTTCCATCCCCATTTTTTCAAAAGCAAATTGGAGCATGAGATATTTGCAATGCGCATTTAAGCCTGTGCCCTGAAATGCCTTGCCATACCAGGTGTAGCCCAATTGGATAGTCTTATGTCCCAATTGAATGTCATAAAATCGAGTGCTGCCAGCATATTGATTGCTGCGCTTATCATACACTATAAAGGGGTATTCTATTTCCTTTTGGCGATTTTCTAGGGCTTCGTTCAAATAGCGGGTCATACCCTCCAGACCAGCAGCGGAGTAAAGGGAATAAACCCAAATCTCAGGTTCGCTTTCGCCAAAATGCATCAGGTGGGGGAAATCTGATGACAACAGAGGACGAAGGATCACCCTTTCATCTTCGAGGACATAATCCTCCATCGTATTGAATACGAATTGGTCTTGAGTGCTCAGCGGGTCCATAATTATTGTCTCATTTTTAGGCGTTTGATAGTCTGAATCTGGCGAATGATGGCAAACTATTTGGCTCGCCACTTGTTTCCGCAATAAGGATTAGCCGATTGCTTACCTTTACAAACTCAATATCAAAGATATGGCGCTGCTTCGGGCCGACGACAATATTATTCGCGACGTGCGAACCATTTTTTCCCTTCACCTGGAAAAAAACAGCCTGCGCAAGACACCTGAACGCTATGCGATCCTCGAGGAAATATATAAGCGCACAGACCATTTCGATGCAGAAGCATTGTATATCCACATGAAGACCCAGAACTACCGCGTAAGCCGTGCAACGGTGTACAACACCTTAGAGTTATTGGTCAATTGTGACCTAGTCAAAAAGCATCAGTTCGGTAAGAATCTCGCCCAATATGAAAAATCGTACGGCTTCAAACAGCACGATCACTTAATCTGCGTCGACTGCGCTAAGGTGTTTGAATTTTGCGATCCGCGCCTACAACAGATCAAAGACATGATGGGTGATATATTGCACTTCAAAGTGACCCACCATTCGCTCAATTTGTATGGCAAATGCGATGGCGCGTGTGATAGGACGAGGAAGAATTAAGGGAGTTCGAAGAGTTTGAAGAGTTTGAAGAGTTTGAAGAGTAATTCATATGTTAAATAAGTTGCATATGTTCATCCAAAACTCACGCATGAAATCTAAACGAGGATCGATTAATCGTTTAGTTGTTTAGCCTGGTCGGTCAAATTTCGCAAACTCGCAAACTTGCAAACTTCCTTACTCCTTATTCTTCCTTTCCCCTTTTTACTTTCTACTTTCTACTCCCCGTATTTTTTTACCTTTAGCCCTTAATACCACAATAAGATGGCAGTAGATGTAATCCTCGGACTCCAATGGGGTGACGAGGGCAAGGGAAAGATTGTCGACTACTTAGCTCCACAATACGATATCATATGCAGATTCCAAGGTGGCCCGAATGCCGGACACACCTTGATCTTTGGAGGCAAGAAGTTTGTGCTGCACACCATTCCTTCAGGCATTTTTCGCGATAATCAACTCAATGTCATAGGCAATGGCGTCGTGATCGACCCGATTACCTTCATGAAAGAGGTCCAGAATCTTGATGCCGCCGGCGTCATATTCAGAGATAGACTGTTGATATCGAGGAAAGCTCACCTGATCCTGCCTTCTCATCGGATGCTGGATGCCGCCTCTGAAGCATCCAAAGGCTTGAGTAAAATCGGTAGCACATTGAAGGGAATTGGCCCAACTTATATGGACAA
>JBDSUZ010000192.1:0-8543 GCA_039927395.1 Saprospiraceae bacterium | reverse complement strand
AATCCGGGCAAGAAAGTAGTTATCATCGAGAAAAATAAAGATGTGCTGGGCAAAGTCAGGGTCTCCGGCGGTGGACGATGCAATGTCACGCATGCGTGTTTTGAACCACGTGATTTGGTTCAATTTTATCCGCGCGGTGCAAAGGAATTATTGGGTCCATTTACCAGATTTGGTCCCACAGAAACAATCAACTGGTTTGAATCCAGGGGTGTACAAATCAATAGAGAATCTGATGGGCGAATGTTTCCAGTATCTGATTCATCGCAAACGATCATTGATTGTTTGTTGAAAGCTTGCAAACAAGCTGATATTTCAATTTGGACAAGTTGTGGAATGCAGGATTTTGAATTTCCGAAGGAAGAGGGTGGAACTTACATGTTGCAATTGCTTGACGGGCAAAAAATTGTTACCTCAAAATTGGCGCTTTGTACTGGTAGCAGTCAATCCATTTGGAATAAAATGTCAGAAAAAGGCTACAAACTAAAGGCGCCAGTTTCCTCATTATTCACTTTCAATTTTCCAAAAGATCCAATTTCGAAATTGATGGGTCTTAGCGTGCCAAATGCAAATGTGGCGCTCGAGGGCACGAAACTATCTTATCAAGGACCTTTACTCATTACTCATTGGGGAATTAGCGGACCTGCTGTTTTGAAACTCTCTGCTTGGGGTGCTGAATATCTCGCGACATGTAAATATCAATGTCAAGTGATCGTCAATTGGTTTCCTGCGGAGACGATTAATAGTATTGAAGCCCTTTTTTCTGATTGGTTGCAGCAAAATTTGAAAAAGCAGGCAGGAACTATGGTCTTTGGAGATTTTCCAAAAAGACTATGGTCTTATTTTCTAGCCAAATCCGCAATTCCCGAGGAATTGGTTTGGGCACAATTGAATAAAAAGCAAAGAATAATGCTTTTGGAAATTCTTGTTCGATCCAGATTTACCATGAATGGCAAAACAACATTCAAGGAAGAATTTGTGACTGCTGGGGGCATTGAATTGTCACAAATTGATTTCAAAAATTTTCAATCAAAATTGCATCCCGGCCTTTTCTTTGGCGGAGAAATGCTAAACATCGATGGAATCACAGGTGGATTTAATTTCCAGGCGGCTTGGACCGCAGGTTTTTTGATTGACAACAACGCTTAGCGAAACTAAGTAAAGAAGCTCCGTTCGATTGTCCAAAAAAGTCCTATCAAAGCGATACAAATTGATACCGGTTTGACGAAATAGGGATAGTACCATGATTTGTCGCGAAACCATTTGCTAAAGCCAAAATAAGCGATTGAAATTACAGCTATTTGTCCTAATTCAACGCCAACATTGAAAGTCAATAGGGCAAGGAAATAGTCTGTTTGCGGCAATCCCAAGTCTATCAGCGCTCCTGCAAATCCCATACCATGTACTAGTCCGAATGCGAAGATGATCATGATCCTTGCCGGCTTCAGATCCTTCACCATCAAGTTTTCGACAGCGACGAAGAATATTGATAGAGCAATAATTGGTTCAATTACCGAAGGCAATGGTTCGATCCAGCCATACATCGCCAATCCAAGAGTAATTGAATGTGCAATTGTAAATGCTGTCGCTTGCCATAGCACCGACTTTATTTTGGAATTAAACAGGAATATGCAGAGTACAAATAGAATATGATCGAGTCCCAAAGGAACAATATGTGTGAATCCATATTGGAGGTATGTCCAACCAATATCAGTGTTCGACATATTTGCGAACTGATAATCTATTGTATGTGCATGTAATTGCGGCAGTATTGCAAATAATAGCATGCCGCTCAAGAGCAGGAACTTCTTGAATTTCATATAGCTAATGTTCAGTTGTAGAGATCAGATAGAAATGGGAGCAGGCTAAAGACCTGCTCCCCACTATCTAAATTAAAGGGCTACAATGATTTTATTTGCCGATGTTGCGATCGCCTCGTCCATATAAGGTTTGGCTTCCAAACCTTTTTTGATAAGAGCAGTTGCTTCTGGGGATTTGTTATTTTCCCACATAATCAGTCCAGTTTGCACTAGCCTTTCTGGATTTTGGCTGTTGGTTTTGAGGCCTTTTTGTGCTATTGAGAGTGCTTTGGCGTATTCCTTATTTTGATAATAGGCCCAGGCTAAAGTTTCACAGACATCAATATTGTCAGGTCTTAACTCGTATTCTGTAGTGGCATATTCCAGGGCCTTCTTATTTTCGCCAAGTTGCAGATAAGTCAAAGCCAATTCGCGATTGGCGTTATGACCTTCGTTTGATTTTTTTGCAAGTTTTGATTGATCACTTGTCAATGAATTCAATAGAGCTTTGGCATTTTCTTCTGCTTTATCTGCTTGATTAGTCAATTTATACAGATCGATCAGTTCAGTAAAAAATGAAGCATCAGCCATATCTTTCTTGGCTTGTTCGTAGTAGGCAATTGCTTGCGGATAGTTTTTTTCAAAGCGAGCTATCTTGCCCAATCCAGCTGTGGCAAATGGATAGTTCGGACGGTATGACAAGGCAGTTTGGTAGGTTTTCTTAGCCATTTCCAACTGGTTGCTGTCTTCATACAAATGCGCCAATACTAATCTGGCCCATTCTGTGTCTTCATAGCCTGGGACACCTGCGGCGATTGCCATTTTGATGGCATCAATTGCGCCTGGTAGGTCGCCATGGATTTCCCTTAGGTATGATACACGTGAATAGGAGCGAATATCTGGTCTTAATGTCACCATTTTATCAGCTAATGTCACTGCTTCTTTGTAATCGCCTAATTCTACAGATGCGTCGATCATCAGTCCGTAGATATAAGAGTTGTGCTGATTAATTGTTCGTGCTTTTTCAGCAATTTGTTTAGCCTCAACAAATCTGTGTTGTGATAGCATCACCATTGACTGAAAGCATAGTGCCTCAAAATTGCTTGGGTCTTTTTCCAATACTGTTGACAGGATATCCAATGACGATTTGTTGTAGTACGAAAAATCGCCGCTAGCTCTACCTTCTTGGATGAACAATTTTGTCAATTTCAAGAGCTCTTTGTTGTCATTTGGATTCTTCATGATGGCAGTTTCCAGCACTTTGTAGTCTTCTTGTGTTTTTTGCCATTCAGGCGCTTTTGCAAGCGCGCCGTTTCTTTCTTTCAGCTTAGGTAGCTGTGTTTTGCTCCGTGCAAAACTGAATATCACTATTGCGAATACGCCGCAAAAAGCGAGCAGTATGGCATAGCCGGATTTTTTAGTAATCTTTTTCATTCTGATGTGTTTCGATTATATACGAGGGAAGAGTGGGATTGGATTTACCTAGCCTGAAGGCTAGGGTAGTGGGGAGTGCCCGGGCTGGGGTATGATGAGCTTGCATGGTGCGTGGAGTTCGCCCCAGCCTAAAGGCTAGGGTAATGGGGAGTCCCCAGCCCGGAGGCCTGTGAGAGGGTCGTGATGAGCATACGTGGTGCGTGGAGTTCGCCCTAGCCTGAAGGCCGGGGATATGATGAGCAGACGTGGTGCGTGGAGTTCGCCCCAGCCTAAAGGCTAGGGTAATGGGGAGTCCCCAGCCTGGAGGCCTGTGAGAGGGTCGTTATGAGCAGACGTGGTGCGTGGAGTTCGCCCCAGCCTAAAGGCTAGGGTAATGGGGGGTGCCCGGCCTGGGGTATGATGAGCTTGCATGGTGCGTGGTGTTTACCCCAGCCTTAAGGCCGGGGTATGATGAGCATACGTGGTGCCTGGTGTTCTCCCTCGCCTGAAGGCTAGGGTAATGGGGAGTCCCCAGCCGGGAGGCTGGGGTTGTGGTGAGATTCTTGATTATTTATGTAATGACGAAGTTTCTTGATGGCGTTAGGGTCGACAGATCCTGCATAGTACTTTTTGCCCCATTCAAATTTGATGGGGCTAAGTTTCTGTTGGTTGATCCAAAAAGCGGATTCTCCTTTTAGCAGATTCATAGTTGTACTCAAGCTCATATTAGCATTTAACCAGAATAGACAATGTAAATGATCTTTATAGCCGTTCAGGCATTCAACGTAAATGTCTTTCGATTTAGCATTATTGCGGATGTGTTCGATGAGTGCAGTTTGAATGCCTTTATTCAAAAATGGGTACCTTCTTTTGGTGACCCAAACCGCATGGATTAAGACTTTTAGATATGCCATTATTAATTTGATTTTGTTAGTCAAAATAAGAGAGTGATTTAGATGATTAATTCCATAAGTGGAAGAATATCTTGCGCCTCTAGCTGCCCTCCAGCGGCGAGCTAAGTATTGCGCCGAGAAAGGAAAATAAAAAAAGAGCCGCCCAGCTTACGCCGGGCGACTCCCTAAAAAACATCAATGTGAATGCAAATTGTTATTCGACTTTCAAGAGCTTACCAGTTTGAAGTACTGTGCCTTGCATTGTCTGCAATTGAGCAAAGTAAACTCCTGCTTGTAAACGATTTGGTTGCCAAACTTTAGTGCTCTCACCTTTTGGCAAGAAACCACTAAATGCAGTTTGTACCAATTGACCAGTGCTAGTATAAATGTTGAGAACAACATTCATATCTTGTTGCAACTTGATCTTGAAAGTAGTCTGTGTAACAAACGGATTTGGATAATTTTGAAGTAGGGCCTTAGGTTGGCTCATTCCAAGTATTCCTCCGTAAGTTTCTGAAGTTCCAGTAGTCAAAGTTCCACTACAAGCGCTTGTTCCACTATTTGGCAGAGCCACATAAGGGAATGTAGACCTGAATGGTACATCATTTGATTCTACACCAGTTGTGTAAGTCAATACACTTACCAAATTAGGTGTTACCGGATTTAGACCGCCAGCTGTGTAATCATCATACCATAGTCCGATAGCAGCTAAAACTACACCACCTACAGCTTGTAATTCTATTCTCGTCACATCGTCTTCCAAACGGCGTCCGTTAGGGAAACCATCCATGTTTGGAATGAACTGAAGGTCAGAGGTAGTGTTGTAAGCAGGATCGGTCAAACCTAATACTGCTGCATTGACAAGACCCATTGAACTAAATTTAGGGTCATTGCGAGGAGTCACAGGTACTGCCATATTTAAGCGCAACATGTCGCCACCGTTAGGTAGGAAGTTGTTGATAAATGGCTTTCCAGCAGCAAGTGGATTTCCGGCTTTACCGGTAGCCAATTGATAAGGAATTACATTTGGCACACCTGTGTGGAATATTGGCCACAAGTCAACTGAACGAGGCTTGCCTGGTGCAGGTAACAATAATGTTCCAAAAACAGCATCATCTAATGCTGTACCATCTAGAGCTGGATTGCCTTTCAAGCCATATAGACCATCTTTGCCATTTCCAAAATCAAATCCTTGAAGGGAATTGCGTTGAATACGCAATGCTGCAAATGCAGGTACTGCTCCTCCAAATTGATCATCATCCATGTACAATGCCAATTCAGGATTGTAGAAAAACTCGTCTAAAGATGTTTCAGCGAATTCGTCATAAGGAGTGATTGAATTCCAGTAATCTTTTTTGTCGATCGGAATAACAGCCTCGTTAGTCAAAGGCATACCCAACCTAGATACTTGAGTCCATGCACCTGAGTACGAAGGAACACCTGTATCAGAAAGTGTACGAATTTGCTGACGGCTAGCTGATGCCCAAACACCAATCACATAGTCTGCATCCAGGATGCTTGTTGGACTGGAAGGAGCACCGTCTTTCAAAAGAGTAGTGATAGGAACACGTATTGCTATCGTGCTGACATTCATACAAGCCAATCCATCAACTGGTTTTCCGCCATTTTGACGCGGAGCGTCGCCAAGGTCAAATATACCACCCAAGTCTACAAAGAATGGATCGTCAGAAGTTCCACAGAATACCTTTTCATTAGTAGTCGCTGTTTCAATAGCTGCATCAACTAATCCAGCATATGATGCACTTCCAAGGCCTACGCCTGATTCGATTGAACGTGGGCCGATGTTTGGAGGAGGTACTTTACCATTTGTTACAATTGTTTCAAATGTAGAGCCACCATCCATGCTACGCTCAAGAGTGTATGTAGTTTTCAGATTTTGCTTACCCAATCTTATGTTGAAGAATGTAGTTGGATCTTCATTGGTTTTGTGAAATGTGAAGCGGTAAAGTATTTCATCACCAGGCTTGCTTGCATCATTATCCACGTGGATTTCATATCTGATGTTTTCGCCGAATGAGAAATAATTTGGTCCACCTTGTGGCAATTGCAGCGGAACATACGTTGCAATTAGTGTGATTGTACCTGGATTTTCAGGTGTACGGAAAGCATATAAATCGACATTGTCCGCTAGTGGGTCATTGGAGATTAATGGTGCCTCCCTATGGCTTGATGCCTGTATCCCGCTGATGGCTGAAAGCCAGACGAGACTCAAAAGCATGAGATTTTTTAAAAGAATTTTCATTGCTTGAATGATTATGTGGTTTTGTAAAAACAAATACGCTTGTGGGATTGGATTGAATCAGTCTATTGACCGATTTCAGTTCCTCTCCAAGGGCTTGCTACGTAAGGAAATGCCGTTTTGAACGCTTTATCATTTTTGTTGACACCTGTCCTGTAGGACAATACATCGACTAGATCCTGAGTGACTGGATTAGAGCCACCAGCAGTATAATCGTCGTACCATAGTCCGATTGCTGCCAAGGCAACACCAGATACAGCTTGCAATTCGATCAGTGTAACGTCATCTTCCAAACGTCTACCGTTAGGGAATCCATCCATGTTAGGAATGAATTGAAGGGCAGTGCTGCCTGCATAAGTAGGATCAGTCAATCCCAATACTGCTGCTGATACGATACCCAGTGAACTGAATTTCGCGTCATTGCGATCTGTAGCGGGTACTGCCATATTTAAGCGCAACATGTCACCACCATTCGGTAGGAAGTTGTTGATAAATGGTTTTCCTGCAGCCAATGGATTTCCTCCTTTGCCTGTAGCCAATTGATAAGGAATTACATTTGGCACACCTGTGTGGAATATTGGCCAAAGGTCAACTGATCTTGGTTTCCCAGGGCCAGGCAACAATAATGTACCAAAAACAGCATCATCCAATGCAGTACCATCAAGGGCAGGATTGCCTTTCAAGCCATATAAGCCGTCTTTGCCATTTCCAAAATCAAATCCTTGTAGTGAATTGCGTTGAACGCGCAATTGTGCAAATGCAGGAACTGCTCCGCCAAATTGATCATCGTCCATGTACAAAGCCAATTCAGGATTGTAGAAATACTCATCTAAGGTAGTTTCAGCGATCTCATCATAAGGTGATAAGCCATTCCAGTAATCTTTGTCACCAATTGGAATAACTGCTTCATTGGTTAAAGGCATTCCAAGACGAGATACTTGAATCCATGCACCAGCATCAACTGGAGCATTTCCATCAGGCTGCAAAGTGCGGGTCATTTGTCTGCTTGCAGACGCCCATACACCGATCACATAATTGGGATCAAGGATATTTGCAGGTACTACAGGAGCGCCAACTTTAAGCAATGTTGAGATTGGAACTTGAATGGCAATTGTATGCACATTGTAATATCCAAGTCCATCACGTGGCTTGCCATCAGCTCTTGGAGCATCACCCAAATCAAAAATTCCACCAAGATCCACAAAGAATGGATCGTCAGCAGGTCCACAGTAAACACGTTCTCCAGTGCTGGATTGCATGATAGATGCTGCGATTAGTGATTCGTAGTCAGTACCAAGACCAGCACCAGATTCAATTGAACGAGGTCCGATGTTTGGAGGTGGTACTTTACCGTTGGTGATCACGTTTTGGAAACTCACGCCGCCATCCATACTTCTTTGTAGAGTATAGGTGGTTTTGAGATTCTCTTTGCCTAGGCGGATATTGAAGAAAGTAGATCCGTCTTCATTCACTTTGTTAAATGTGAAGCGGTAAACGATCTCATCACCCGGCTTGGAAGCGTCGTTGTCGATGTGTACTTCGTAGCGAATATTTTCGCCAAAAGAGTAGTAATTAGGACCTCCAAATGGCAATTCGGCCGGAATGTAATTCGCTATGATCGTGATCATATTGGGATTATCCGGGCTGCGAAATGCATAGAGATCCGTGTTGTCGGCCAAAGGATCATTGGCAATGAGCGGAGCTTCTCTGTGGCTAGACGCAATAGATCCCGTGATGAAGCATAGAAGCATCACCGGAATCATGCACCACCGCGAAGCGCAAAAAGTACAATTCTTCATAAAAATGAATTTGTGGATGAAAGAAATTAGTTGCATTCGATTGATTTTACCTGTTTAGCAGATAGTTCATGTACGAGAGCAAGCGCTGTTTGGATTTGATAAATTAATGTTTTTCTTATTTGATGATAAGAAAGTCCCTGCGCTCTGTTTAGTTGCTTAGTCGTTTAGTTGTTTAATCGATGAGATCGAATTTGGCTGTTTCCCTATGCCATACACCCTGGGCCATATGCCATTTCTTGAAGGTCGCTGCGCTCGGTTTAGTTGTTCAGTCGCTTAGGTGTTTAGCTGAATCAATCGAATTTTGAGATCAATTGGGCTGGGCTTTAGCCCGGCCATAGCAGACCAAGAATGCGATTGGACTTTAGTCCAACTTCCTACAGGA
>JBDSUZ010000191.1:0-5170 GCA_039927395.1 Saprospiraceae bacterium | reverse complement strand
TTTATTCCATTGAACTAAGATTGAAATTAGATTAATTCGAATTCATGAGTTCTCTGGCATGTTCAATAGCGGTACTGCTAGGAGGATTGGTGCTTAGCATCACAGCGATGGCATCGACGCGCTCAGTTGCTTGCAACAGTTTGACCCGAGTATAGGTTTTTGGGCCGATGACTTCCTTTGATACAAAGAAATGTGATGAACCTCTGGCCGCAATTTGAGGTGAATGTGTGATGGCCAGTACCTGATGATTCAAGCTGAGTTTCTTTAAGATTATCCCCATTTTGTCAGCGACATCTCCCGAAACTCCCGAATCGATTTCGTCAAATATCAAAGTGGGCAAGGCTAAAGCACCTGCTATAGCTGATTGAAAGCAAAGCGCCAATCGCGACAATTCTCCTCCTGAGGCTACTTCCTTGATCAAGTTGAGTTTACTGCCCTTGTTTGCTGCAAACAGGACCTTTATCTGATCATTTCCCGTAGGGGTGAAATTCTCTTTTTGCTCTAATTCGATTGACAATTGGGCATAAGGCATTGCCAATTCGGCCAGGCCCGCATGTATATTATCGCTGATCTTTGGAATGGTCGCTATACGCTTATTGTGCAATGCAGTAGCGATTTGCAGCAATTCATTTTCGCAGTCTATCACCCGTTCTTTGGCATTGGCGATATCAGTCTCCAGATGAAGTACCGTCTGTAGGCTATCATTTAGATTTTCCCTGATAGTGACTAATTCATCCACCGTCAAGACCTGATGTTTTTTCTGCAACTTATAGATTAGTTGTAGGCGATCTTGCAACTGTTCGAGACGTTCAGGATCCATTTCCACCTGATCATTGCTGCGTTGGACATCGTCAATACTGTCTTTGAATTCGATCATTATTTCCGTCAATCGCTCCTGCGTGGCTTGCAAATTAGAATCGTATTGTGCAGCGTCGCGCAATGCAAGCATTAACTCCTTCAATTGGCTTTGTATCGAATATTCTGAGTCGTTTGCGATGCTTAGAACCTGATTTAGCTTTTCCTGTATTTCAGAAGCATGACTCAAGATTTCATATTCTTTCTCCATTTCTTCCTGCTCGCCTGCCACCAGATTTGCTTCATCTAACTCCTTCCAAAGGTATTGGTTGAAGTCCTGCTCTTTGTTGCCTTGCTTTGCAGCATCTTCGAGATCTCGCAAGCATTTTTTGGCCTTGGTCCAGTCTTCGTATATTTTAGAGTATCCCCGTAGCAGTTCCTGATTTCCTGCTATTGCGTCAATTGCTAATAGTTGAAATGCAGGCTCCTGTATGTCGAGTGTATCGAATTGTTCGTGCAAATCGATCAATCTGCGTGCAAATTTCCGAAGTATTTCGAGGTTGACAGGAGAGTCTTCGATAAATGCTCGGGATTTGCCCTGCACTGATATTTCGCGCCTGATAGTAAGTTCAGATTGAACTTCAAGATCAAGTTCTGTGTACAAGTCGCTAAGATCAAAGCTCGAAACGTCAAATATTGCCTCTACATAACATTTCTGCGCCTCGTCATAGAGCACTTTTGAATCAGCTCTATTGCCCAATATTAGTCCCAAAGCACCAAGTAGAATGGATTTGCCTGCACCTGTCTCACCAGTAATAGTGTTAAGCCCCGGCGCAAATTCCAGCTCCAGATGCTCAATGATGGCATAGTTATGTACTATCAGATGCTTTAACATATTTGACTCTAACCCTTATTGAATGGCCTGCATCAGCGCAGGATCTATTGGCGAACCAAGTTGTTGAGCAAGCAAAATGTCAGCTCTTCCTGCGTCCTTGTTTTTCAAAGTTAGATATGCTTTGCCTCTTTCGAGGTGAAACATCGCATTATTGGGATCACGCTGTATCGCCTGATCATACCAAGTCATTGCTTCTTGGTCTCTTAGCAGCACCCGCAATGTCCTGGCTTTTTCGTAGTACATGTTGGTCTCATTTGGGGCCAATTTGAGATACATGTCGATGTCTGCTATTGATTTTTCCATTTGACCCAATTGTTGCAAGACTAAGAATCGGTTGTTAAGGCCGTTGAGGAAATTTGGCTTGAGGTCGAGGCCTTTATTGAGATCACTCAAAGCATCAGCAAATCGGCCAATACTGGCCATAACCGCCGCTCGGTTGACATAGAATTCTCCATTTTTAGCATCGAGTTGTATGGCCTTATTGTAGTCGGCCATTGCCAAGTCAAATTTCTTATCTGTAAAGAACAGTCGACCACGACTGTTGTAAAGCCCGGCATCAGTCGACTTTAGTGCTATTGCTGCGTTGTAATCCGCCATCGCTCGTTCCTTCTGGCCATGATCGCGGAGATAATTTCCTCTATTCTGGTATGGTGTAGTGATGTCTTTGTCCCATGATAGAACATGTGACCAAAGTGTATCGCCATTTTCCCAAATTTTGATTTGCTTCAAGCTAATGAGGAAAAATACAGGCAAGAAAAGGAAATAGACTCCTTTTGCAATCTGCTTAGCATTTCCCTTGAAATAGTGATCATAGGCATAAGCCAATATGAAGAACAAGCCGAAATATGCGATATAGGTAAATCTATCTGCAAGGAAACCTTGTCCGGCACCCAATATCTGAAGTACAAATACAACATTGACGAAGAAGAAACCCAGACCAAACAGGATTGGCTTTTTGTCCGCTTTGTAGAGCTTGTACACAATGAATCCAAGGATCGGAACTATGATCAGCGATGCGTAGAATGACCAGTCGAGATTCTTTGGATATGGGTACAGTGGCGACATCTTGTAGGGGATGAGTACCTTGATAAAATAGACAACCAGGGAGTACGTTCCTATCGAGAATCGCTGGAACAAATTGTATGGCATATCTGAGTTCATCGTACTTTCCTTAGATAGGAATAGGATTCCCACTATACCGGTCAGCGCTGAAAGGGCAAACATTGGTATCTTTTCGATCACGAGTTTCCAGTTCAATGGTCGCTTGAAATAGTAATCGATCATGATAAAACTTAGGGGAAGCGCTACCGCTTGTATCTTGGCTAGTAGTGAGAATATGAACAGTAGGTATATCAACCATACGTTATTGGTCTTTCGATCAGAAACAATATACCTGATGTATTGGTCTATTGCTGCTAAGTAAAATATTCCAAATAAGACATCCTTGCGTTCAGTAATCCAAGTAACTGACTCGACACGCAGTGGATGTATACCGAATAGCAATGTGCCAATTAGAACTGCCATCGGTGAAAGTGGGAAACGGCGCAAGATGCGGAATACAAAATATACACAACCAAGGTGCAATAGAAGGTTGGTCGTATGCATGACCATTGGCGCTTTTACCGTCTTGAAATCTAGGTTGAACATGTATTTTTCAATCGCGAAAGTCAGGATTGGCAGCGGATTGTAGTTACCGATGACCGTGCTCGTGAATATCGCTTTTATGCTATTCCAATCGAATGTATTGAGGTTGACATTCTCAAGGATGTTGACGTCGTCATCCCAATTGACAAATCCGTGCTTGAGTCCTGTGTAGAATAGCACTGCAGTAACTCCAATTGCGATCCATAGCGGCCACATTGGAAATTGTTTCCCTGCCATTTTTGTCGCTGTTTTCTCCTGAGGGGGCTTGGCAGCCCTTGATGGAGCTGCTTTTTTCATGGGGACTGGCTTCTTTTTGCTCATACTTAGTACCTAAATTTGCAGTGTAAAAATATTAAACAATTTCATATTTGATGAATTCAATTTTGACGACGTACAAAGGAACAGGAATGGCCACTTGCGGTTCTCTAAATGGCCTAAACTATTAAAGCGAATTGTACTCCACTGAAGCTAAGTAAGGTGAAATGAAATAGTTATCGCTGAAAGAGCTCTTCGATCTGCTTCACAATTTGTTCCGCCAAAGACTTGGAATGAGCTTCTGCACAAATCCACACCATTTTGCAGCCAGCGATTCTTAATGCTTCTTCTGTGGCGAGATCAAGACTAATATAGGTAGCCTCTTCATTCAATTTTTGCTTGAGAGTAAAGCACTGGACGTTCATGGGGCTAGTAAACGCATAAATGTCAAATTGACCTTCGGGCACCTGTTCGAGATCAATTTCATTGTGGTAAATGGTCAACTTGGAGACGCTTGCAATTGCACTCAAAGGGCCAATCAATGAATCCCTGCTATGGCTCGCCCCAGGAATTAAGACCTGCTGATTGCGGACCAAATCTACAAGTAAAGGGATTGTGGTTTTAGCTTTTCCTGTTCCTGTAAAATGCGTTTCCACACCAATACCTCGCAGTTCTTCGGCTGTCCCTTTGCCAAAAGCTGCAATTTGAAGGGCAGAATTAACTGCCAACATAGACTTCAGGGCCGATGCAAAAGTCTTTACACCAAAGCGGCTTAGAAAACAGACCCAATCAAATGTTTTATCCGCTGGAATGTCAAAAGGAATTGGGGTAAGTGCAAGCAATGAGCGGCCAATTATCTCAACATTGGCCATTTTCCTTATTGATTGAAATGCTGGATCGCCATCAATATTTCTGCTTACAAATACGCGCAGCTTAGGCACTTTGGCCCGATTTGAGCAGTCTAACTATGGTTTCGGCCAATTCAAAACTCGTGCTGCTTGAATGCCTGATACGATGTAGAGGTTCGTTTTCATTTGCCGAATAGGCGGCCCATACATGGTAATGCCCAAAATGATCGGTTTCACAATAGACACCAATCGGTACCTGGCATCCGCCATCCATCATTTGCAGCACCTTGCGCTCGATATTGGTCAATCTCGCTGTTTCGGTCTGGTGAATAGCCTTGACGATTTCTCGTATTTCTTTGTTGTCTTTTTTACATTGATAAGCCATAACTCCCTGTGCCGGTGCCGGCACAAATTCCCTTGGATGCAAGGGAAATACAATGAGATCGGACAAGTCCAGATTCAGTCGCTGAATCCCCGCTGCTGCAAGGACAATTGCTTGGTAGTCACCTTGGCGAAGCTTTTGGATGCGCGTCGGAACATTTCCTCTCAAGTCATTTACTTGCAGATCTGGTCTGATATCGAGTAACTGAGATTTCCTTCTTACGGATGAAGTGCCAACGTTCGCATTTAGCGGCAATTGGAGGATTTGATCTTTGTCGACATATTTTGGATCGATTAGCAACCAATCGGCGGGATCTTGACGGATCGAAACTCCCGCTATCGTCAACCCGGT
>JBDSUZ010000190.1:0-17560 GCA_039927395.1 Saprospiraceae bacterium | reverse complement strand
ATGATGGCGACGATGAATGGAAATCCGATTAATGTACTTGTGAGCATAATGCATTAAATCAGTGAAATGAACAGAATTACAATAATGCTGATGACCATTGCAAATACATAAAAACCCAAATTGCCATTCTGAATCAGCCGCACGCGGTTGCTCAATTGCGTTGTATTGTGGCCGATGCCATTGACCAAGGCATCGAATATTTTATTTTCCAAGACCCGATTACTGAATTTTGCGATAGCATCCATCGGTTTGCGGATCAGTGCATCGTATATCTGATCTACATAGAATGTATTGGCCACCAAAGCTGCAAAACCACGCGGAGCTGAGTCTGCAGGAATCTTCTCTTTTACGACAAAATGGCGATAAGCAAGGAAAATAAATATAGAGCTCAGGGCCACTGATGCTGCCATTAGACCCCATTCTAGTCCTGCATCCAAATGCAATTTTGTCTCAGAAAGTCCCATCACTGGCTCGAGGAAATGCTGCAACCAATGGTGCCCCATCACATGTGGCAATCCTATAAAGCCCCCTACCACTGAAAGAATAGCAAGCACTATCAATGGAGTTGTCATCTGCCATGGAGATTCATGTAGATGATGCTTTTGATCTTCAGTTCCTCTGAACTTGCCTGAAAAAGTCAGGAAGAATAAGCGAAACATATAGAAACAAGTCATCAAAGATCCCGCTACACCAAGTACCCAGATAATTGGATGCGCTTGAAATGCGTAAGCGAGAATTTCATCCTTGGAAAAGAAACCGGCAAATGGAGGAATACCTGATATAGCCAGCGTACCGATGAGGAATGTAAGGTATGTTACGGGAAGTGCTTTGCGCAAGCCTCCCATTTTCCTGATATCTTGCTCTCCGCTCATTGCGTGAATCACGCTTCCTGCTCCTAGGAACAATAGCGCTTTGAAGAATGCATGTGTTAATACATGAAATACTCCAGCACCGAAGGCTCCCAAGCCAAGAGCCAAAAACATATATCCCAATTGGCTGACCGTAGAGTAAGCCAGAATTTTCTTGATGTCATTTTGCAAAAGACCAATCGCCGCTGCAAGAAGAGCCGTTGCCAATCCTATACCGGCGATAATAGCTAAAGTAGTTGGCGCCAAGGCAAATAAGACATTGGAACGGCTAATCATATAAATACCGGCCGTAACCATCGTAGCTGCATGGATTAGCGCTGAGACTGGCGTAGGTCCTGCCATCGCATCAGGCAACCATGTGTAAAGCGGTATCTGAGCGCTCTTGCCAACTGCTCCTATGAAAAGTAACAATGTTATAGCTACAATAACTGGCGTATTTGCAGTGAAAACGGAGGCTTTGCTGAATACTTCTTGGAAACTAATGCTTCCAAATGTGGTGTAGATCAGTATCAGTCCAAGCAAAAAGCCAAGGTCGCCGATTCTGTTCATCACAAATGCCTTTTTAGCAGCTGCAGCGTATTCTACTTTCTTAAACCAATATCCAATCAACAAATAAGAGCATAATCCTACACCTTCCCAACCAACAAACATCAGCAAGAAATTGTCACCCATGACTAGCAAGAGCATGAAGAAGACAAATAAATTGAGGTATGCGAAATAGCGCCTGATGCCATCATCGTGCTTTAGATAAGCCACTGAATAAAGATGAATTAGGAAGCCAACGCCAGTGATAATTAGAAGAAACAAAGACGATAGTGGATCGATTTGAAGGGAAAATGATGCTTTGAAATCACCAACCGAAATCCAATCGAATAAAGGTGCAATTACAGTTTGTCCGTGCTCTAATTGTCCGGCAAATAAAATACAGGAAAATACAAAAGCACCGAAAACCGAAAGGCATGCAACCGCACCTGATACGCCTTCGCTCAAGCTCCGGTTAGCCAGACTATTGATCAGAAAACCCAACAAGGGCAGCAGGGGGATTAGCCAGGCTATTTGCTCCATCATATGCTTCGTAGTACTAAAGTCAAATAATTTACCATTTCAATCGATTGAGGAAATTGATATCCGTGGATTTTGTATTTCGATACACCATCATCAAGATGGCCAAACCAACTGCCACTTCAGCAGCAGCTACAGCCATGATGAAAAAAACGAAAACCTGCCCTCCTGTATCGCCGAGGTAGTTAGAAAATGCAACCAACAACAAGTTGACTGCATTGAGCATCAATTCGATGCAGGCAAATATGATGATCGCATTTCTGCGAAATAAAACTCCAATCACTCCCATCGAAAACAGGATTGCAGAAATCCACAAATACCATGTCACTGGAATACCATTCATTACATCTTGCATATTGGCTCTATTAGAGGATTAATGAATTTCTTTTTTGCTCAGGAATACTGCGCCAACCATTGCTGACAGAAATAAGATCGAGGATACTTCAAATGGCAGCAAATATTCTCCAAATAAGGTCTTGCCAAGATTTTCAACTAGTCCAATTCCTTTGTTTCCGCTGCTATGCATGATGACTTCCTCAGTATTTTTAAGTGCCGCGACCAGAACTAACATGAATATTCCACCTGTTAGGACTGCCGCAATTCTTGTTAGAGGATGTTTATTACTCTCGGTTTCCTTATTGAGATTGAGCATCATGATGGCATAGAGAAATAGAACCATGATCGCCCCGGCATACACGATGATATGAACCGCAGCCAGAAACTGCGCATTCAACAAGAAGTAATGGCCTGCTATCGCAAAAAAGGTAATGATCAGGTACAAAATACTATGCACCGGATTTTTGGAAAATATCACCATCAGGGCACTTAGTATTGCCAGGAAGGAGAGGAAAAAAAACAAGTATTGCGATATCATAGCTAATGAAGAATCTCGTGAACGTTATTGGCCATTGTACATCTGGTTGTGCAGTGGCACTGGATCCGTTTTGAACTCTAGGACATCCTGAGTCTGACGTATGCGCACATCGATTGGCTGATCAATTTTTTCTACCAGTTTATCCTTTCCGAAAATGAATGTCTCGCGCAAAAATTCAGAAGGAACGGTTCGATCTGTCAGGAAAATCGCCTCTTTAGGACAAGCTTCTTCACAAAGTCCGCAGAATATGCAGCGCAACATATTGATTTCATACATCGAAGCATATTTCTCCTCTCTGTACAATGCCTCTTCGCCCTTTTGCCTTTCATCAGCAATCATGGTAATCGCTTCTGCTGGGCAGGCAACAGCGCATAGGCCACAAGCTGTGCAGCGTTCGGCGCCATTTTCATCTCTTTTGAGTACATGCAATCCGCGGTATACTGGAGCAAAAGGTCTCTTTTGATCGGGATATCGAACAGTTGCTTTTTTGTAAAATATATGCTTGAAAGTGATCATCATCCCACTCAAAATCGCGGGAATCCACAATTTTTCGAGGAAGCTCATCTCCTTTTTGACAACAATTTTTGATCGATTGGTTAACATATCCTTTGGCTTTTGTCCTGATCGACGATTAATGCAGTTGGCCAGTGGCCCACATGCCCAGTCCCGTAAGGACAATATTGAGAAATGAGAGAGGCAAAAGGATTCTCCAACCCAAATGCATCAACTGATCATATCTGAATCGAGGGATCGTCCAGCGAACCCACATGAAGAAGAATATGAAGAAAAATATTTTACCAAATAGTAAGACTGTCTGCAACAGGGCAAAGGCATTCTGACCTAATCCAAGAAATTCCTGTACCTCATGCTGAAATGGGAAATTGTATCCTCCGAAATAAAGCGTTGCCAATATTGCCGAGGAAATAAACATATTGATGTATTCGGCGAAGAGGTAAAAACCTAGCTTCATTGAACTATACTCTGTATGATATCCTCCAATCAATTCAGTCTCGCATTCCGGTAAGTCAAATGGCGCACGATTTGTCTCCGCGAATGCACAAATGAGGAAAATCAGAAAACCAAGTGGCTGATAAACAACGTTGGCAAAACCCGCATCTTGTTGTTTAGCAATTTCGCTAAGGCTCAAAGTTCCTGTCGTCATGATCAGAGCAATAATGGCTAGTCCCATTGCTATCTCATAGCTGATCATCTGCGAAGAAGCTCTGAGCGCTCCGAGCAATGAATATTTGTTGTTGGAAGCCCAACCACCAATCATGATTCCATAGACCCCGATTGACACCACACCAAATAAGTACAATACTCCGATATTGATATCGGTGATCTGCATTGGATATAACTGCCCATCGAAAACCAATCCACTGCCAAAAGGAATAACCACTGCCGTCATACAAGCAGTCAACATGGCGATACATGGACCCAGAATGAAGAGCCATTTATTGGCAACATTTGGGATGATCTCCTCCTTCATAAACATCTTGAGACCATCAGCCAATGGCTGAAGCAATCCAAATGGTCCGGCTCGGTTTGGCCCTACCCTATCCTGCATTACAGCAGAAACTTTGCGTTCCGCGTAAGTGGAATACATGGCAATCACCAAGGCCATTGCGAACACGATGACGACGATAACTATCTTATATATCAAAAATCCGGTCATGCTTGATGGCTGATGTTACGAGCTATATGTATTATTTGGGTCCAATGCCCCTTCTCCAAGTTCAACTTTGTCACCTTCGGGTAAGCCAAGTTTACGGCGATCGACCGTAGCGCTCAAGACCTCTAGGCTTTTGTATTTATTCTGAGCGATTACTGAATGACGATCGATCGGAGCTACCTCTTCGATCACCCAATCAGCAGTTTCTTTTTTGTCATAGCGACAAGTATTGCAAATCCACTCAACGACTTCTCCGAAAGCATCTCTTCTGCCCGTAACGCGAAGAATTTCTTCACCTTGGTACCAGACTCTCGCCCTCCCTGAGCAATCAGGGCAGTCGCGATGCGCATCGACTGGCTTGGTAAACCAAACCCGACTCTTGAAACGGAAAGTGCGATCGGTCAATGCTCCTACAGGACACACATCAATCATATTGCCTGAGAAATCATTATCGACAACTGCTTCTATATAAGTCGAAATCTCGGATACATCTCCGCGATTCAAAACACCATGAACACGCTTGTCAGTCAGCTGATCAGCCACCTTGACACAACGATAGCAAAGGATACAACGGGTCATATGCAGTTTGATATGATCTCCGATATCTATCTTTTCAAAGGTTCGGCGCTCAAATTCATACCTAGTATTGGCCTTTCCGTGTTCATATGATAGATCTTGCAGATAACACTCTCCAGCCTGATCGCAAATCGGGCAGTCCAAAGGATGATTGATCAGGAGAAATTCAACTACACCGGCCCTGGCTTCCAATAGATCGGGTGCTGTCTTATTACGGACCACCATACCATCCATTACCATAGTTCTGCATGACGCCACAGGCTTAGGCATTGGACGCGGATCCTTTTCAGATCCTTGCTCAACTTTGACGATGCAAGTTCTACAGTAACCGCCAGTGGTCTGCAATTTGCTGTAATAGCACATAGCAGGTGGCACAACTTCGCCTCCAATCATACGTGCTGCCTCCAGAATGGTGGTGCCATCTGGAACTTCAATCGTGATATCATCAATGGTTACTCTAGCCATAACCTCTTCTTTTCCTTTTACTTATGTTAAGCGCTGGCATTTGCCCGCAACCTGTAATAGTGCCGATCCTTTTGGATTTCAAGCGGCCTATTGATATATTCCTCAAATTCTGATCTGAAATGTCTAATTGTACTTGCTACCGGCCAGGCAGCTGCATCTCCAAATGGGCAGATCGTCTTTCCTTCAATTTTGGATTGAATATCCCACAACAAATCGATATCCGCCGGATTGCCATGACCATCGATGATTTTGTGCAGTATCTTTTCCATCCAACCTGTTCCTTCTCGACAAGGACTGCACTGTCCACAACTTTCATGGTGATAAAATCGGGAAAATGTCCAAAGGTTCTTAACTATGCTCGTTTCATCATCCATCACGATAAATCCACCCGAACCCATCATGGTTCCATTGATAAATCCACCGTCAGCCAAAGACTCATAGGTCATTAACCTCGGTTCGCCATTTGCCGTTTTGAGGATAAGCTCAGCCGGAAGCACCGGTACTGAAGCTCCGCCAGCAACTACAGCCTTAAGGCTGCGGCCACCACGTATTCCTCCACACCATTCATCACTATAGATGAAATCTTCGACAGTAATTCCCATTTCGATCTCATACACACCTGGCTTGTTGATATGACCGCTTGCTGAAATCAATTTCGTTCCTGTACTTCTACCAACACCAATAGCTGCATAAGCAGCTCCTCCATCGTTTATAATAGGTACGACTGCCGCTATGGTCTCAACATTATTGACAACTGTTGGACAACCATACAAACCTGCTATAGCAGGAAATGGTGGCTTTATCCTCGGATTACCCCTCTTGCCTTCTAGAGACTCAAGTAAGGCAGTTTCTTCACCGCAGATATAAGCTCCTGCCCCAATTTGAACATAACAATCATGGTCAAAGCCAGAGCCCAAAATATTCTTCCCAAGCCATCCGGCCTTGTATGCTTCTGCTATTGCAGTTTCAAGGATACGAGCGACATAGAAGTATTCACCTCTAATATAGATGAAGCTAGTTTTGGCACCTAAAGCGAAGCTTGAAGTAATCATTCCTTCTATCAATAGATGCGGAATCCGCTCCATCAGATATCGATCTTTGAAAGTGCCTGGCTCACTCTCATCCGCATTGCAAACGAGATATCGCTCAACTCCTTCGGGTTTGGCTAGGAAGCTCCATTTCATTCCCGTAGGAAAACCTGCTCCTCCTCTACCTCTTAGACCTGAAGTTTTCACTTCCTCGACTATGGCCTCAGGAGTCATCTGCAAGATGGCTTTCTCCACAGATTTATACCCACCATGCTGGCGATACACCTCATAGCTGTGGATATTCTCTACATCATCATGCGTCAATAATAACTTCTTTCCCATAAGTCAATTTCGAAGTTCTATATATTAACAGTATCTCGAACGCTGTCCGGATGCTCTCATTTGATCCATTATTTCATCCACCTTCTCAAGCGTAAGGTTTTCGTAGTAATCGGCGCCGATCTGCATCATAGGAGCAGTACCGCAACTTCCAAGACATTCTACGGTCTTCAAGGTAAATGCTCCATCTGCTGAAGTCTCACCTTCATTGATATTCAATTTGAGTTTGATATGGTTGACCACATCTTCTGCACCCAACATCCAGCATGAGCTCGTGCGGCACACCTCGATAAGACATTTGCCGACAGGCTTCAGATTGTACATCGAATAGAAGGATGCAACTTCATAGACCTCAATGGGTAGAATATTGAGAATTGAAGCTACGTAATCCATCACTTCAGGGCTCAACCATCCGTCAAATTCGGCTTGCGCAATATGCAAAATCGGCAACAATGCAGATTTGTGCTTTCCTTCCGGATACCTCTTAATGATAGTGGCTACCTGGGCTAAGGTAGCTTCATCAAAGGATATGTTATTTACAGTTTCTGACATCTTACTCTAATCGTTAAGCATCTAATTCGCCAGCGATGACATTCATCGAACTAAGGGTCAGGATCGCGTCTGACAACATGCCTCCCTTTACCATTTCAGGATATGCTTGATAGTAAATAAAGCAAGGTCTTCTGAAATGCAGGCGATATGGTGTTCGTCCTCCATCTGACACAAGGTAAAATCCCAATTCTCCATTTCCCGCTTCAACAGCATGATATACTTCACCTTTTGGAATTTCTGTTTCTCCCATCACTATTTTAAAATGATAGATCAGCGCTTCCATTTTATTGTAAACATCTTCTTTGTCAGGCAAATAGAAGTCAGGTAAATCTGCATGAAAAGGTCCCGGAGGCATTTTCTTTAAAGCTTGCTTGATGATCGACAAGCTCTGCCACATTTCTTCCATACGAACCATAAATCGGTCGTAGGTATCGCCATTGGTGCCTATCGGGATCGTGAAATCAAAATCCTCGTAAGATGAATAAGGATTCATCACTCTAACATCATAATCTATTCCTGCTGCTCGCAGGTTGGGTCCAGTAAATCCATAGGCCAATGCGCGCTTACCGGTGATCGGTCCTACGCCAATGGTTCGGTCCATGAATATTCGATTGCGCTCAATAAGTTTCTGAAATTCCGCAAGGAAAATCGGAAAATCTATGATGAACTGATCCAATTTTTTCCAAGCCACATCTGAGAAATCGCGCTCCATACCACCGATGCGACCAATATTGGTCGTCAGTCGAGAGCCACATATTTCCTCGTATATCTCGTAGATCTTCTCCCTCATCTGGAAGAAATACAAGAAGCCGGTTGTAGCGCCAGTATCTTGACCGATGATCGTATCACAAATTATATGGTCGCTAATGCGTGCAAGTTCCATTATGATGACGCGGAGATATTGAGCCCTTTTGGGGATCTCAGCGCCTATCAGTTTCTCGACCGTCATGTGCCAGCCCATGTTATTGATTGGACTTGAGCAATAATTCATCCTGTCGGTCAGCGGCGTAATTTGATAGTATGGTCGACGTTCGGCTATTTTCTCAAATGCTCTGTGGATGTATCCGATGGTGGCTTCAGCGTCCATGATGATCTCACCATCCATTTTAAGCACATTCTGAAATATACCATGCGTCGCGGGGTGCGTCGGCCCAAGATTGAGCGTACTGTACTCCTTCTCAGGAGCACTTGGGTTTAGTATATTTTGAAATGGTAAACTCATGCTTGCTTAAATCTTAGCGTCCAAAAAACAAATCGACTTTGTCATTGCGGGTACCATCTTCCAAAGGATACTCTTTGCGCATTGGGAAATAATTCATTTCGTCCATATTCAAGATCCGTTTCAGATTGGGATGACCTGCAAAGACAAACCCGTAGAAATCGTAGGCTTCGCGTTCCATCCAATTGGCTGTAGGCCAAAGATCAGTAATAGAAGGAGTCACTGCATCATCAATTGACATGTAAGTTTTGATACGGATGCGCTCATTGCGAGGCATATTGTGAAGCTGATACATTAGGCATAATTCAGATCCTTGAAGATCAGGAAAATGCAGGCCGCACATCGTGGTCAGAAAACCAAACTCCATTCCTGGAGCGTCTTTTAAGAATTGAAGGATTTCCTTAATCTTGCTTTTGCTCACAGTAAATACTGCAAAATCATAAGACTGATGCACCTCGATGATCGCCTCACCAAAATGCGCTTTGAGTTGAGTCTCCACCGGATTGAGGACCTGTTCTATTGCTTCCATTATTCCATTCCGTATTTGGCCAGCAAATTCTTGTATTCCTCAGTATCACGACGACGAATTGACTCTGAGGAAGCTAATTCCTGAATCCTCATAATGCCATCGAGCACTTGCTCAGGACGCGGTGGACAGCCAGGCACATATACATCGACTGGTATGATGCGATCGATTCCTTGCAATACGCTATATGTATCAAATATCCCACCGCTGGAAGCGCAAGCGCCCATGGACAAGACCCATTTTGGCTCCGCCATCTGCTCATATACTTGGCGTAGGATCGGTCCCATCTTCTTGGCGATCGTGCCCATCACCATCAATAGATCTGCCTGGCGTGGGGAGAAGCTCAAACGCTCCATACCAAATCTGGCAAGGTCATAATGAGAGGCCATAGTCGCCATAAATTCGATTCCACAGCATGAAGTTGCAAAAGGCAGGGGCCAAAGCGAATTGGCACGAGCCATCCCGACAACCTTGTCAAGTGAAGTAGCAAAAAATCCAGGACCTTCAACTCCCGGAGGAGTGTGTGCTGGATGGATATCAACTGTACTCATAACATTTCCTTCATTTCAAACAATTCAATTGACTGAGGTTTTACTCCCAATTCAAAGCGCCTTTCTTGACGATATAGATAAATCCTGTGATCAATATTGCCATAAAAGAAAACATTTCAAGTAAACCTACGATGCCCAATGACCTAAAGTTGACTGCCCATGGATACATAAATATCACTTCGACGTCAAACAAAACAAAGAGAATCGCTACTAGAAAATATTTGACTGAAACAGGCGTACGGGCATTTCCAACAGCCTCGATACCACATTCGAAAGTATCCAGTTTAGTGGTTCCTTTGCGCTTGGGCCCAATCATGTGGGTCACTACCATCGTCGTTCCGATAAATCCCGAGGCAACGAGAAACATCATCAGGATCGGTACGTAGTCTTGAAAAGTGCTGGTATCCAGCAATATGGAGCAAAACATAAATAATCCTTTTCTGTGCAGGTTCAAACCTTGCTGCGAATATAGGAATTTTAGCTGCCCTGCCCCAATTTGAAATGGAATTCAATGTCAGAACAATGTTTATTTGGATTTATTCTAAGTAGGTATTGCAATTACTGCAAAATCAGCTTCCTCGAAGCAGTCACTTTCCCACCTGCACTTACTTGCAAGATGTATATTCCTGGCGCAAAATCTTTGAGAACGATTTCTTGAGCGAAACCTGGCGCCTCAGACTGATAAATAAACATTCCTTGCAGGTTGATCAGTCTTAAACTTCTGGAAGGGTCCATCGATTCAAACTGGATGGTATATGCGCCATTACCAGGATTTGGGGAAACAACAAATTGGGTTGGTGCTGCTTCGTCTACTGCAAGGTATTGGCTGCATCCAGGTCCAAAATAAACTTCAGTATTGCTATAATAGCAATTGACAGTGTGGTTAATTGCTTCATCCGGACACGTCAGGGTAAAGCTTCTTTCGCCCCAATTTTCGATCCATTGGATAGTATAATGGCAGTTGAGACCACCTGTGTTTTGGAAATGATGGAGAAGAGTAAGCCTTTTGTGCCATGTATTATCAGAAAAAAGCATTGAATCTACTTTATCAGCAACGACATATTTCAACCCTCCATTTAACTCAATACTATCACCTCCATTTAAGGAAAAATCATAAATAATGAATTCCTGGTTTAAATCATCGAGCTGGTAAACTTTACGGTTTTCTTCCCGTATAATTTGATTTAAATAACAATTTGATGTTGAAAAATCATCACATCTCCAGAGTTGGGTATATACTTTATTGTTTATTAATGTATCTGCGGTGGCTCGGATTTGGAATGAATCCAATTCGGCAGTTACCCAATTTATACCATAGTATCTCCATGTATTCCCAATATCGGTGATCTTTTGGCTATGTACTTGCGTCCAAGCGCAAAGTAGGAAAAAGAGTGATAGCAGATTTTTCATATTAAATATTTGATTTTGAATCAATTAGATCTTAAAAGAAGACTTACGAAAATAAGAAACACTTATAACAATAGCAAATGTTCTGTCAATTATTTCCTTACAATCGATTGATTTCTAAAGCATTTTATGACCTTAGCGCCGACGCAAATAATAATCGCATGGAAAACATCAAAGAATACGAAAACGAACATATCAAGGTGATTTGGAAGCCAGAACTCTGCACTCATTCCAAGCGCTGCTGGAAGGGTCTTCTTCCAGTATTTAACCCAAGCATCAGGCCATGGGTCAACATCAATGGTGCTGATGCACAAGTCATCGCAGAACAAGTTAAATTGTGCCCCAGTGGAGCATTATCATTCGAATTCAGGGGAGATCTAGCAACCAAATAGCCAGCAAGGTCTTAATATTCAAGTCACCGATCAATCAAAAGCCAAACCGTGGAAATACAGTCAATCAGCAAGTCGGATAGTTATCAGACAGAAATTCGCAATCAAAATAGCATGGTGATTGCCGATGAACCCATCGATGATGGAGGGGACGGCCAGGGTTTCGAGCCTTCTGAATTGCTTTGCGCAGCACTAGCAGGATGCATAAGTATCACACTACGCATGTATTCCAAACGGAAGGAATGGAATCCAGGCGAAATCTTGACTAATATCGCTGGCAAAGTGGCCAAAGAAAATGGGGAAACCTTCCTTCAAATAAAGGTTCAGTTGCAACTCAAAGGGCATCAATTGACTCAAGAGCAGATCGGTCGCTTGATACAAGTCGCTGGCCTTTGTCCAGTATCGAGGATATTGAAGAAGGGGGAAAACGAAATACAAATAGAACTGATAGAAAGTTGAAGGAGTTTGGGAAGTATCCAATCGTTCAGAGTTCAGGGTTTAGAGCTCAAGGTTAGAAGAAGGAAAATTCCTTTTCACAGGGGCAACCGCAAGGGATTGCCCCTCCCGCATCCGATAAATGATCGTCATTTCTGATCCTATTATAGCATTGACATTGACCACTTTTGGCTCTTAGCCCCATTAGGGGCGGCAAATATTATGGCCGTGGGCAACGCCCACGGTGCTAATAATTTCTCATCTCGAAGTCCTGTAGGGCCGGAGCAAGGAGCAATAAGTAGGATTAAAAGAATCTGGAGAATCTGGAGAATCTGGAGTTTCAGGAGATCCGCTATATCAATCTTATCCGCGATGTAAAATCTTCGTCAGGCAGCACTATCTACATGATGGGATAACTTCGTCAGTGGTTTCAAACCCTGACGAAGTGGCTTTTTAAATACAGATTGGTGATGAGTCCTAAAGGTCTCTCCGGTCCTTCAAAGAGTTGAAGATCAATTGCTCCTTATCATGCGGATTAACTTATTGAAACAAGGCACGGGTAAGGCTGGCCCTTACCCACGTATCAGCAGGATGTTCTTATATGATTCACGATCTCATTTCGCCCTTTCAGGTCTTATATAGAACTGGTAATCTAACCGTGGGCTTTGCCCACGGCTGATGTATGGCGCACTTGAAGGGCTAAGGATCAAAAGTGGCCCTTATGAAGTCAAAAAAGCAATCAGAAATGACGATCATTTATCTCTTATGGTTGCCCTTGCGAAAACAAATTTCTTCCCTCTTCCCCAAAATCGATTCTATCGATTTTGCAGCTCGATCAATTGCGCACCCTCAACCTCCGCCAACAGTGTGGTCTTAAATCGCTCTTGAATCTGTGGCAAAACCTCCACCTGCGCCAATAGGACACTATCTCCGGTTTTGAGGGATTCGTAAGCATTGACGACTTGGATTTGGGCAGTATCGCTTGGGGAATAAGCACGAGCATAAAACTGAGCGGCAAGCAAATGGGCCTCATGAGTGATAAGAGGCATAAATACTTTGTATCGGTCATATTGAGGCATCGATCGATGCATAGCGCGCATGGCAAAGCCTTCGCGTTCGAATGGGCTGATTGGATGATAGTTGAGATTCTGCCGGTAGATCAAATAATATGGATAGGAAAAGAAAGCGGCGATGAAACAAAATGTAAGTACAGTCGTCATTTTACTACTCTTAATGAGCTGCAAGATATACACCAGTATTTCGTTTAATATCATTGCAATTAACAAACTCAAACAAGGATAAACAGGTGCCTGATACCAATCCAACTTAACCGCAGGAATCGAAATTACAAGCATATAAACCGCTGCAAAAACGATCGCAAGAGTGGCAATTTGCCTTTGTATTGTATTTGATTTTATCCACAATATTGGACTGAGCAACAAAAGCCAGATATATCCTTTGTAAAATCGATTGTACATGGTCTCCAAATAATACCAAAATGGGTGCTCATGCCAGGGCATTATGTTTTGCGTAAATCGGCTATATTCTGAATACCAAACCACTGAAATATAGCCGGGCAGCAAATATTGGCGAACTGCATAATAAGTGATAAATACAAAGGCAACAAAACCTGCCGCTATAAATATGTGCGGCAGCTTGAATAAGTATTTGGCTCTTCCAACAGCGAGTGCCGCAAGCAAAAGTCCGAGCAATGGCATGAATCCTGCCAAAGATTTGCAAAGAAATGCTGCAGAAACTATAATTGCCATCCCAATGAAATATTTCCGCGTAGCCTGGCCCTCCTTCAATAGGAAATGAAAACTCAGAAAAGTATAGGCGGCAATCAAAAATACCAAGACAGCATCCAGATCACCAGATCTTGCGACATGGTCTCTGATGATGCCCATAGTCGTAACAAAAGCTAATACTGCCATGAGGCCAATCCGCTCGCTAAGCCAACGGCGGGCAAAGAAAAACAAAATGAGACAAGTGCCGAAAGTAGCAAGCGCTGAGGGCAATCTGATAGCAAGTTCTCCAGCGCCAAATAGCCATATTAGCAAGCACTGCATCCAAATTACCAAAGGAGGCTTGACATTGTAAAGTGTGGGCTCTCCGCCGGAATGTAAGACAAGGAAATCCTTGTCGATCGACATTTCTAGCGCATTATTGGCGTAGACAGCTTCGTCGTAAATGAAAATTGAGGGCTTGTCCAAATTGTAGAAAATCGCCAGATAGCTTAGCAGGAAAATAGCAAAGACCCATAGGATATTCTTATAAAAACGTTTCACATTGGGCATTTATCCGAACGATTGACAACTTCGAATTGAATTGTGAGGCAAAGTAGAAAGGAAAACTGAAATCTAATATTTTCACCTCATCTCAAAACGTGCTTGATGATTTGAAAGAATCGCTGCGCTCTGTTTAGTTGTTTAGTCGTTTAGTTGTTTAGCTGAAAAAGGCGCTTCGCTCCGATGATTTGTTGATTTGAAAGAATCGCTGCGCTCTGTTTAGTCGTTTAGTCGCTTAGTTGTTTAGTTGAAGGATGGAATTTGGCTGTTTCCAGCACCTAACACCCAACACCGAGGACCAAATTTTAAGTCGCTGCGCTCCGTTTAGTTGCTTAGTCGTTTAGTTTAAGGTCGCTTCGCTCCGATTAAAAAGCGACTTCGTCAGTGGTTTCAAACCCTGACGAAGTTTGTGAGGTACTAAGCACCATTCTCCCAATGTACACTTTGAAGGACATGAATGACTCGAATGACAATTGCAGCTTCGTATTGAACGAATATGGATGATTCACCAACACTTAAGACCCAACACCAAACACCATTTCTTGAAGTAGCTTTGTTCCCAAGATTTGCTGATTAGTTAAAACCAAATGATTTAATATGCTAAAAAAACATGCTGTACTTATTGGAACATTCATTTCCATCAGCTTACTGATAGTAGCCGCTATCAAATATCCTGGCGGCTCGCAGTTTGATATTAATTCTATTGGCTTCAGTTGGCGGCATAATTATTTCAGCAATCTATTTGATGCTGTGGCTATGAATGGGGCGGCAAATGATGGTCGCTATTGGGGTATTGCTGGAATGTTCTTTCTGACTTTAAGTTTTGCCATTTTCTTTGCTGAGTTTTCAAAGAAGATTCCATCCAAATCGGCGGCCAAGGTCATAAAGTATTTTGGATGGGCCGGCACCTTTTTTGCCTTCCTGATTGCCACGCCCTTGCATAATTTGATGATCGGATTGTCAAGCACCATGTTCCTGATTGGTATGTTTTACGTCACAGTTTTTGTATTCAAATCAAGATTGCATTTGTTCAAGTTCTTGTGTATCGCTTGCCTCCTACTGTTCTATTATACGCTATATATCTACTATGCAGGAGTACAAAGGGATATCTTGCCCGTAGTACAAAAAGTCACATACGCCAGTACCTTGCTTGTGATATTAGGGCTGGCATATTTTACTAGTAGGGAAGATTTTGTGGGCCAAAAAAAGCAAATGGAAACGAATGAGTTCTCGAAGTAAACCGAGCCCAAATTCATTGATCAAGTCCTTTGATCGTTTTAAGTAGATTATTTTATATTTGCCTATTGAAAATAATCGAGGCGTAGCTCAGTTGGTTCAGAGCACTACGTCGACAACGTAGGGGTCACTGGTTCGAATCCAGTCGTCTTGACAACAAAGGACAAAACGGAGTAATGGCTGTTTTGTCCTTTATTATTTCTGAACTTTCGCACCATTTCCCGAAGGAGCTAAGAAGATCGTAGCGCCGAAGCTCAATCTGAAATATGTGCTGTCCAAACTCCCAATTGGATAGGTTGCGAAATCAGCCACTAAGAGAGAATCCGACATCAAAAATGATTGCTTACCAGTAGTATCTGCCAATATCGTCACCGTTTTCGAATTTTCAGGGCCATTCAAACTGGATAGTAGCAATGTTTCGTAAGCTGTTGCCCATGTCATCTTCAGTTCCTCATTTGGTGTATCAGAAGCAGCAACCCATGACCGGCTGTTTCCCTGCACATTCGTGGTCTCAATTTGCAGAGCAAGCCAGCTGATTCGATCTGAATATTCCACATGATGCAAACCGATTGCAATCAGTCTTTGCAACAAGATGAAGGTGATAAATGCATAAGCCCATTTGCGCCGCCAAGTAGGCAACACATCCTTGACCAAAGGTAAACCCACAAATAAAGCCAAAGGCATATAGCTCACTTCCTGATAAAATGGATGGGTAAAATTTGGGTCGGAAAAATGTATCAATAAAATCCATCCTGCTGAACAAGCTGTCATCCAAAATAGCAGAAGCCATTTGCGAGCGATACAATAATGGATTGTCACTACGAGATACACAACCCAAAATCCATACAGTACGCTCCAAGAATATTTCCAGAAAATTGCATTTGCAGGCATTGTCCAAAAACTGCTTCCATAAGCTTCGATATGCTTCCAGGTCTCAGCCGATTTCATAGTGTCGTACCAATTCGGAAGGAAGATCAATTTCAAAATGCTAATAACTAAAGCGATGCCCAAAATGACAAATAATCTCTTGTTGCTAATTGCTGAAGGCCGAAATGCCAAATAAAATATCGCCCATGCAAGGACGAGAATCAACAAAGGATGATAAAAAACTAGCGAGATCAACGCCGCAGTCAAAAGTGTCCAGCAAAGCTTTCCGTTCAAATTAGGATACCTCAATATCGCAGCTACGATAACAAGCAGAAATCCGAGTCCCTGCTGCAATTCTGAGGTGGCCCAGTAAAATCCATCAAGCGTGATCAAGGTATAAAGCAGAAGCACTGCAATGCCAAGGTCCCATTGCTTGAAAATCTTTGTAATAGCCACAAAAAATCCTGCAAAAACCAGAGGGAAAGACGCTGAATATAGCATCAGCACATTCGGCAAGGACAATTTCAGCTTGATTGCTGCCAAAGGCAACAAGTGAACCAGTCCCGAGCCAAAACGATCGACCTGAATCTGCAGGGTTTTCTCCTGGATCATCAAGAAAGTCTGAAAAGCAATGTCAAGAAAAAGCGTGCGCTCCAAATAGAAGCAGACACACAAAGTAAAGTATGCCAGCCCTGTTGCTACCGCTAAATAGGACCAAAAACGATCATCAGTTGCTAAAACTTCGGATTTGGGGCCCAAACTGTCCTAGTTTTTGACGAAACTGCCCTGCCAGACACCAGCTGGGCTAATCAACTGTAGGAAGTAAATGCCATTAGCAAGTAAACTAGTATCCATCAATCTATTGATACCAGTAACCAAACTCAATGGTGCTGCATAAACTTGCTGACCGCCAGTATTCAAAACCTGAAAACTACCTGCTATTGGTTGAGAACCGTCGAAGCGTAGGTTTAAGAAATTATGTAGTGGATTATTTGCTATCGAAACATTTCCCGCAACCCAATACTGATTTTTGGTTGCCGAAGTTTGAATGAGCTTACTTCCGCTATTAAGTATCTCTTTGGTATCTTGATTTTGGACAAATGCGATGACATACATTTGGCTCTCTACCCACGCAGCTGGAATGCTGTAGTTGAAATTAAGTATTTGATTGAAGCCCGCCGATTGCAATGAAATGTCGGTACCAT
>JBDSUZ010000189.1:0-6478 GCA_039927395.1 Saprospiraceae bacterium | reverse complement strand
ATATAAGCGGTATCCAACAAGTGGGTATCGGCAATACTGACGTGCAGGCTACCTGGAAATGGTACCGGCAGAACTTCGGGTTCGACGTGCCGATATTTGAAGAAGCTGCCGTAGCGGGCCTTATGCTGCCCTACACGGGTGGTGAGCCGCAAAAACGCCATGCAGTGCTTGCACTGAACTTAAATGGTGGCGGTGGCCTCGAAATATGGCAATACACCGACCGAGAAGTTAGTTTTCCTGCATTTAAGCCTCAACCTGGCGATTTGGGCATCTATGGCCTCAAATTGAAGACAAGAGACGTAGGCAAATGCTACCACATGTGCAAAGCCAAACATTTGGATCTTGTTGGACCTGTTGTAGAGGAACAAGGCGTGGCTAAGCATTTTTTTCTTCGCGATTTGCATCAAAACGTGGTACAAATTTGTCCTTCAGGAGATTGGTTTCAGGAAAAAAGAGATTTGATGGGAGGAGTGCTCGGCGCAATTCTCGGTGTGTCGAACATGGAGCGCTCCATGAAATTTTACGCTGATATCTTGGGATTTGACCAGATCGTATCGGATAAAAGTGGTCAATTTGATGACCTCGACAATCTAGCTGATCAATCCAACCAATATCATAGAGTCCTATTGAGGAGGTCCAAGCCCAATTTGGGTCCATTCTCTCAATTATTGGGCGATGCCGAAATAGAACTGGTCCAAGTGCTCGACCGAGCTCCGCGCAAACTATACGAAGATCGATTCTGGGGAGATCCCGGCTATATTCACCTATGCTTTGACATCGTGGGTATGGCTGAAATGAAGGAAAGATGCGAATCATTTGGTCATCCATTTACTGTAGACTCTGCAAGTAGTTTTGATATGGGAGAAGCAGCCGGTCATTTTACATACATCGAAGATCCTGACGGCACATTAATTGAATTCGTCGAGACACATAAAATACCAATCCTGAAGCGCATGAATTGGTACCTGGATTTGCGCAAGCGCAGACCAGACAAGGCACTGCCTGAATGGATGTTGAAATCGCTGGCTTTTAATAGGGTGAAGGATTGATTGAGATCGCTTCGCTCTGTTTAGTCGTTTAGTTGTTTAGTCGTTTAGTTGAGAAGAATTCGAATATTTGATGATGGTCGCTTCGCTCTGTTTAGTTGTTTAGTTGAAGTCGCTGCGCTCCGTTGATTTAATGATTTGATGAGTTGATGAGGGTCGCGGCGCTCCTGTATGATGATTTGATGATTCGATGAGTTGATGAGGGTCGCTGTGCTCCTGTATGATGATTTGATGAGTCGATGATTTGATGAGGGTCGCTGCGCTCTGTTTAGTTGTTTAGTTGCTTAGCTGTTTAGCCGAACCAACTGAATCTGGCTGCTTGCAAAAGCCCAATGCCCAACGCCCAATGCCGCTTTTGATTTTGGCTGTTTCCAGGACCCAGTAGCCAGGACCCAGCACCTTTTTCTGTTTAGTCGTTTAGCCGCGGAGTTTCACACTTTACAAACTCCCATCTCGCAAACTCGCAAACTCGCAAACTTTCCAGCACCCTAAACCTTGAATCAAACCCAATGCTTGCTTTCATAATCGGCCAAATTGCCTTCTTTATTCTCTTCTTCCTTTGGGAATTGCCTCAAAATATAGCGGGGGCCATATTGTATGTAATAATGCTAATTAGAGGCACGGTCATTAACTCTGAGCGGACTTTGCAGCGCCAATTCATTCAAACCAAGCGCTTGGGAATATGTTTGGGCTATTTTGTCTTCTGGACTACGGAAAAATACGGCGATACAAATCGTACGAGAAAACATGAATATGGCCACAGCATCCAATCTAGATTGTTGGGACCGCTCTATCTTATTCTTGTAGGAATCCCATCAATGGCGAGATATCTTTATGCCATATATTTTGAATCCAAAACCCATAGGACATGGACAAAGTATTATGCAGGATATCCTGAAAATTGGGCAGATAGACTTGGAAAGATTACAAGAAATACTTGAATAAATGCGCATTTGGTCATTGCATCGTAAATATATAGACACCAAGGGTCTCGTGGCGCTCTGGCGCGAAACATTGTTGGCGCAGCATGTGCTAAATGGAAAAACCAAAGGCTATGTAAATCATCCTCAATTAAATAGATTCAAGGCTTCTCAAAGTCTCGTCGAAACTATTAATCAGTATTTAGCTGAAGTATATTTCGAAGCGGAGCGGCGCAATTTTAAATTCGATAAAAATAAGATAGACTGGGAATTTACACCAACAACTATTAAGGTCAATTCAGGCCAAATTGAATATGAAATTCAACATCTATTGCGCAAGCTGGAAACCAGGGATATTGCTCTCTTTGAGAAATATATAACAGCCAGCAATTTCGAATTGCATTCACTATTTGAAGCACAAATAGGACCTATCGAAGACTGGGAAGTGATCTTGTTGAAATAGTCAACCGCGCAGCTACACGGAGATTTGCTATAAATCACGGAGAATCAATGCTCAATTGAGAAAAATTATCTAATTTAAATTTCAAATTCACCCGCATATGTTCAAGTTTATCATTTCAGCCATATTGGTCTTTACTTATGGCTCCATGAAGGCACAAAATCAGGTTCCAGTAGTGCATATCGAGTCCATTGATCACGACTTGGATATGCATAGTGTGACGATACATTACACTCTAACAGATGCTGAAAATGACATTTGCACAGTCAGCTTGGCGGGATCAGATTCCAATGGAGAGACATTTCTCATGGATGTAAATCAAGCAACAGGAGATATCGGACCCAATATCGCGCCAGGAGTCAACAAGACCATACATTGGATATATGCCGACACTACCAATTTGTCCAAAGCATTTGCAAAAGTCATTGCCGATGACGGGCAGGTCGCGGGCATTGCTGAACTTGTCGCTCAAGTAGACTCAAACCGCTTGAAGACTCGATTGGCTGAGTTAGCAAAAATTAGACATTATAGCAGCAATCCGCAAGGGCTCAATGATGCAAGAGATAGCATAAAAAGCAGGCTCGATCAAAATGGCTTAAATCCCGAAAGCTGGGAATTCACTTGGAGCACGACCACAGGACAGAATATCACAGGAAGAAAACCTGGGCTTACCAATGAATATCCCACCTACATCATTGATGCGCATTATGATTCAGTCAGCAATTCACCTGGCGCTGATGACAATGGTTCAGGCGTAGTAGGAATGATGGAAATCATGGACATATTATCACAATATCAATTCAAAAAGTCATTGCGGTTTATTGGATTTGACCTCGAAGAAGCTGGACTGAAGGGTAGTACAGAATATGTACAGTCACAAATAAAGCCCTATGAGCAAATCGAAGGCGTACTAAATTTTGAAATGATTGGCTACTACAGCGAGCAGCCAAATAGCCAGACACTTCCAAATGGATTCTCAATATTATTTCCCACTCAGACAGCAGCAGTGATAAATAATCAAAGCAAGGGCGATTTCATAGCTGTCACTGGAAATGCAATATCAGCGCCCATGATCACTGCGATGGAAACAAATGCAGCAACGTATGTTCCAGATTTGAAGGTCATTTCTCTTCCTCTGCCAGGTGATGGCACTATAGCTCCTGATTTGATGCGCAGCGATCATGCACCGTTTTGGCTGAGTGGCAAGAAGGCCTTGATGATCACTGATGGCGCCAATTTCAGAAATGCGAATTACCACAAATCATCTGACACCGTCGCAACTTTAAATTTTCAGTTCATGGCCAAAGTAGTCAAAGCGACACTGGCAACCGCAGCATCATGGGCTGAGTTGATGCACGCTGGACAGGCATCATTTCCATTGGTATATGAGAGCACTGATGATCATCACATATTTCCCTGCCAGGCATCGCTGAGCCCAAATCCTGTGATCACTGAAGGAATATTGACGATCAGTAATTGTCCAAATTCATTGATTAAGATCAGCGTATTTGATCCAAATGGAAAACGCTATTTTCAAAAGCAAATCCTGGCAAGTCAAGAAGCTACGGAAATAAAACTTCCAACTGAAAATTTGCCAAAAGGTGTTTATTTAGTGCTGTTGGAAACCGGGGAATCCGCTCATTATTTGAAGATGCTTAAATAGCTCAAACCAACAATCCTGTTGCTGTCTTAATCATGGATTATAATTTGTTTTATGACCCATTTTGTTGTTTGATGTATTCCAACTGCGAATCATTGATCGTGCCATCCTGGCATCATGCCAATATATATCCTCCAAATATCCCTTTTGCACAAAGCAGTATTGTGGATTCTTTTCCTGGAATAGGATTTTTTTTCGAAATTGTTCTATCCTTTCGAGTCCAAGCACCTTTCTGCGGTCGTTCATAGCTCGATCTCTGCTCACTGGAAAATACAATATGTAATAATTCCCATCCCAATAGCGAACATAATCTGAACCTAATGATGGGCTGCTTTTAACCGCTGTGAAACCTGCACGATAATCATGATATTCACTATAAATTGAAGGAGATATTAAATCTTCGGCAAATAAGAAATCCAAATATTTCATCACAGAATCTTCCTTTATAGAAGACCCTAATGCATACAAAATTGTTAGATAATATGGGGGCACGTCCACTGCAGAATTCCAATCCAGATCCATGTCGTTAGGAAAACCATAGAGATCAATTGCATCTAATAATGCATCAAAATTGAGTGAATCAACAACAAATGCTTCTCTGCAACAGTCGCCTGTCTTCGGACGTTCTCTGATCGCTATTGCTACCCGCAGCATCGAATCAAGGAAATTTCCATCCCAAGGGCTGCTTTTTCTTGAAGCAATACAATTCACCGAGACAGTAAAATTGGGATATTGTTTGTAAGGCTCCAGATCGACTTTATATTTGGCGATCATGCAGGAATAATAATCAATCTGATATTGCTGTCCCAATTTGAGGGCACAAATCAAGGCATTATGTACATCCTTGATGTAAGGAACTTTTCTGTATTGAAATGCTTCGCTGTAAAGATCCAAGGCCTTTTCAAGCTTGCCCCCGACGATTTTCATTTCTGCCTTATAAATTGTGGTGTAGTACTTTTTTTTGTCTAATGCTTTTGCGAAAAGCGGCAATAGAATAAATAAAAACAGGAGACATTTTAACTTCATAAAATCTAACAATAAGGACTATCAATAAATGTATACTCGAAAGATATATCCAAACTTACTCAAAAAGAGCTGATTGCCAAAAAAAAAGCCCCCGGAGAGGGGGCCTTTGGAACATAAAGCCTAAGTCAAGAAAAAAATGTGAATTGTAGACTAATCTACATTATCGTGCAAGAATGTATTATCAGAACGTAATTCCGGCTCTTCATCAGCTGAGAAGGTCATGCGGGAGAGTTTAGATTCAGAAGAAGGTGCAAGTTCTTCCAAAACAACTTTCCTGCGCACATATGCCGGCGTTGCTTCGAGGTCAATAAGACTCTGAGGATTAGAGAAGCGCAAGATGTTGTTGCGCAATTGTTCACGACGACGATTTTCTGTCTCCATAAATCTGCGACGGCTCTCTTCCTTCTCTTCGCGGTCGATAGAGCTAACCAATTCTCCTGCCTTTTGAATAGAGTTCAAAGCTTTTTCGCGAACAGGCTCCTGTATGGGTCTGTTGTTGATTTCTTCGATTTCTCTGCGCAAAGGATGGTAATCAGGCTCCTCCATTTGACCAAAATTGCTCATATCAATCTGAGTAGATTCAGGTAGGAAATCTTCTAGAGTCAATTTCTCTGTCTGAATGCTCTTCTCAGTATGTGCTCCGTGCTCAAATCCTGTGGCAATGATTGTAACGCTAATTTGGTCGCCCAAAGATTCGTCGAAGCAATTGCCCCAGATAAGGTTTGTGCCGTAGCCGGCTTCATGCTGAACATATTCTGTGATCTCTGTCACTTCGTCCATAGTCACTTCTTTCTTACCAGAAGTGATATTGAGGAGAATGTGCTGAGCACCACGAATGTCATTGTCTTCCAGCAATGGGCTACTCAATGCATTTTCAACTGCCATTCTAGCCCTGTTTTCGCCTTCAGCTTGACCTGATCCCATGATAGCTACTCCGCTATCGCGCATTACAGTGTTGACATCTTCAAAGTCAACATTAATGTAACCTGGAACTGTGATTATTTCAGCGATGCCTTTGGCGGCAGTCGTGAGGATATCATCAGCTTTGGCAAATGCGTCAGAGATAGGCATATCGCGGTAGATTTCGCGCAGCTTGTCATTTGAAATGACGATCAATGCATCTACATTGTCCTTTAGCTCTGCCAAACCTTCCAAAGCAAAATCGTTGCGTTTTCTACCTTCAAAAGTGAAGGGAATAGTAACGATTCCGACAGTGAGGATATTGAGGTCTTTGGCAGCTTTAGCTATGATCGGAGCGGCACCGGTACCGGTACCACCGCCCATACCGGCAGTGACAAATAGCATTTTGGTATTGTCCATCAGAAAAGCTGTTACTTCTTCTAATGATTCAAGACATGCTTGCTTG
>JBDSUZ010000188.1:0-2421 GCA_039927395.1 Saprospiraceae bacterium | reverse complement strand
AAGGTAAATATCCTGATTGTAAATCTGACGTTGCAGACCAGCGGTCAATTGCCATTTTGGTCTGTTCTTGTATGTAAAATCTACGTTGATCTCTTGATACAATTTCAGGTCATCAAGTCTCGATATATCCGAGAAATTAACTCCAACATCAAGCTTCTTGTTGACCTTATAGCGAATATCTGCCTGAAGTGCCTTTTCACCCAATTCCTGAGTTGCCGGCACATAGCGAGTGGTCATACGGTAAGTATTTACTTTGGACATGGGCGGCAGGAAGTTTATGATTCCCCTGTTGAATGTAGCTGTTGGATCTGCACGAAATGTAAAATCCTCTGTGCGCTTGAGCTCAAGACTTGCACCTAGTTTTTCACCTGCATAACTCATTGCTGAGTAAAAATGTGTGCCGGGCCTATTGACATATCTTCCTTTGCTTAATTCGCCATTTGCAAGTGTCTTAACTGCATTTGGGTCGATAAAAACTTCTCCTCTTTTGAAGGCCGCCTCAGCATACCAACTGAAATTCTGAATTGAAAGGGTATTGTAAAATGAATAGGCCCAAGTATTGTAGTTGGCACCGATGCTGTCATTTGGGTGATAGGTCTGCAATGTAGTCTTGATAAAATCTCCCTGCTGATCACTTAAGGTTTTGATCACGATACCTGCACCAGGGGCTGTAGACCATTTTGATTCCTCTTTTGGCTTATAATACCAGTCCACCGCTGCTCCCTTGAGTATAGAGTTGTAGGTGTCAAACTGCTGCTTTTGTTTACCAGTGAATGCCTTAATCTTGAGGTTCTTGGTGATATCATAGCTAACTCTGATCCCCACCAATGCATTGTCAATGGCCAGAAAGCGTTCTTCATAGGCTCTGAAAATACTACCTGATCCAATCTGATCGTATATATAACCTACATAAATATTTAGCTTGTCGACTTGCTTACGAACATACCAGCGGCCGATGCCTTGAGCTGTATAAGAGCCCGAGGGATTGAGCAAATAGGAATTGTTGAATAGGTCAAATCGCAATCCAACGTCAAATCCTTTGTAATTGTAGTTCAATGTCAGCCAACCGTCAGCACCATATTTCTGTCGTTCGTATTGGGGTGTGCCTGAAGCGCCAATCACTGAATCGCGGATGAAAAAATTGCCGTAGAGATCAAGGGCACCAGACAAAGAACCCCTATCAGAGGGTTTATCGCTCTTTTCATCTTGAGAAAAACCTAAAACATGCATCGCGCCGATGAAAAAGACAAGCATGAGTATTTTTCGCATCATAGGTTGTGAGTAATCCAGATCAGTTAAAATCGAGTTAAATTCAAAATCGCTACTGGCGATTTTGTAATTTTACGTTCAGACAAAAGTTGTCGACGGCCAAAAATCCAAATAAATTTTCAAAGAATGGAAGAAACTCCGTTTTTTTATTGGGCGAATACGCCTAATATTGCATTCCAATTTTGCCAATCAATTTCTTCAAATTACCAATATGCCCAATCTTCGTTTAATCATCGCCCTATTGATGGTCGCCACAATGCCTGCTCTGCAAGCGCAAAAGTCTATTCCTGATGTCAACCTCAAATCTCTGGACGGAAAAACAGTAAAAATTAGTGATCTCACTAAAAATGGCAAGATCACTGTGCTTTCATTTTGGGCTACCTGGTGCTCACCTTGTAAAAAGGAACTCGACGCAGTTGCTGACTTATATCCCGAGTGGCAGAAAGATTACAATATGCAGATGATAGCAATCACGGTGGATGATTCAAGGAGCTTGATCAAGGTGAAACCAATGGTCACAGAAAAGGGATGGGAATACATAGTGCTGTCAGATGTGAATAAGGAATTGCAAACAGCTCTGAACTTCCAAACAGTGCCGCAAACATTCTTACTTGATAGCTCTGGACAAATTGTATGGTCGCATTCGGGCTACAATCCGGGTGATGAGTTTGAGCTGGAAGAGAAAATAAAAAAGCTGAAGGAGAAAATGTAATTTTTTGATTTCCTGTTTGGAAAGATATGATAGAGCCTGGATCCCCCGATCCGGGCTTTTTTTATTCATTTTATGATACTGAAAAGGAAATGTATTTTTGGACAGCTTAACTGACGCCTATGAAATGGATCCCCCAATGGATGAGCAATCCGAAACTCTGGCTTTATGGAGCTATCTATCTACAATTGATGTTGCAATTGCCGTGGATTGGCGAAAACATACTTGGCCATCATGTCTGGCGTCAAAGTCAAACCCTGATGGTAGCACGAAATTACGTGGAAGACGACGGCAATTTTTTCAACCCCAGGGTCAATGAGCCACCTGATGAGCGCGGTATTCAGCGTCAAGAATTTCCTGTATTTCAGTATGGATTGTCGTTAATATACCGCCTTGCAGGTGAATCGCCAATTGTGTACAGGTTGTACACATGGCTGATCGCC
>JBDSUZ010000187.1:0-4560 GCA_039927395.1 Saprospiraceae bacterium | reverse complement strand
TAGCGAGCCTTTTGACTACCCACATTAAGCAGGCTATTCCGGTTTTAACTGCTGCTCAAAAAGATGATCAATCAGCATTAAAAAAAGCCCTTGATGATTGGTATGCCAATGCTCAGGAAATTGCAGATTTCTTAGCTGCGGCCAATCCAACAAATTGGAAACAGGCTGATATGCGTGAAATGATGAAAAAACATATTGACCAAACTACTGCTTACTCTGTGGAATTGCTTAAAAATAATTATGATGAAGCGGTGAAAAAATATGACGAAGCAAACGACCACATGAAAACAATGTCAGATGAGCTTGCTATGGGAATTATAAAGCAGTTCCCTGATAAATTTAAGAAGACAAGTGCTAAGAAAAAATAAGTTGAACCATTAAGGGTGTTCTTTGAAAGCTAGTCGTAATAAATCTTGAAACTGTATTTGCCAGTACGGTGAAGGTGATAAATATTTGCTTACAAGTGCTTACGCATTTGTAAGCATTTTTTTATTGTCTCATTACTTGGAATAAATTACATTCATGTCCCAAACCCGCCAGCTCGCTGCCATTGCCTTCAACGCGCTTCTACGACAAAGTAGTAAACGTGTAGAGCAAACCGAAAGTGTGATGTATGGGTCGCCCCGCCCTCGACAGTGGATCAACAAAACAATTCGGTTTACCTTTGACTAGCAAAACGCAAGACATTTGACATTGGAGGATGAAGGGCACAGGCGCTCACAATGTGCATAAAAACATATTGTTTGTTTAGAAATCAAAAGATCTCGTTAGTAGGCGATGTTTGTTACAATTGAAAACTTCAACCCTACAAGATATGATTGACTTTATTGGAGACATTCACGGGCATGCTGATAAGCTTGAAGAATTGCTTTTGAAATTGGGTTATGTAAAAAATAGAGGAGCATACTCCCACCCTAATAGAAAGGTCTTGTTCGTTGGCGACTATATTGATAGGGGTCCCAAAATTAGAGAATCCCTCCAAATTGTTAGGTCAATGGTCGAGAGCAATAATGCAATTGCTTTGATGGGAAATCACGAATACAATGCACTGTGTTTTCATTTTCAGGAGACCGATGGCGGACATCTTCGAAAGCATCAAATCAAGAATATCGTTCAACACTATGAAACACTGAAACAATTTCAGAACCGAGAAGCAGAATGGGAGGATTATTTGGAGTGGTTCAAGACCCTGCCACTATTTTATGAAACAGAGTCGTTTAGAGCCGTACACGCTTGTTGGGACAGCAACAACATTGCGTACTTAAGGCAAATATTAATAGACGATAGGTTGACCGAGGAGCTGATCTATCAGTCAGTCGAAAAAGGGACGGCATTGAACGAAGCCATTGACCAAACATTAAAGGGCAAAGAAATGAAAATGACAGATGGGCTATTTTTTATAGATAAAGACGGAACAAAAAGAACCGAAATTAGAATTAAGTGGTGGGAAGATCCATTAGTGATGACTTATAAATCAATAAGTGTTGAACCTATTGATAATTTACCAGAGCAGCCAATCGAAATTTTGGAATTTGATTCAAATGAGTTTTATCATAGCAATAAAAAAATGGTTTTCTTCGGTCATTATTGGCTAAAAGGTGATCCTTCATTATACAAAACCAATATTTGTTGTTTAGATTATAGTGTTGCAAAAGGTGGAAAACTTGTAGCATACCGTTTTGATGGAGAAAAGGACTTGGATAGCAATAACTTTGTGTTTGTTTGATAGAACTTCACTAGACCCTGTAGCGGGGTTGTTATTTGGGATAATAAGCACTAAAATACTTGACACGAATACCAAATATTGGTATATTAATAATAAAAAGGGAGATGGCAAAGAACACATCAGTGACATTAGGCGAACATTTCTTGCAAATAATCCAAAAAAGTATTGAATCTGGAAGATATTCTTCTGCAAGTGAGGTAATCAGAGAAGGACTTAGACTTGTGGATGAAAGAGAGCAGAAAATTAGTATGTTAAGGGAAGCAATAGAGGCAGGAGAAAGAAGTGGTTACGTGAAGCACTTTGATCCAGTGAAGCATCTTGAAAAACTTCATAGGAGTTTCAAGCAATGACATTTAGCTATGACAAGTAGACTAGCGCTGCAGGATTTAAATGGAATATGGGAGTATACTGCAATATAATGGTCTAAACAACAAGTCGATAAATATTACGGAAGATTTTTAAGATCATTAAAGAGAATTGCCATAATTCAGAAATTGGAAAGCCTATGGATGCGATAAAAAAGGGGCATTGTAGAGTGGATGTATATTCAAAAATTATTGTTTGGAGAACTGTGGATGATATGGTTTTCATCGACCGAATTTTACATCAAAAAGTGGATATTGAAAAACGACTTTATGAGTGAAGTCGCCCGGCATAGCAAGTTATTTGGTAAAACGTCTATGGAATCGAAAGCGCAGACCACAGCACAAATGTTTGGTGGACCTGTACTTTCCGTTTATTGGAAACTTTCGGTATATTATTTCCTCTTTATGGAAACTTTTTCCGTACATTTGCGTTATGATTGTCGTTGAGGTACTAACAGGGATGAGTCACCCTATAGAAGTATTGCCTGTTGAAAATACAGACTACAAATCATTGCCTAAGGCTCGGTATGCCTTCGACTGGTTGGAAGAAAGGAAGGAGGAAATATACAAATTAGTGTTGAAAGGGCAGAGAGATATACTTGGGCTAGTTTCAATAGAACGCATCCCATCTGAGTGGAGAATTCACATTAGACTTCTTACTGTTTCAAAGGAGAATGTAGGAAAGGGAAAAACTTTCGAAAAAATTGTTGGTAACTTAATTGCCTTTGTTGCCAAAATTGCAATCGCAGATTTTGGAGAAATGGCCTGTGTTTCGCTTAAACCTAAAAGTTCTATTGCGCAACATTACATTGATAAATACAACATGAATGCTACTGGGATCACTTTGAGCATTGAAGTTCCTGAAATATTAAACTTGATTAATCGATATGATCATGAGTAAAGAACATAGCATTTTCAATGTTGATTCTGAGTATGGAGTAGACTCACGATATAAAACAACTAAGGAAAGAGAATACGATTCGGTTGCCCTGATGCAAGCGCGTTTGGAGAGATTGAAGAATCTTCCCAAGGAGCAGATCCTTCGTGCGAAGCTTGTGCAGTTGAAATTGAAAATGGAAAATTATCTGAAAGAATTTATTTATGATAATCAAAATCACTTTGCTCATTTCTTAGAAAGTTATGTTGATGTAATCTATTCGAAACGAAGTGAATTTGCAAAGGACATTAACGTTACACCTGTTTATTTAAGCAAGGTTATCAATGGTCACAGAGAACCTAACGAAGAGTTTATTTTGAAACTAATGGTGCATTCTGAAAAAATGTTTAAACATGTGAGTGTATTTGAAAGTAGCACTTGGTATAAGATTTATTTTCACGAAAAATTGTGCGACACAATGTCAAATGAGGATCGATGGCGACCTGAAATTGAAAGGCAAGTAAGACTTACTGAATTGATTGTGCAATAGTATTGCAGCTATAGTGATCTGTTGAGAGTCGCGGTTCAGTATTCAAGTTGGGGTTGAAAATCTTCAACCCCAACCGTGAGTATTTTCAGCTCGCACGGGAAACACGCAACGAATTTCAAAAGATGATATCCCGATCAATTGGTTCAATCGTGAAGTGATTCAAAATCATCATAAGTAAGCTAGTTTCGAACTCAAATGCACGCCACCTGAGTTTTCTCTCCTATGTTTTGTAGTTTTGGTTATCAATATCAATCGCGCATGACCTATTTCCAACCTGCATTCGTCAAATTTTTCAAGGACTTGAATGACAACAACCACAAAGAGTGGTTCGATGCCAACAAGAAGATATATGAGCATAGCATCAAGTTGCCATTTCAGAAATTTGTGGAGGAGCTGATATCGAGGATTCAGCAAAAGGATCCGGAAGTACTGATCAAAGCCTCTGATGCCGTGATCAGGATATACAACGATGTCCGATTCTCCAAGGACAAGACGCCTTATAAAACGAGAATTTCGGCCAATATCTCAAAGTATGGCCGCAAGGACAAATCCTATCCGGGATTCTATATACAGATGGATGCAGATCAAATAGGGATGTTTGGTGGCGTCTATATGGCTGAGCCAAGTATGATCCAGAGTATCCGCAAGGAAATTGCGGCAGCGCCAAAGGAATTTAAAGCAGCCTATACGAACGCGGACTTTGTAAAGAAATTTGGAGCAATCAAAGGAGAAGTGCAGAAGCGAGTGCCAAAGGAATGGATGGACTTGGCCAAGATCGAACCATTGATCGCTAATAAGCAGTTTTATTATCAGGCATCGCTGCCGATCGATCAGTTGTATCGCCCCGATCTAATGGAGCAGGTATTCAATTATTTCGAGGCAGGAATGAAGGTCAATGAGTTTCTCAAGAGGGCATGGTCCAATTGATTGCGAATTGTCCTTTCCTCTACTTTTAAAATCTGGGAGGTTTTTATTATCTTTGAATTACACGTATTACTCTCACTCAAAGTTGCCAATCAAGCCTTATGAAGCAAGTTTTTTT
>JBDSUZ010000186.1:0-2860 GCA_039927395.1 Saprospiraceae bacterium | reverse complement strand
CGATATTTTCCAAAGGAGTACCAACCGGCGATGCCTCAATCCGCAATGGGTCATTGAAAAACTCAGCCATCAAAGCTTCGACTATATCAGGCAGCGTGGCCGAAAAGAGCAGATTCTGCCTTTTTGGGGGTAATAGGTCAAAAATAGAGGTCAAAGCTGCCCGAAATCCCAAGTTTAGCATTTCATCGACTTCGTCGATTACTAGTTTCTTAACGTTGCGCAATTTGATAGCACCATTTAAGGCAAGATCTATCAGTCGACCTGGAGTCGCTACAAGAACATCCATCCCAGAAGCTACTTCCGCCATCTGAGTCCTGATATTGGTTCCTCCATACACTCCTACTGCCTTCAATTGCATGTATTGTGCCAAATCCTGCACAGTGCGCACTACTTGATCTACCAATTCGCGTGTCGGAACTAGCACTAGCAAATAAGGACCACGGTCTTTGAGGTACTTCCATTGCCTCAGGCAGGGCAAGAGATAGGCCAGGGTCTTTCCAGTACCCGTTTGTGCGATACCCAGCACATCCCTGCCGCTCATGGCCACAGAGAAGGTTCGTTCCTGAATCGGAGTTGGAATCTCAAATCCCAATTCAGCAAGAGATTTGCGCAGAGAGGGACTAAGATTTAGATCATCAAATGTCGACACAAATATAATTTTGGACAAAGGTACAGCTAATAGAACAGGGATTTGAATCTTGGCAATAAAGCAGTACAATTTGACTTGATATATTGAGCTTTATTCATATTCTAGAAATAAAAATTCAATAACAAGTAAATGAAATTATGATTGCTATAAACAGCTGATTTGTATCCAATTAGAAGATAACTTTTGATGCAAATTGACCTACTAATGGTACAATCAATAAGAGTATTTCAGTAAATTGAAATGAATTGCTAATAAAATGCGTTTTAGCAATGATTTAGTAGCAATCGTGCGACTCTGCCTTTGGCATGAATTTGGATAGTAATGTTCACATATCATTCCTGGAGTCTCAGTTCGGGCCTTTTCTCCATTGTATGTTCCCAATGAACATAGTAAACTGTAAGTATATTGAAATCAAACTTTCAACTCTTAGTAGCTGCAATCTCGCTTTTGCTTTCAACTGCTGCATTTGGCCAATCTGGCCTTGTATCATCAGGTGGAAATGGAACTGGAGCTGGGGGAAAAATCAGTTTTTCAATTGGTCAGGTGCTCGATCAAAGCAGCAATTCAGCAACAAAGTCTATTTCCGAAGGAGTTCAACAGCCTTTTGAGATTCAAATAAGCACTGGCGTAAAGCTAGGCAATCTGCCTTTTGAGGTAAGCGTATTTCCAAATCCAAGCAGCTCCGAAATTCAAATTCTTCGATCTTCCGATCAATATCAGTCAGCACAGGCTTCATTCTACGATCTAAGTGGCCATCTGCTTTTGCAGCAAGAAATGACTGAATCGACAACAAAAATCAATCTGCAACCATTTCCTGCGGGAATTTATACTCTGCGCATCAGCCTGAAGTATTACGGTGAGCAGACTTTTCAAGTGGTTAAACAATAATGTACATGAGATATTTCATCCTATTAGGCTTCCTATTACTGCTTTTCAGCAAACCAGTCACAGCTCAAGCGCCCAACCAGTTCAATTTCCAGGGAGTTCTGCGCAATACTTCTAATCAACTGCTCAGCAATGTATCGGTTGGAATGAGGGTCACCATCCTATTGGGCTCCTCATCGGGTACGGTAGTATATCAGGAGACTTATTCACCTAACCCTAAGACAAACGACAATGGTTTGATCACATTGGAAGTCGGAACAGGTGTAGTGCTGTTGGGAAATTTTTCTGCAATCGACTGGTCTGCAGGCAGTTACTATATACGCACCGAAGCTGATCCGGGAGGAGGAAATTTATATAGCATCCAAGGAGTTGCTCAATTGTTGAGCGTCCCTTATGCTTTGTATTCGCAGACTGCCAAAACTGCTCCAACGGTTAAGTTGAACGACTTGCTCGATGTTAATACTAATGGTGTGACAGCCGGTCAGGTAGTCAAATGGAATGGAACTGTATGGTCTGCAGCTGATGACTTAGCCGGTGCAGGTGGATCTGATAATTGGGGCACTCAAACAGTTGTCTCAAACAGTAGCTTAAGTGGAAATGGTACAGCATCATTTCCATTGATACTAGCCTCACAGGGTGCCAGCAATGGCCAGGTGCTCAAATGGAGTGGCAGCGGCTGGGCTCCGCAAAATGACGCCGATGCCCAAGCTTTGACAATCGCGGGACAGACATTGAGCATAAGTGGAGGAAATTCAGTAACCATTCCTTCAGGGGCTGACAATAGCCCTACAAACGAAATTCAATCTCTTACCCTTAATGGCGGCAATTTGACGTTGTCACTGGGTGGGGGAACCGTATTTTTGCCAGATAATAGCCCTTTTAACGAGCTGCAGGTATTAAATCTTAATGGCAATACACTAAGTCTGCTACCAGCTGGTGGATCGGTAACGCTCAGCAACAACCAATGGGGAACTTTTGGTGACGACATTGTCAACACAAATATTGGAAGTGTAGGCATAGGCACGGGCAACCCTGCAAGCAAATTACACGTATATGCCTCAACTGGCAGTGGAATTCGCGGCGAGGCCGTTAGTGGATTCGGAATCTATGGCAAATCAAATGCCGGTTCAGGTGTCGTCGGCGAGTCTATCGAACTAAGTGGTGTTTCAGGAAATTCTACCAACGGAAATGGCGGATTTTTCCGCACAACCAATGGTGTAGCCTTGAGAGCTGAAGGCAAAGTCGTCCTCACAGGATTTGTAGGCATAGGAACCGAGGATCCAACACAAAATCTATCCGTAAATGGAACAGCAGGCAAGCCAGGTG
>JBDSUZ010000185.1:0-7891 GCA_039927395.1 Saprospiraceae bacterium | reverse complement strand
GTATAATCCCACAGTTGCGACGGTGATGGCTGTTTTTTGGCTGCTCGTATATGTCTTTGTCAATCTCACATCTATACTCTATCTGGGAGCTTTGGCAGTAAGTACTATTTCCGATTTGAGCTTTAGTACTTGCGTGTTCGGATTGAGTTTATTTGCCATATTCATCACACTTGGTGGAATGAAAGTCATTGGATACACAGATGTAATACAGGTCTTTGTACTAATACTTGGAGGACTTGCCACAACTTATCTTGCGCTAGATCTAGTAGCTCAGCATTTTGGTGGTGACGGCGCTATGCAAGGTTTAAGTTTTGTAAAGGAGAAAGCCGCGACTCATTTTCACATGATTCTTCAAAAGGGTCAAATGATGATGCCCGACGGAAATGGAGGAACCGAAGATGCCTATCAAAAGTTGCCTGGCATCACGGTATTGGTTGGTGCCATGTGGATCGCCAATTTGAATTATTGGGGATTTAACCAATACATAACTCAACGTGCTTTAGGTGCCAATTTACCTACAGCCAGAGCAGGCTTACTTTTCGCTGCATTTCTAAAAGTATTGATGCCTGTCATCGTGGTACTTCCAGGCATTGCTGCTTACGTTCTACATCAAAATGGAGTGATAGGCAGTGACTTGATGGATGGCTCTGTGGTAAAACCTGACAAGGCATATCCAGTGCTCTTAAACTTGTTGCCTGTCGGACTAAAGGGGCTCTCTTTTGCAGCACTGACTGCCGCGATTGTAGCCTCATTGGCTGGCAAGGCAAACTCAATCTCAACAATTTTCACATTAGATATCTATAAGAAGTTCTTCAATCCGGGAGCTTCAGAAGCCAAACTTGTCAAGACAGGCCGCATAGCAATTATCGTAGCGATGATAATTGGTGCATTGGTAGCTCCTGCTTTATCAAACTTCGGACAGGCATTCCAGTTCATTCAGGACTTCACAGGTTTAGTATCTCCTGGGGTAGTTGTCATATTCATTCTAGGATTTTTCTGGAAGCGTGCAACTTCGAGTGCTGCTCTTACAGCAGCAATAATGACAATTCCTACCGGTATCTATCTAGAAAGGTTATATCCGATGATGCCATTTATGAATCGTATGGGATGGGTATTTCTGATTCTCGTAGCAGTCATGGTCATTGTTAGTTTGCTCGATCGCCGCAATCAGAATCCAGATAAGGCTATTCAGATTGAAGCATCGATGTTTAAGACAACAACGGGATTTGCTATTGGAGCGCTTGTTGTGATCGGAATTATTTCTGGCTTATATATCGCTTATTGGTAATCAAGAAAACTTTTGAAGGAATGGATCATTAAATATCTATTGGATCAAACTAAAAGGAAAAGCCTGCCATTGGCAGGCTTTTTTCATTTATGATAACCTAGATTGGAATCGATAGACTGATCTACTTCAACAAAAAGGAGAACCATAGCGATCGTTATGGGATTGGCTAATCTATCAAAAAGAAAAGCCTGCCAAATTTGGCAGGCTTTTCACAAAAATAGTAGCTCGAATTTAGTCTTACATTCCTATTGTTTCATCACTTTGATCGTAGCCGATTTATTTGCCTGCTTGACTACCATGTGATACAAGCCGCTTGTGTAGTCGGAAGTATTGAGTGCTACTTGATTTTGGCCACCAAGGATATCAAATTCCTCAGTTCTGATCAATTGACCAAGTATATTGAATACTTCAACATTCAATTTGCCAGCCTCAGCATTGGATATATCGATCGTCAAGTAAGCAGTCATCGGATTAGGATAAGCAGACACTGATAAGTCGGTTTCTGACACTAAAATTCCCGAAGGAAGATTGCCAGATTGAGTGATATTGATGATATAGTCCTCAACTTCTCCATTTGCAAAAACTTCACAAGCAGTTGGATATGCTCCCCGCTTAACTGACACTCTCATTCTGGTTTGTCCAATTGTAGCGGTACCTGGAATTACCAAAGTGTAAGACTGGCTCACAGTGCTGCTCGTTGCAAGACTAACCACTGTTTCATCGACATCAGTAAAGTCACCATCATTATTGTAGTCGATCCAGATTCTGAAATATTCGATATTGTAATTACCTGATGACTTACCTACAGAGAATTGGAATGAATATGACGAATTTCTTGAAACGTTTACTGCAAGATTGGTATTGATATATCCACCATCAGAGCCCGAGACTCTGTTGATATTGGCCAACTTCACCCGGCTTACCCATTCCTGCGTGGCAACGTTTCCTTTTGAAGCGCAATAAGCACCGTTGCCATTTGCTGCCGTAGTGAATGTCTGATCGGCTGAGTAAGCACTTGAATTACTTGCGGAGCAAACAGATTTTACTTTATAGATGTAGACAGTATTTGCTTGAAGATTGCTCAGTGTAACGCTGTTGGCTCCTGTATTGACCGTCGTCCAAGACTGATTGCTAGACAGTCTCCACTGCAATATATAAGATTGCGCTCCACTCACTGTTGCCCAACTAACAAAAGCTCCCGTTTGAGTCAAATTGGAAACCGTGAAGTTTGATGGAGGATTGCATACTACATTGCCGGTGGTAGTAAAAGTGCCCATTGGCGAGTAACTGCCACTACCAGCTGCACAGTTTGACCTTACTTGAAAATTGTAAGCAGTATTGGTTATCAATCCCGTAACATTCACCGTAGTTCCAATCGATGTAAATGATATCCAAGTGTTAGATGAGGCTGGTTTGACTTGCAAAGTGTAGTTATTTGCTCCTGCGACTGCACTCCAGCTTACACTTGCACTTACCGTGGTAATATCGCTCGCGAAAACATTGATTGGTGTCGGACAATTGACATTTCCACTGGTTGTGAATGTACCAATTGTGGAATAAGGGCTGCTTACTCCACCGCTGCAGTTGGTCCTCACTTGATAGTTATACGCAGTATTGGCTACTAGACTTGATATATTAAGACCAGCTGCCGTTGTGGTAAATGAAGTCCAAGTGTTAAGTGAGACAGGTTTGACTTGCAATGTATACGACACAGCACCAGGTACCGCGCTCCATGTAATTGTCGCCGTTGTTGTCAAAATATTGCTGACCAACACATTGCTTGGCGTACCACAAGAACTCTGTTGACCAGTCGTGAATGTTCCAGTTGCTGAATATGCGCTCGCTGTCTCACCCGAACATATTGTACGGACACGGTAATTGTAAGCCGTATTATTGGCCAATCCTGTTAAAGATGTACTAGTATTTGAAGTCGTTACCGTGGTCCAGTTTGAAGCTGAATTCAATTTCCATTGAATTTCATATGAAAGAGCGCCAGATACAGCACCCCAACTAATAGTTGCTGTGGAGCTAGTGATATTAGTAGCTGTTACATTTGACGGAGTGCTACATACAGGTGCTCCTTCAGAACAAGTGCCAAGACAATTAACTTGATTAAATCGTGCTCTGATCAAATTTCCCGGAAGGGGACCGAAGCCATTTGCAAGGTTAATGCCATTATTGGTCAAATGGCAATAGCTCATGATCGTACCGCCATTGACAGGAGGAGGACCCGGGTTACAACTACCTTCAGGTGTGTAGCAGTTATCTATAGCTCCACCTGACCATGAACAACTGTGTGTATGTGGCGAGACAATATTATGACCCATTTCATGTGTAAAAACCATGATGGTCCAACTATATGTAGGTACATTCTGGTAAGAAGATGAAATGTTGCTGTAGGCGTATTTGAAAGTACCGCAAAGGGCATTCACCCAAGCTATACCTCCAATGTTATTTCCTCCCAGAGCAGCCAAATGTGCCAAATCTCCATTAACGTTAGGGCGGGCAGCCTTAAATTCATTAAGTGCTGTACTCGAGTTTGTCGTTGAATAAGAATCCTGGGTATTCCAAACAAATATCTGCGAAATCGCGATCGTAATCTGCTCATTGGCATAAAGTGTCGAAACGTTATTGAAGAGTCCGGTCAGATAGTCCGTAGCATTTGCTACACTACCTTTGTTCACCTTAAGAGCATAGTCACCTTCAATGTAAACTTTGATACATCTTACATCACGGCTACCAGCCGTATGATCGTTAAGGATGCCTTCGATCTGAGAACTAAAATCTTCAGGCTCGATGGCCCCGCACGCAAAGGGTTTATCAATCTTAGCATCACGATCACTGAATATCAGATATTGATTTCTATCAGACTCCGTTGGAACTACATTGACATTACCGTAGGTTTCAGAGCTATAAGTTCCAATTATTTCATCATCAAAAATGCTGATTGCAGCTAAAGAGTTAAAGTCTCCATGTACTATACCTCTGTAATAGACACCATTGGTGTAAGCTACTTTGGCTTCCTCGTTAGTTTCAACATAAAAACCACTTGCCAGTATGTCCACTGCCTCAAGGTCTAGCGTGATATCTGTGCCATCAGGCGAAGGAACTGACAGAGAAAGAAACACTGGGCGCTCGCGAAACAAAAGAGCTACCTGGTCAGCATCTAGAGAGAGTTGCACTCCTCTTGTTATTTTGCTAGAATATTTAGCATCCATTGGCAGTTTTGCTGCCTGAAATACGGATGCAGATTGAAAATTTTCCCTATCGTTTATTGCCTTTTGAATCTGAGCCGGTATAGGCTTCAAACCTGTTGCATTTTGTCCAAATGTCAGTAGACAAAAACTGCTGAAGAATAAGATTAGGGAAAGGTTAATCAAGCGCTTAAGCATTCTGTAAATTTTAGATTTGACCGAAGATAATATCCTTCCGCATTGGCAAAGGTACTATTTCATCTGAAACTTACAAGTATAACTTTTGTTTTATTTGGCGGGAGAATACACAAGTAATCAATGACTAACGCACCGTGAATTTTTTGTATATGTTAAAGTTTTCCTAGCTTAATGGTTAAACAATGAAATTCCGTAAAATTTAATTTCAGAATTATGCAGATTACTATTCAAATATTTCGGACGCAATTAACTGTTCATCTTAAATGTTTGTTTATCAAAGCTTCTTCTTGCTGAGTACTTTCTGATCATTCATCCTGAGAGACGTGCACAATGCTAAGTAAAGTGGTAAAATATAATAACATATACCTCAGAGCGAACTACAGTTTCGAAATACCCTTGTTTCATTTTGTAGTAAAGGCTTAATTTCGGCCCATGAACAGAATTAAGATTGTATTGCTTCTACTATCCTGCATCGTGACTCAAACAGTTCAAGCACAAAAGGGAACAAGTGGCAAGAAGACAGTACCTCCCATTGAGCAACGGGTATTAGATCTCCAAAAGAAACTGAGTCCTTCGGAAAAGTTAAATTTCTTTCAAAATGAAATCCCGGCAAATCCAGCACTTGGTCTACCTGCTTTCAACTGGGCAGAGATGTTTAGCGAGGCCATTAATAGTCTAGAGCAGCAGGGACCAGTGGGAAGCTACTCCCCTGATTGGGACTTGGCCTTGATTCGTAATCTTTCGATCCGAGCTTATGATCAAGTACAGACAATGAATCGGAGCAAGATTCCTGTTCAGGCTGCGTATTTGCATACTCAGAAAGCAACTCAAAACAAGTTTCAGCAATATCTGGGCAATAGTAATGTCGACTATGCTTGCAAGATTATCGAAGCACAATGGAACAGAGACGACAAGTCGAGGACAAAAATTTGTGCGGGGATAATAGATCCAAGTTCCTTCGCTCCTATTTGGGAAAAGACAATCTTAGACCCTGCTTCGCAGGAAATGTTGAAGCGCCTCAGCTCAAAAATGGATGTGCTATTTATCGTTGCCAATATTTCAGGTAAGCAAGATTCAATTGGTGGAAAGTACTGGTTGAAATGGATACGGGAGAATGCTAAGTTCCAAAATGCAATCGTAGTCATCCCAAATGGAGGCCCTCAAGCAATCGCAAGTGCCGAAGTAGATCTGCTAATGTCGGCTCAAAGCAGCACTGGGGCTGTAGATGAAAAGAAACTCAAACGCCTATTGAGGTTATACATCAAGGCCAATGCCACTCCTGCTAGCCTGAAACCTTCAGTTGCAACAGACATGTCATTACCAGTCATTTGCCTCAAACAAAGCAGCTCGCTCAAATGGAGCACAGACAGGCCGATGGAAATATTCCTTACAGGCCCCTTGGCTTATCTGACGGAGGCAAATGCTAAAGGAGAATTGCAGCAGTTGCAGCAAGCGATACAAGACAAAACGATGACTCCCATTCATGTCACTACTTCATCAATGCCTGATGTTGATGGTGCTATTAATTGGCAGGAGCTCAAGACTGCAGAAGTATGTCAAAATGAAAGAAAACCCGGCCTACTCCAAACTGTAGAAATTGGCAGCCTGAAAATAGATAGAGGTTCGAGAAATGCTATGTATGCCCTACCGTATGCAGATTTGATATTTCAAAGCAAAGGATTTCAACCATACATATCAAGCTGGAGAGCTGATGTTGGCATCAATACCTCCAAACTTCGAATCGAGATTAAGGGTGGAGGGCAATGGTTTTGTAAGATGGGCACAGAAATATTGATGGCAGGCGATCAGGCTCCTTACGAGTGGCAGTCATTCGAATTGGCTTTGGATAGTGATATGCAGTTGCCTCTGAACTTTGAATGGCATTGTAAGAAAGCAGAAGATCAATTTCAAGTTCGATTTTATAAGCAAGTTAATGTCGATTCCAACACATGGATCGCTCAAGCAAATAAATCGGATCTAATTCTATTTATTGGAGGTGACGACCCTTATAAGAATGTATACCCAAGCTACTTCCCTGGCAATGGCGAAAAGAGCCGACCAAATCCTCATTTAGGCTGGCCTGAAATAGAAATCCAAAATCTTTTACTCCTGGCTAATACCCAAAAGCCTCTAATAAGCTTTGACATATCATCTGAAGCAACTGATCTTGCGAGAGTGTACAGAGTATCTGACTGGCTCTACAAAGTAGCTCATGGGCAAGGGATCATTGACAATGCCGCATCCGTGATCTGGAAGCCAGATTTGGCAAAGGGTCTGACTACATGCCCACTTCCGGGCGAAGCTGAGTTGTTGCCCATCTTGCCTAACTTTGATGAAGCCGATGCCGACTTAGACTGGGTTGAGCCGGAGGCTCCTTCTATACCGATATTTTACCAAAATGGGCAGCAGGCAGCAAGTAGAGAGATAATGGTTGGCAAGTTGTCCATTAGCCCCGACACCTTGCGTGCCGACTACAAGGGAGCAATCAAGCTTAGCTTCCAGATAAGGAGCAAAAATCCCTCGGCTGGTTACTGTATAGCCAAGCTAAAAATCAAAGATCAAGTGTTAATTTATGAGAAGCTGAAACTTTCGACGGACTCAAACAAGAGATATACCATTAATGTCCCATACAAATCCTGGAAACAATATGGATCGAAATCTGCAATGGCCCTAGGTGTTCAGATTGAAGGTCAAAAGTATGGTAAACGGATAATGATACCTGCAGCAGTCAAGCAATAGATTGATTCAATCTACATATTCGGGCAAAAAAAATCCGGATACGCATTTTTCCCCTAAAAAATGCGATCCGGATTCGAACTACGAAGCTTTAATCTCCCACTTATTAATTAGAACTTATTGCTAAATTCTCATAAAATCAAGTCGAACTAAAATAACGAAAATTACTCTTTTGAAATTAGCTCCCAAGAGCTAGAAAAAGTGGCCGGAAATGTCAAAATCTTTATTTCCCCCCAGAATTGCAGACTTGCCACCTGATTTGAAGTAGATTTCAATATGTTTGAAATTACTGTTCAGAGTGTTTATCCCGGCCACTTGCTTTTAATACCAAGCTTCATTAAGCATGGTGAGAGATATTCTTGAATTAGTGATTAGTCGAACTCAATCTAGTTCAAGGACATCGTCCCTTGTGTTTTCTTATAAGTCAAAATTACTACTGATATATAACATCTGAAATAGAACCATTGTTCTAAAT
>JBDSUZ010000184.1:0-4189 GCA_039927395.1 Saprospiraceae bacterium | reverse complement strand
GGAAACTCAGCATCATAATATTTCCAAAACAAAATCCCGCAACTCCAATTTTGTACCATTGACTTCTATCTCTCGGGCTTTGTGGGCCTGCATCCATGCTATCAAGTTGAATTCGCGGTGTATAACCAATTTTGGCCAATAGCTCAGCGATTTCACTCAATTTAATTTCCTCGGGATGAAAGACAATTGAAATTTCCCTTTTGGGGAAATCTACTGTACTTGCAACGATACCTTTACTGATTCTGCCCAAATTTTCGAGCAGATAAATACAAGAACTACAATGAATGCCAGGTATTAAAAAGCGGATATGTGATTGCTTCGCCGAGCTGAAATGCAATAATTTATGAAATATATCTGGATTATCTAAGTAATCAAATGTGCCGGAATAACGTGACTTATCAGGTGAGAGTCCAGCGGCTTGATTAAATTGGTAATAAGAGCACAATTGATTCTCTTCTAATATTTCATAGACAGTTTTGCAGCCATTACAACAGAAGAACTTTTCCTCAAACTGAATGCTATCTGACAGGCAAACATCGCCACAGTGATAGCAATAAGTCCTTGGGGCTGATGGGCCCCTCAAGCGTGATACAATACTATTCATTGCTCGTATTTGAGTCCTCTCCTGAATAGTCTGAGCGAGAAACAATTTCTGCTTCCAAACTCTGTAGTTTTGGAAACAAGAATGTATTCTCGGTTTGGAAATATTGGAGAAGATTGGCTTCCAATTCCCTAAGCTCTGCATAACACAACTTAAATAGTTCATCAGCAGTCTCAGGTGGCTCAAAAGATGATGTTACTTTTCGGATAGCATTCAGTAAGTTGCTAATCGAAATTTGTTCCCTTTGAATTTTTTGTACGCTACTGTTGGAGATGGATTGCTTTAGGAAATGGATTTGACCAACCTGACTCTTCAATTCCAACATCGTGCTGATAAATGGAATTAGACAATCTTCTTCCTGTCGGATCAGTAGCTCCAATTCAGACTGCAGTGCAGCAGAAAGGATCAGTAACTTATCCAGGATTGGCAACAAGCTTGGGTTGCTCTGCCTGGCCGAACTAATATTTCGCACAATAAGGTCGCTGAGCTGCCTCGAAAAAGCATGATGCTTGAATACCATAAAATCGATGAACTCTTCTTCAGCGATCTTATGAAAATCAATATGACGATAATAACTCATGCTTGGCCAATCTTTTGCATTGCAAAGATTGCGACAAATGAAAAACTATCTAATGACTAGGCTCATTCAGAAATATGATAATTATCAGCTTTTGGAGAGTGGAAATCGGTCTCAATCAGTCAGTTACATTTGCAACTTTCAGCAAATCCGCAGGTTTGAGGATTGCAATTTTCTTTCCATCAAGTCTGATGATTCCTTCTTGTTTAAACTCAGCCAGTAGCCTGATCGTCGTTTCAGTGGCTGTTCCAACGATATTTGCTATATCTTCCCTGCTCAGCGATATCGCGATCGTTTCGTTGTCATCATCAAGTCCATAGGTTTGCTTGAGATATAATATTGCCTCAGCGACTCTTTCCCTCACTGGCTTTTGCGCCAGATCGGTCATCTTAAGTTCTGCCATTTTGAGATCTGCGGAAAGCAATTTCATCATCAGCATCGATAAAGTTCCATTGGATTCAAGCAACTTACTGAAGGTATTCTTCGGAATAAAACAGATTTTTGAATCATCGAGTGTCTCAGCAGTCGAGGAATACTTTCCCCCTCCTAATAAGGAACGATAACCCAGGATATCCCCTCCTTTGGCAAGCCTGACAATTTGCTCTTTGCCTTCGTCACCGACCTGATAGACTTTGATTTTACCTTCATGCACACAGTAGATTCCTTGCGGCATCTGGCCAGAATTGAATATGATCTGACCTTTCTTGTAGAAAACACAACCTTTGTCATCATTTAGATCAGCCAATTCTTGGCCATGCAATTCGCAGAACACTGAGTGTTTCCTTGAACCGCAGCTTGCACAATTGGGTTGTTCGAACTTTCTGATCATCTAGAATTCTACTTTGACCCATAAAGATACCAGTATATATTTGAACTACAAGAGATTGAAAAAATGCAAAACTTCCAAAGGATTCACAATTTAACATTGATCAGGAGAATCTTTTCGCATCCCATATTCCTATATAGGAGATAAGCCGAGGCTCATATTTCAAATGACTTTTCAAAATTTACTTGCCTCATGGATTATCTCATGCAAGAATTTGTTGCGAACTTCAAGATCAAGTTTCAAAACAGAATACCACGCCACAAAATGCATAAAGCCTTTACCTATGGATAGTTACAATACGCTGCTAGAGGCATTTTTGCAATACGATATTCTAATCGAATGTCCCCAATGCGCTAAAAAGGCTATTGTCAAATCTCCAGCAAATAATTCGGAGAGAAATGCTTCTGCTGATACAAAGGCGATTTGCACACATTGTGGATTCAACAAGCTTTTGCCAGTTGATCAAAAGACTACCTTTTTGGGAGCTGCCGTCGATCCTTACTTTCAATATCCCCTTTGGCTACAGGCCCAATTTGAAGGCAATCTACTTTGGGCCTACAATTGCGAACATCTTGATTTTCTTCATAGCCACGTCGAAGCCAAACTGAGGACACGAGATACTAGTCACATCCAAAACCGCAGCTTAGGAAGCCGCTTACCCAAATGGATGAGCTCAAAGAAAAACCGACAATCACTATTAAAAAAAATCACAGACCTAAAAACGAAGTGATCGTTTAAAGCATTTCCTCCCTCCACGACCAATTCCCCTTAAATTCCCTTACGGACATGACATGCCATGTCCGCCATCTGATCTCTATTCTACTTTAAGAACGTCATGTCCGCCGTCGATCTCCAACCTCCACCAACCAAACGCCCCTAAAATTCCCGTACGATTGCCAGGCAGATCGCATGACCTGCGAATTCCTAAAAAACGGAAAGGCTGATTTGAGCGGGATCACTTTGTTGACAGAATAGAACAAAAAGGCCCATTCCAAAACAGTCTATGGACTCTCCTCGATCGCGCTTGCATACAATCAAACACAATTGAAATACAAAACTGTATTATGGAGCAGTTCCCATATCAACAATTGTCAGGCTGCTGCAATCCAAACTTAAGTATGGGGCCTCCCTAAGATAACCATATTTTACTTATCTTTGCTTACCCACTAATCATAAGTCATCCCACTAAATGAAAATCAGTACTTCCACAATTTTGTGCCTCGCGGCAATCTATTGTACTTCGGCCAATGCTCAATCGGCTTATATCGATAAGTATATTACCGAGAGTATAACCTTGACCACCATCGCTTCAAATGCTCAAGATGTTAGCAAACCTCGCGATCTTGATTTCAAGCCTAATAGCAATGAGCTATGGGTAGTCAACAATGGTGATGGCAATGGTGGCTCTATGGTAATCATTTACAATGCTGGTATGCCTCAACAAAGCGAGGAGCGCAGAAAGGATACGCACAGTGGACATTTTAAAATTTTTCCAAGCGCATTTGCATTTGGCCAAGATGGTTTCTTTGCAAATACCAACGAGATCAAAAGCACGGCGGGTCCAGATGCCACATTTATGGGTCCTGCTCTTTGGAGTTCTGATACTGCCATTTTTGCCCGCGTATTTCAAAACAACTGGGTAAGCGGATTGCCTCTTGGCAGCCACTATGATATGTTGCATCAAAGCCCATTTTCGATGGGTATCGCCCATGACACCGCCATGGCTTATTGGGTAAATGACGGATACAACGGCAATATTTGCAAATACGATTTTGTCAAGAATCACGGACCCGGTTATGACAACCACGCTGCAGGTAAGATTTGGCGCTATACAGATGTTAAAGTCTCCAGAGTGCCAAATGTGCCAAGTCATATGATCTTGGATAAAGCTTCAGGATGGTTGTACTATATCGATGGCGGAAGCAAAACACTTAAGAGGCTTGACACCAAATCTGGTGCCATTTCTGGCACTTTGACTCCTCCGTCTTCGGGCGGAGAAACGCTTGCGGGATATTGGAAAGTTACGGGAGCAATGGTCGAAACTCTAGACACATTTGATACACAGCCATGTGGCATTGATTTGCAAGACAACAGGCTCATAGTTTCCGATTACACGACAGGTGATATTTATCTTTACTCATTGGATCCTGTCCTGACTTTACTGAAAACGATCCAAACAGGTCAT
>JBDSUZ010000183.1:0-3241 GCA_039927395.1 Saprospiraceae bacterium | reverse complement strand
TCCAATTTCAATTTGCTCCCTCAATGTCAATGAACTTCTCTTACCTCTCATAAGATCGCCAGATCTATCATCGACTAATTATCAAAACTATCTCTAGTCCCAATCACCAGCTGATCTCCGGTCTCGCTTAAGGTTCTTCTAAAACACCATCTCTGGCTTTCCTAATTTCCCCTCAGCTATTTACTTTTTCGCCTTTCTCTAAAAGCGAGTGCAAAGATAGACTTTATATCTTTACCGGCAAGTGGCAAGACAATTATTTTGAAAATAACTCTCAGAATTTTTGTCTTTTAGGAGCCATTTTTATTGGCCGGACGACAAAGATACGGCAACGCTACATTGTGAGCAAGTGCTTTGAAAGAAAAATCTAGAAATAGAGAAGATTCCCAAAAATATCAAGGAGAAAACTCAAAAAGAGGAATTATTGACAAAAAATCTCATTACAAGCTAACTCTCAATAAGCCTCCTTACTTTTGTACCAAATCCAATATTTATGAGTATTCACAATTTCAGCGCTGGGCCATCAATTTTGCCAAAGGAAGTATTTGAAGAAGCTGCAGCGGCAGTATTGGATTTCAATGGCAGTGGACTATCATTACTCGAAATGTCGCATAGGAGTGCTCCATTCGAAGCAGTAATGGATGAAGCAATGGTATTAGTTAAAAGTCTGTTGGACTTAGATACCACTCAAAAAGTTATGTTCCTCTCCGGTGGAGCAAGCAGCCAATTCTTTATGATTCCGATGAATCTATTGAACCCTTCAGGTAGAGCTTGTTATGTCAATACCGGAACTTGGGCGAGTGGTGCTATCAAGGAAGCCAAAGCTTTCGGCAATGTCGAGGTGCTGGGTAGCTCTGAAAATGAGGCATTTACTCATATACCGAAAGATTTTATGATTCCATCAGATGCAACTTACTTGCACCTGACCTCTAATAATACTATATATGGCACCCAATATCATTCATTCCCAGATTCGCCAATTCCAATAGTTTGCGACATGTCTTCTGACATATTCAGCAAGCCGATCAATGCTCAGGAATTTGGTGTGATCTACGCTGGGGCGCAAAAAAATATGGGACCAGCTGGCACAACATTAGTAATAGTAAAAGAAGAGCTTTTGGGTCATGTCGACCGTCATATTCCTACCATGTTGGATTATCGTACACATATTAAGAGTGGCTCGATGTATAATACGCCACCTGTATTTCCAATCTATGTGTCGATGTTGACTATGAGATGGATCAAGAAAATGGGTGGTCCAGCTGCCATGAAGATTAGAAATCAAGGCAAAGCTGAATTGCTTTACAATGAAATCGACCGTAATCCATTATTCAAAGGCACCGTAGCCAAGGATGACAGATCCTGGATGAATGCCAACTTTGTATTGCAAAATGAGGCGCTAGGCGCTGCCTTTGATGCAGCTTGGAAGGCGGCAGAAATCAGCGGCCTCAAGGGTCACCGCTCTGTCGGTGGTTACCGAGCGTCGATGTACAATGCATTGCCGCTCGAATCCGTCCAAGTCCTTGTCGATGTAATGAAGGATTTTGAAAAATCAAATGGCTAAAGAAAAAAAATCCGAACCGTCCATACAGCATTGTGAAGTGCTGATCGACGGCATTTCAGTTCCCTTCATATTATACGCCGAACATCGTTACAGTTCGCGTATTTCCATCGGCAAATCAGCAGTGCATTTGCGCTACCCTAAAGGCGTATTTGACTACAATAAAGAGAAGACTCTTGCCTGGGGCAAGGCCTGGCTTAGTACCCAATTTGAAAAAAAGCCAAATCTAAAGAGTCGATTTATCTCTAAGACCTATCAAAGCGGACAAAGTATCCAGGCAGGAGGCAGAATATTTACCTTGATGGTGCAAAATATCCCTGGAGATGCGGTGAAATCAAGTGTGAAGAACGACCTGATAACATTGAAGATTGGTCTGGATATTCCTCAAAATGAATTAACCGGTCTAATCAGGCAAGTACTCTCCCGGACCATAGCTCGCCAATTGATGCCTGATGTGTCAGCCAGGGTAGATGCTATCAATGACCGCTATTTCAAAAAAGATATACAGACTATACGTCTCAAATACAACCACAGCAACTGGGGCTCTTGCTCCGTGCGTCAGACAATCAACCTATCTACGAGGCTACTATTAGCTCCTCAAGTTGTAATGGACTATGTGATCGTCCATGAATTATCGCATTTGATAGAAATGAATCACTCTCCAAAATTTTGGAAAATCGTAGAGAAGGTAATGCCCGAGTATGCCAAATGTGAAAAATGGCTGAGTAAGCACGGCGCGGCTCTTGACTTCTGACTATTTTAGGCAAATAAAAAAACGCCTGTCACAAAGCGTGACAAGCGTCTTAATCTGGTATCCTGGTGGGGGATTATTCTTCAACAACTTCGAAATCGACTGTACTGATCACTTGTTTGTGCAAGTGCAGCTCAGCTGTGTAGCTTCCTACATTCTTAATTTCTTCGCCAAGGTGAATTTTTTTGCGTTCAATCTCAATGCCTACTTGTTCTTTGAGGGCATTGGCTAACTGCAAATTGGTCACTGAACCGAATATTTTACCGCTGGTGCCTGCTTTTGCTCCAATCCTCAAGGTTACCCCTTTCAGTTTGTCGGCAATCGCTTGGTAGTCACTAAGTTTGCGTGATTCGCGAATATCGTCAGCTTTCTTCATTTCGTTCAATTTGCCCATATTGGTTGCGTTAGCCACCAAAGCGAGTCCTTGAGGAATCAGAAAATTGCGTCCGTATCCGTCTTTCACAGAGACGACATCGTGTTTGTCGCCTACTTTATCTAGATCTTTTAATAAGATGATTTGCATGTCGATTAGCTTTTTGTGGTTCGGGATTATTTGAGCAAGTCAGCTACATATGGTAACATACCGAGGTGACGGGCGCGTTTGACGGCCACAGATACCTTGCGTTGGTATTTCAATGAGTTACCTGTAATGCGGCGAGGCAGGATCTTACCCTGTTCGTTGATAAATTGCAACAAGAAGTCCGGGTCCTTGTAATCGATGTACTTGATACCGAATTTTTTGAATCGGCAGTATTTTTTGCGAGCTTGTCCAATCTTAGGATTGCTCAAAAACTTAATATCGTCCTTATTTGCCATGATGGATTGTCTTTTGAGGTTTAAGCAATTACTCTTCTTCCTGATTCGATGTTACTGCATCTTCTGCTTCAGCTGGAGCTGCTTCATCAGAAACCGGCTCTGCCGTTTCTTCTGCT
>JBDSUZ010000182.1:0-21829 GCA_039927395.1 Saprospiraceae bacterium | reverse complement strand
GAGAATCTTCACTCAAGCAAATCGACATTTGACCTTGGTCAGTATTTGCCTGGTATCTACATCATTCGATTGGACAATGCCAAGCAGACATTATTTGAAAAAGTAATACTACAACCATAATCGGTTGATGCATTAATCAAGTAATCTTGAAATACAAAAAGGCAGCTTCATTAACTTGAGGCTGCCTTTTTTCTTAACTAATCTAGTGCTATCCAACTATCCTTTCGATTAGGATTTTATTTTTCCTTCCATTTTCCAATATCATAAATCGGTCACATATCCAATCATTATATCCATGAATAGTACGATTTACGTCAGCTACCCTTAATTTATTGATTGTAACTGCGTTTCCTTCAATTGCCCTTCTAGCGGCACTTTTAGATAGGAAGACTGTAGTCTTTTCTGTTAATAGATCTACTAAACTTAATTCAGCTTCATGTGTAGCCATCAAAATTGTATAATTATGGATTTCATTTTTGATTATTTGAAAGCTTAACGGACTCATTTGACACAGAAAATCATTATCAACATTTGGATCAAAAAGCATTTCAGAAACTTCTATCACAGCCTCTAAATTGTCTTCTCCGTGTATGCGAGCTGTCAATTCTCTACCAAACCACTGTTTGAGCCCTTGGGGATTCTCTGCATATTCAATTTCTGCTCTTTCTACCTCCTCTTGGGAGCGAAATGTAAAATAGCGTATATACTTGCTAATATCTCTATCATCGGCATTGATCCAAAATTGGTAAAATTCGTAAGGACTACTCAAGCTCTCATCCATCCAGAGATTGCCTGATTCTGATTTGCCAAATTTACTTCCATCCGCTTTAGTTAACAGGGGAGTGGTTATAGCATATGCCTTTCCCTCAGTATTTCGTCTTATGATCTCCGTGCCAGTTGTGATATTTCCCCATTGATCCGATCCTCCCATTTGTATGGTCACGCCGTGTTGTTCGTAAAGGCATTGAAAATCATGTCCCTGCAACAGTTGATAGCTAAATTCGGTAAATGAAAGGCCGGTTTCTATTCGTTTTTTAACTGATTCCTTGGCCATCATATAATTGATAGTCAAAGATTTGCCAACATCACGCAAGAATTCAATAGCACCCATATTGCGATAGAAATCATAATTGTCAATCAGTATGGCAGGATTACTAACGCCTTCAAATGCAAGCATCTTCTTTATTTGCTCAGCCTGCTTGTGTAGGTTCCTTTCAATCTCAGCTTCTGGCTTGAGTTCGCGTTCCTTGTCTTTAAACGAAGGGTCACCAATTCTTCCAGTTGCGCCGCCCATTAGTACCACAGGAGTGTGGCCATGTTTTTGAAATAGCGATAGCAACATGATCTGTACATAATTGCCGATGGTCAATGAAGCGGCCGTAGGATCAAATCCGATATAGGCAATTCTCTTGCCACTGCTTAAGTGCTCTTCAACACCCGGTGTCAAATCAAATAGCATCCCTCGCCAGCGCAATTCTTCAATGAAATCCATAAGATCAATTTTTTAACTGAGGCCAAAAGTAGGAAAAAGCTTTGTCAAGCTTTGAAATTTGCTCAGCCCGATGGGATTGTAGTATCTTTCAGACCCAATGAAATTTGACTTTTACATAGCCAGAAAATTGACTGAAAAGGGCAAAAACCAGTTTACTTCCTGGATTTTGCGGCTAGCAATCTCAGCTGTGGCCATCAGTATAGCTGTAATGATCCTGGCCAACTGCCTAATCGCGGGGTTCAAGGAAGAGATTAGTCAGAAGATATTCAATTTCTGGGGGCATATTTCCATCTCTAAGGAGTTGGACGAAACTAGGTGGGATTTGGTCAATATGACCTATGATTCAAGTCTCGTAGAGAAGATACTGAGTACTGAAATATCCGATACCAGTATTTTTGGGCAAGTGGCAGATCCAGTCAAGGCTGTTGAACATATTCAGGCCATAGCACAGTTTCCAGCTATCATGCAGTCCAAGGACGAACTTGAAGGGATTTTACTCAAAGGAATTGGCTCTGATTTTCGTCAATCCTTTTATAAACAATACTTGGTGGCGGGGCTACCTCTGCAGACGGACTTAGACAAGGACTCTGTCCCTGAATTGGTTGTCAGCCAAAATACTGCTGATCGCCTTAATCTTGAAGTTGGCAAGAAGTTGAGGCTCGTTTTTGTAATTGATGACGCTCAAAAAGTAAGGGTTTTTAAGGTTTCCGGGATTTATAAGACAGGCCTTGAGGAATATGACAAGAAAATCGCGTTGGCGTCAATCAGTGAAATCAGATCAATATTGGGCTGGGATGATAAGCGTATAGGTGGATATGAATTATTTGTAAGTAACCTTGATAAGCTCGATCGTACCGAAATGCTAATTTATGAGTCAATCTTGCCACCTGAATTATTTTCGAATACCATCAGGGCAAAATTTCCTGCCATATTTGATTGGCTTCGTATTCAGGATTACAACGAATGGGTGATCCTCCTCTTGATGTCTATCGTCTGTATCATCAATATGGTAACCGTGATTTTGATTTTAGTCCTCGAAAGGACTCGCATGGTCGGCATACTCAAGGCACTTGGAGCTCGCAATCAGTTTTTGCGTAATCTCTTTATGTTTTATGGAGCCAAGATTCTGTTCAAAGGCTTGGTGTGGGGAAATGCGATTGGATTGGGCCTTGCAGCTATACAATATTATTTCAGGCCATTGCGGCTTCCTGAAGCAGATTACTATTTATCATATGCTCCAATCAGATTTCATTTCGATGAAATCTTATTGATCAACTTTGCTGTAATTGCTGTTGTTTCTGTCTGCCTTTTGATACCGCTACTAATCGTCAGAGGGATATCACCGGTCAAGGCTATTCGCTTTGATTAGAGGACTTTTGTTTGGTTTTTTTCGCTGCATTCTTTGCCCTATTTGTCTACCCCAACTTAATGCCGTAAATTCGCAAAGCGAAAGCGGCAATTGAAAAAGTAAATTTTTAACACAATGGATTCAGACAGGTATGATTCAGTATCTGATCAAACAAGACAACAAGATCTTAGAGTCCGATGTATTGACACCGGGCTGTTGGGTTAATATTGCCGCTCCATTCAGCCATGAAGAGCTAGAGGGGCTTTCCGAATTATTTAATATTCCCGTTGAATTCTTTACTGACTCACTCGATTTGGAGGAAAGAGCGCGCTACGAAGTCGAAGACGATGTACGGCTGATCGTAATCAATACGCCAATACTAAATGAGTCAGGAAAGGAAAACGATGCGATCTATATATCAGTTCCGATCGGTATCATCCTCACAAGTGACAACCTGTTTACGATTACCTCATTCGAAAATCCAGTACTAGACATTTTCCTAGAGAATAAGATTCGCTCATTTGATCCCTCAGATCAGAAACTATTTGTACTTCAGCTTTTCGAGCAGACTGTATACAGATATTTGGCCTGCCTTAAGAAGCTTAACTTAAAGCGTAACTTGATAGAGGAGGAGCTTTACGATTCTAGCAGAAATTCAGAATTGATCCAGTTGCTGAGGATCGAAAAGTCCTTCGTATACTTTGTAAGCTCACTCAGTAGCAATGAACTCCTGAAGAAAAAAATGAAGAGAACTGACTTCCTCAATATTGCAAAGGATGAAGACCTTCAGGATTTGTTTGAAGGCATCATTATTGACAATAGTCAGGCCTTGGAGATGTCCAATGTCTATACCAATATCTTGAATGGCACGATGGAGGCATATTCCTCAATCATTTCGAATAATCTTAACGTATACATCCAACGACTGACTATAATTACAGTCATACTAATGGTGCCGACTTTAGTTACGAGCTTCTATGGGATGAATGTTCATTTACCCTTCATGGAGTCGCGATACGCCGCAGTTTTTGTTATTGGTATCTCTGTTATGCTAAGTATACTACTGACAATTTGGTTCAGGAGAAAGAACATATTTTGATGTAATACATTGTTATTAACAATATCCGAAAGGTTATCCACATCAATCACTTAGATATGCACAATTTCATACAGCATATTTTATTGATTATCAACACCCAACACATATTACTCACAGTGTGTTGATAAAAATATCACACTTTTTTTACTCCAGCGATTACCTTCGTAACACATCATAGATATTCGTAATCTGAATTTCAGATTGATATCTATCTTGTACGCAATGTGTTAGTTATAATTGATGAAAAGCTTTATATAGTAAAGTTCTTTATTGATATAACATTATAAGCACGTGAAATATGTGAAATTTATATAACAATTAGTTTTATATAACTTCGCAACCCAGTTTGACCAAACGCACCAAAAGAATCCGCACATGAACCCAACTTTTACGCAAGTAGTGAAGAAAGAAAGCATATTGACCGAGAATCCCAACAGATTCGTTTTGTTCCCAATAGAGCACAATGATATCTGGGCCTTCTACAAGAAATCTCAAGCCTGTTTTTGGACTTCCGAAGAGATCGACCTTTCACCAGACCTTGCGGATTGGGAACATAAATTGAATGCTGACGAAAAGCATTTTATCAAACACGTACTCGCATTCTTTGCAGCATCTGACGGTATTGTAAATGAAAATTTAGCCGAAAATTTTCTTTCAGAAGTTCAATATACTGAAGCTAAGTTCTTCTACGGATTTCAGATAATGATGGAAAATATCCACTCTGAGACCTATTCACTTTTGATCGATACTTATATACGTGATCCGAAGGAAAAGGACTACTTGTTCCATGCCATCGATCATTTGGACTGCGTCAAAAAGAAGGCTGAGTGGGCTTTGCGTTGGATCTCCAAAGGTAGTTTTCAGGAGCGCTTGATCGCATTCGCAGCAGTCGAGGGAATCTTCTTTAGCGGCTCGTTTTGCTCCATTTTTTGGCTCAAAAAGCGCGGGCTGATGCCAGGTTTGTCCTTCTCAAACGAATTGATTTCAAGGGATGAAGGCATGCACTGTGATTTTGCTTGCTTGCTATATAATAATCATGTTGAGGATAAACTTCCTCAAGATACTTTGCGCTCATTAATCGTAGAGGCCGTGACGATAGAAAAGGAATTTGTTTCCGATGCGATTCCAGTCAAATTGATCGGTATGAATGCCGATATGATGTGCCAGTATATTGAATTTGTTGCCGATCGATTGTTGGTATCCCTGCATCAACCTAAGATCTATAATGTTGAAAATCCATTTCCTTGGATGGAAATGATATCACTTTCAGGCAAGACCAACTTCTTTGAGAAAAGGGTAGGAGACTACCAAAAAGCAGGAGTAATGGCTGATCGTGATAAGCAGTCATTCTCTATGGATGAAGCTTTCTAGGCACTAGTCCCTCCCTATTTGAACATTCGTTTTACCCCTCCATATACTCCCCATGCAAGTAATCAAAAGAAACGGCAAAAGAGAAGAAGTAAGCTTCGACAAAATCACAGCGAGAGTTAAAAAACTCTGCTATGGTTTGAATCAACAATTTGTAGATCCAATAGCTATCGCCAAAAAGGTGATTCAGGGACTCTACGACGGAGTGACTACCTCCGAACTAGATAACTTGGCTGCCGAAACCGCCGCCAGTCTCGCAACAAATCACCCGGAATACGCTTTACTAGCAGCAAGAATTGCCGTTTCCAACCTTCACAAAAACACCAATAAGTCTTTCGCTGAGACTATCGATGCATTGTACAATTACATCGATCCTAAGTCTATGGAGCCTGCTGGTCTTATTAGTAAGACAACTTATCAGCTGATTCAGGACAATAAGGACCGCATCGATTCGGCGATCATCTATGATCGCGATTATAGCTTTGATTATTTCGGTTTCAAAACCTTGGAAAAATCCTATTTGCTTCGAATGAATTACGCCGTCGTCGAAAGACCTCAGCACCTCTTGATGCGCGCAGCACTTGGCATCCACGGCCTTGATATTGATGCCGCGATCGAAACCTACAATCTGATGTCAGAGAAGTGGTTTATCCACGCTACTCCCACTTTATTTAACGCGGGTACGCCAAAACCACAATTGTCCTCTTGCTTCCTACTAAGCATGACTGATGATAGCATATCCGGTATATTCGAGACATTGTCACGCTGTGCACAGATATCACAATCTGCTGGTGGTATTGGTTTGAGCATCCACAATATCAGAGCGACAGGAAGTTATATCAAAGGAACAGGTGGATCATCAAATGGCATAATTCCGATGCTACGCGTTTTCAATGATACAGCCAGATACGTCGATCAAGGTGGAGGAAAGCGCAAGGGGGCTTTCGCTATTTATCTGGAGCCTTGGCATGCCGACATATTTGAGTTCCTGGATCTTAAGAAGAATCACGGTAAAGAAGAACTACGTGCCAGAGATTTGTTTTTTGCTATGTGGATCTGCGATCTATTTATGGAGAGGGTTAAAGAAGATGGTGAATGGTCGCTATTCTGTCCGAACGAAGCTCCGGGTCTCGACGATACATACGGTGGTGAGTTCGAAGCCTTATATCACAAATATGAAAAGGAAGGACGTGCTCGCAAAACTGTGAAAGCACAAGATCTTTGGTTCACAATACTCGAATCACAAATCGAAACCGGTACTCCTTACATTCTTTACAAGGACGCGGCTAATAAGAAATCCAACCAAAAGAATTTGGGGACTATCAAATCCTCCAACCTTTGCACGGAGATAATTGAATATACTTCTCCCGATGAAGTTGCAGTATGCAATCTTGCTTCTATTTCACTTGTGAAATTTGTCGAAAACGGGCAATTCAATTTTGACAAACTGTACGATATCACACGAGTTGTGACTCGCAATCTCAATAAAGTAATCGATATCAATTACTATCCGATTCCAGAGGCCGAGCGCTCCAACATGCGCCATCGCCCGATTGGCATTGGTGTCCAAGGATTGGCGGATGCATTTATCCAAATGCGTTTTCCATTTGATAGCCAAGAAGCTAGAAAACTTAATCGCGATATATTTGAGACCATCTATTTTGCAGCAGTGACTGAGAGCTGTGAACTCGCAAAGAGAGATGGTACCTATAGCACCTATGAGGGCTCTCCAATGAGCAAGGGCATATTCCAATATGATATGTGGGACCAAAGCCCATCTAATCGTTGGGATTGGGCAAATTTGAAAGCAAACGTAAAAGCATCAGGGGTTAGAAATAGTCTATTGGTAGCTCCAATGCCTACCGCCTCGACTTCGCAGATATTAGGTAACAACGAATGCTTTGAGCCTTATACAACCAATATATACACCCGTCGTGTATTGTCGGGTGAACACATTGTGGTCAACAAGCACTTGCTCAATGACTTGATTCGCCTCAACCTCTGGGACGATGAAATGAAAGAACAATTGATAGCTAACAACGGATCGATTCAGAACATGGAAAGTATTCCTGATGAATTGAAAGCATTGTACAAAACAGCATGGGAGTTGAGCCAAAAGGTTATCATCGATATGGCGGCAGATCGTGGAGCTTTCATTTGCCAGAGCCAGAGCTTGAACCTATTTGTTGAAGAACCAAATTTCAAGAAATTGTCTTCGATGCACTTCTACGGTTGGCAGCAAGGATTGAAAACTGGAATGTACTATTTGCGTAGCAGGGCGGCAGTCGATCCAATCAAGTTTACCTTGACAAATGCCAAACATCAGCAAAAATCTGCTGCTCCTGGTGAATCAACCAAAGGGCATTCAAGTAATACTTCAACAGATTATGTCGAAGATATTGATCCTGATATGCCACAGGCATGCAATATGGACGATCCTAATTGCCTGATGTGCGGAAGCTAGACTGCTCTGATTTTTTATGCTCGTAATTTCTCATGATGAATCTATGACAAATCCCTTTGAGATAAGAATACTAGCTGCAAAACGGCTTGAGGAAGCAGAAATACTTTTAAACAATGGTAAGTTTGAAGGAGCTTTTTATCTAGCGGGCTATAGTATTGAGTTGACTCTCAAGGCCAAGATTTGTGAACATTTAGACGTTCCAAATTTATTTGCAAGTTCAGAACAGGGCAAACCATTTTTAGCCAACCTTCGCAAAGCGGTTAAAATTCACAATTTAGAAACTTTATTTACCTTTTCTGGGTTAGCTAATAAGTTGGACATTAAGAAGAGTGGCGATCAAGATTTTTCCAAATTATTTGGATTAATTGTGTGTTGGAATGAAGATGCGCGGTATTCTACGCCCACAGATATTTCTGAAATTTCAACTAGGAAGATAATTGAATTTTTGAAAGCAAAAAATGGACTGTTAGCATGGATCACACAGAATTAAAGAAGGCTTTGGTAGGTTTTGTCGAAGCATGTGAAAAGAAAGGGAAAAAATTGCTTGATTTTTGTCTAGTTGAGGCATATCCCGGCAATTCAGCTACCTCGTATTTTATTGAAGTAAAGGCTAACTGGATTGATGAAATGGATTGTTCAGACGCAATTGATTTCTTATTTGATGTTCTTTTTGAAACGACCACAGCCGAAATTAGAAAGAAGATTTATTCAATTAAAGTTTTTGGACCAACTGATGAACTACATTGCATGTCTCATCCGTTGAGCTATGGACTTTTAGAGCAAACTGAATAGTTATTGCCCGACGGCTTTTTACATTAAGATTTCGAGGATTTTTTCCATGCCTCTTTGGGCATTCTCTTTAATCGTAGTGATTGATCGGCGACGAGAAAATCCACTGATATTGCCGGGATTGGGATCGATGTAGTATATGGGCACATTTGAGGACGCTGAATAAATAAGCCCAGCTGCTGGGTAGACTAGCATGGAGGTACCCACGATTATCACTACATCAGCTTCCTCAACCCAATCGGTAGCTTGATCCATAAGCGGTACAGCCTCTCCGAACCATACAATATCAGGTCGTAGCTGATGTCCCCTTGAACACAGATCTCCTATAATCAGATCCTTGTTCCAACGATATTTGAGCGAAGGGTAGCCCGTGCTCCTCACACTTAGTAGTTCGCCATGTAAATGCAGTACTGAATTATTACCCGCCCTTTCATGAAGGTCATCGACATTTTGAGTGACCACTTTAACTTCATGACGTTTTGCCAATTCTGTTATAGCACGATGCGCCCCATTTGGCTGTACCTCAAGAAGTTGCCGCCGGCGTTGATTGTAGAATTCTAGCACCAAATCTGGATTTCTCTCAAATGCCTGAGGAGTAGCTACATCCTCAATGGCGTGACCTTCCCACAAACCTCCTGCATCTCTAAATGTCTTCAGGCCACTTTCAGCACTAATGCCGGCACCCGTTAGCATTACAATCTTCATAGCTGCGCATTTTGTTCGATCGAAAGAAAGACTTCTCCCAAACATTCAATGATATCGGAGGCAATCAGTGAATGCTCGCTGCGTTTTCGCGCAGCTACATCTCCGGCCTTACCATGCAACCAGACGCCCACTCTTGCAGCCAATAAGAGTTCATACCCTTGGCACAAAAGTGAAACGATGATTCCTGTCAACACATCACCTGATCCTCCGGTAGCCATTCCTGAATTGCCGGTGCCATTAAAATATATAAGGCCATCAGGCCCGCAAATTGCAGTATGGTGCCCTTTTAGTATTAGGTTGATTTGATATTTTTTACACAATCCCGGCATTGCGATCAATCGTTCTTTGGTATCATGATGATCTCCAAATAAGCGATCGAATTCTTTAGGATGAGGTGTTAGAATACTTTGAGCTGGAATATGCTTGAAAAAACCTCGATTGAGCGATATCAAATTAAGTGCATCAGCATCAATTACAATCGGCTGCTTTGCCTTTTGCAGCAGCTCATTCAAAAATACTGCAGTTTCAGGATTTGTGCCCATGCCTGGACCAATTCCCAGATTGTAGGAATCTTGGAGTTGAGGCAGAAGGCTCAGATGTTCTTCATTCTTGTTACTAATCCAAGTAGATTCAATACAATATCCTTGGACGATTTGCTTAATGCCATTCGGTGCCAGAACAGAAACAAGGCCACAACCGCTCCGCAAAGCCGCTTTGCTTGCCAATGCCACAGAACCTGAATAATTGCTTGACCCTCCTATGATCAAAGCATGGCCAAAACTGCCTTTATGCGCAAATTTATCTCTTGGTTTGATTAGGCTAAGCAATTCAGAATCAACGCTAAATTCATATTTTATTTTCTGATCATTTAACCAATTGAGATCCAAATCAATATCTAGGATCTCCCAATCGCCGACATTTTTGCTATTTTCTGGAAGAACAAATGCAAGTTTAGGACTTTGGAAAGTCAAAACCTTAGTAGCACAAATGCATTGTCCGACACATATCTCATCTGTATGCATCCCACTTGGGAGATCGATGCTGATCACGGGGACACTTAAGCTATTGACCATTGATATAAGATCTGATAGTTCAGACCCAATTTGGCCTCTAAATCCAGTTCCCAACAATCCGTCGACAATCCAATCAGGTTTAGCGATTTCAGTCAAATCATATGAATCACCCTTGTGGAAGGAATCAAGTTTCTCTTTTGGAAGCAAAGCTTCATTCTTGACATTGTCGGGACTCTGCTGACGACCAAAGTTGCAAGTCAGGACACTGACGCTGTAGCCACGCAAGACCAGTAGTCGAGCAATTGCAAGTGCGTCTCCGCCATTATTGCCAGGGCCCGCCAAAACCCATCCTTTTTGGTTTGGTATCATAGGGAATAACTCTATGAAACGCTTCGTAAAGGCAATCGCGGCTCTTTCCATTAGCTCATGGGATTCTATTCCCTGACTTTGGATACTGAAGTCGTCCCATGATTTAATCTGCGCTTGGTCTAATATTCGCATTCGATAGCTGTTATGATGAGGTTATGCATTGTAAAGGAGTACCAAGTCAATCTTTTCTTGAAAAACTTCAAATTTATTTGATGCCTTCCACTTACGTGAATATAGAGTTTTAGGTGATAAATGCTACTATTTTCTATATATGGCGAAATGTAATTCATAACAAGCGTACCCTTAATGTAGTACTTCATATTTCTTAAAGTATGTTGAGAATCGAGATCAAAATGTGGAAAAAAATAACAAATGTTAAAGTTCCTTCATTGGTGAATAGCCAGTTATCATAGATTGCATCCCATCGTTTTAACGCTTAAAAGAATACATATTATCATTAAAGGTAATTGGTATAACTTTTGATCTAATCTCTTCATGCATAATGAAATAGATACAATTTTATTGCCGAAATAGCCTCATATTTGTGGTATCTGAAGGAATCCCATGGAATTCAGGCTCTGCGGAATGACTTCAAGTTCTTTGGTATGGATTTTGCAATTCACACCTTGATTATTTGATCATATTTAAAACCGTCCTGTTTTGAAAAGAACATATCTACTCCTTCAATTGGGGGTGTATCTCTGTTGTTGTGCTCTTAGTGGGTACGCGCAGGACATTCACTATTCCCAGTTCTATAACTCTCCAATGAACGTAAATCCGGCACTCACCGGTATATTCAATGGAGATCAGCGCGTCAACATCTCATTTAGAAATCAATGGCACAATGTGCCCGTTGATTATTTGACATTTAGCGGAGCCTACGATCAGAAACTTTACCTCAAGAGAAGTGAAAAAGGATTCTTTGGTGTAGGTGGCAATATCAACTATGATAGAGCAGGTTATTCTAAGCTTTCACTTTTTCAAGTTGCATTGAATGGTTCGTACTCTCAACAATTGTTGAAGAATTTCTTTGGAACTCTAGGTTTAAATGCTGGATATGGTTCAAGGAGTTTCTCTCCAGATCGCCTGAAATGGGACAATCAATGGGATGGCACAAAGTATAATGAGGCACTTCCTACTGGTGAAGGCAGCACACCAGATACTAAGGGCTACTTGGATTTAGGTGCTGGCGCAAATTTCCGACTACAAAAATCAGAGAGAACCAAAGTCGATTTCGGCGCTGGTTTTTATCATTTGAATAAACCAAGTAATAGTTTCAAGGGAAGCTCCGATCTTAAGTTGCCTATCCGCCAAAGTTATTATGTGGAAGGCGCTGTTGCTGTGGCGAATGCCGTCGATTTCGTCCTAAACGCTTCTTGGTATCAGCAAGCAGAATATGATGAAAAGAATGTTGGCGTTGCAGCTAAGATTTACCTCAACCAAAAGAGAGGTAAAGAATTTGCATTACAAGTAGGTTCGCAGTATCGATTCAATGAAAATTTTAAGAAAGATGCTATTATGCCAACTCTTGCCTTCTTTGTCAATAGCTGGCATGTTGGATTGAGCTACGATATAAATTTATCTGAATTTAATGCTGCAACTAAGTATTACGGAGGACCTGAAGTTCACGTAACCTATATTATCAAAAAGGTCAAAGCCTTAGAAGCTAAGAATTGTCCGATCTATTGATTTGCACCTCGTATTGAATGTACTGAATATGAAACGATTGATCATTTTACCGGTCTTACTCCTTTGCACCTTTTGGCTGCATGGTCAGAGACTTAAGGCTTTTGAAGAAGCCGCGACCAAATCGCTGGCAGAGAAGGACTACTACTCTGTCTTGACGTTTACGGAGAACGCTTTAGAGTTCGATGATGCACGTCTTGATTTACAATACCAGGCAGCTGAAGCTGCGCGCAACTTCAATGCATACAAAAGAGCGATTGTACATTATACTTATGTAGTTGACAAAGACACTAGTAACACTTACCCTCTTTCTTCCTTCTATCTTGCCCAAATGCAAAGAAGCATTGGTCAATATGATTCTGCGAGAGTTAGTTATCAACTATACATTTCCGCACATGGTGGTGAAGATGAATACATAACTGAGCGTGCCAATAGTGAGATGAATTCTCTAGATTGGGCGATTGCAAATTCTCAAATTACATACGAAGACGTTGTCGTTGAGCATTTGGGTGGCAATGTCAATACTCCATATACTGAATTTGGACCTTTGGGAATGGGAGATACCTTGTACTTCTCTTCTCTTCGTTTTGAAAATAAAAAGGATCCAAGGATTCCTACAAGGAAGATTACCAAGGTGTTGAATTCAATTGGTGATGCAGCAAGTGTTGAATATCCAGGTGATCTCAATGCTGTTGGACTCCATACTGCTCATACGACTTTTAATAAGGATCAGAGTAGGATGTACTACACTATTTGCGAGTATCAGAACGCTCATGATATCCGTTGCGATCTTTACTACAGAGATGTTACAGATACCGTGCTGGGTGCAGCTATGAAAATTGGAGAACCTGTAAATGCGGCCGGATACACTACAACACAACCTTCCGTTGGTTTCGATGATTTCATGCAAAAAGAATATCTGTACTTTTCTTCTGACAGACCTGGAGGCAAAGGACGCATGGACCTTTACTATGCGGAGATAATGTCTGACGGCACTTTTGGCTCTGTTATGAGTCTTGATTCATTAAATACTACTGAAAGCGATATTTCACCTTTTTTCCACAACAACTCTCAGACACTTTATTTCAGCTCATATGGGCATGTAGGTTTAGGAGGATATGATATTTTTGCTTCAGAAAAGCAGGAATACGGTTGGGAAAAACCAAGAAACCTTGAAATTCCTGTCAACTCATCTTACAACGATCTATACTACAGCTTAGACCCTGAGCAAAAGAAAGGTTTTTTCGCATCCAACAGATTGGGTTCGATTTTCCTTGATGATTCTCAAGAGGCATGCTGTAATGATATCTACAAGATGACCTATCAAGATCTAGATATTACTTTAAAAGCATTGACTTTTGATGCAGGTACTCGTCTAGCCCTTGAAGGAGCAACAGTTACTCTAATAGAAAGAACAAATCCGGGAAATCCGATAGTTATTAGCAATCCTACCGCTAATGATTTCCATTTTGACTTGGAGAGAAGCAAAGACTATACTCTTATAGCAACTAGACCAGGCTATTTGCCCGATACCGTCAAATTCACGACTAAGGGAATTCGTAAGAGTCAGGAGATAGTCAAAGAACTATACCTGAGGACTGAGAATATTGACCTAGAAATATTGACGTTCAACAAACTTACGCAAGCTGCCCTTAATGGTGCAACTATCCGCTTGATCGATATCAATGATCCTGCCAACGAATCCATTGCACAAATGGACTACAACAGCAACCAATTGATATTGCCAATTAAACGCGGCAATACCTACAGGATCATAGCGACTAAGAAAGGATTTAGCCCAGATGAAGTCACTTTGAACACAAATGATCTTGGTGATGCAAGCAGACATACTGTCAAATTGTATCTGGGTCAAGGTAACCTTGAAGACTTCTTGCCATTGGCGCTGTACTTTGACAATGATTACCCAGATCCACGTACTTACAAGAGCACAACTAAGAAGGCATATTCTGATACCTATCCTTCTTACATAGCTAAAAAGTCTGAGTTCAACAATGTATACCTCAAGCCATTGACCCCTGAGAACAAGCCAAAAGCTGAGAAGGAAATCGATAGATTCTTTGAAGATCAGGTAAGAGGAGGAAGTGAATTACTAGAAGGATTCATGAAAGTATTGGATAAAACACTGGCCTCAGGCCAAAATGTGAAAATTGAAATCCAGGGCTATACAAGCCCTAGAGCAAGCTCCAAATACAATGATGCACTGGCTAAGAGAAGGATCAACAGCGTAACAAATCAAATCAAGGCTTACAACAAAGGGGCTTTGAGTAAATATTTGGGCAAACAGTTGACGATCACCGAGAAATCATTTGGAGAGTCTACTGCTCCTAGATTTATCAATGATCAGATCAAGAATCGCAGGGAATCTATCTATAGTATTCCTGCATCCAAGGAGAGAAGAGCTGAGATCATCAATGTCACGCGCAATTGATCCAGCCTAGGAAAAACTACTTTTCGAAGAATAATAAAATACTAATGCGAATGTTTGCAGCTATAAAGAGGGGAAGGGAAATATCACCAATCGGGGGACACTCGGTGGGGTATTCCTCGCTTTCCTATTCAAAGCGGTTCGTATTTCTGTTGAGTCTGATGCTCTTCGGATTTGGATTCCAGGCCAAGGCCACCCACATCGTTGGAGGTGAAATCACTTATCGTTGCTTAGGCAACAATAAGTACGAAATTACTTTGGCCGTTTACCGCGATTGTTTCAACGGCATTCCTGACTTCGATAGTCCTGCTTCAGTAGGGATATTCGACGACAGGGGCAACTTGATGACGCATATAGGGATTGGTGGACAGATACTGTTTGAACCAATTAGTATTGATACCCTGCCTGACCTTATATCTTCCGTATGCGGAGGTACTTTAAGTTCAGTTTGTGTGAATAGAGCGATTATCAGAGACACTGTTACATTGCCTTATAAAAAGGGCGGATATAATTTGATTTATCAACGTTGTTGCCGCAACTATACGGTGACCAACATTTATGATCCTCTCAACACAGGAACGACATTCTCAACCAAAATCACTGAGCTTGCACTCACCGAATGCAATTCAAGCGCTCGCTTTGATTTTTGGCCTCCAGTGGCAATTTGTGTCAATCAGCCAATCAACTTCAGTTTTGCAGCATTTGATGAAGATGGTGATTCTTTAGTCTATTCTCTTTGTACACCATATGCCGGTGCGGATTCGACTAAACCAATGCCACAACCACCGCCACCACCTCCTTACGATACAGTGGTATGGATAGCGCCGGTTTACAGCTTGACAGATGTATTGGGTAATCCTTCAGCTCCGCTTACTATTAATCCAAGCACTGGATTTTTGACCGGGACACCAAATATAGTTGGGCAATTTGTCGTGGGAGTTTGCGTCAATGAATTTAGAAATGGGCAATTGATCTCTCAGACTAGAAGAGAGTTTGAATACAATATTAAGGAATGCTCGGGCTTACCTGAAGCAATCATAGCAGGTCCTTCGGGTTCCTGTGACGGCGATTTAACCGTTCATTTTGAAAATGGAACTGCCACAGTCAGTCCACCATGGAATTTTACTTGGTTTTTTGATTGGGAAAACAATCAGTCCGCGACTTCCAATTTAGAGAATCCAACATATACCTATCCGGCATTCGGTACGTATATAGTCAAGTTGGTTGCTAGTTCATCCGCCACTTGCTCCGATACTGCTACAGTTTCATTCTTTGTTGGTATCGATAGTACTTCGGCCTTATTTGAGGCACAGACTTTCAATTGTGGTGACCAGCTAATACTTGAATTGACCAATAACGCCTATGCACAATCAGGTATTGCTAGCCTTGCATGGACAGTAAGCCTTCCAGGTGGAGTAATCTTAACTAGTAATGAATCTAACCCTTCATTCTTGATTCCTGCCAATGTGCAAGCAACAGTAATGCTTGTTGTTACTTCTAATAACGGATGCCAATCTGTTGAAACTTTGCCTATCCCTGCGGGAACAGGAAACGATTTAGGAGCTGATTTCACTTATTACCCATTGATCTGTAATGATGAATTTGTGGTAATTTTTGAAGACCTATCTGATTCGACTGGTTTTGCAAATCCTGTTAGCTGGCAATGGATTATCAAGCACGGTAATATCACTGATACCTTCAATATCCAGGATCCAACGCTAGTATTAGCTGGGCCAATTCAAGTAGATGCATTGTTGTCAGTTACTTATGACAATGGATGTATTGATACAAGTCAGCAAATATTCTTTGCAACTCCTGATCCATTGTTGAATGCCAATTTTACTTACCAGGCCCTCGAATGTACTGGTCAAATCAAAGTGATTTTAACAGATGTCACAAGTAACATACCTTCGCCGCCAGTTTCCTGGCTGTGGACAATAGAGTATTGTGATTCGACTTCGACATTCACAACTCAGAATCCATTCCTTCTACTTGACGATACTTGCTTGATCACCGCAAATTTGCAGGTTACTTATGCCAACGGATGTACCAATGACACTACCAAGACGTTCATGGGTATTCCAGATCCGGCTCTAGGAGTTCAATTTGAAGTGAGTGCGAGCGCTTGTGCTGATTCAATCGCACTGATATTTCAGGATGAGACAGGCAACGGAGCATCACAACCAATTAAATGGGATTGGACCATTGTACAGGATCCGGGGGGCACAACTACGCATACTGGTCAGACTGTGAATCTCGTACTATATGGAACTTCACAAGTTACAGCAACACTTACTGTTACTTTTGCAGATGGTTGTATTAATTCTAGCACACAGGTGTTCAATATCACTCCGTTAAGTTCGGATACTATCGATGCCGTTTTGAATATCTGTAAAGGAGATACTGTAGAGCTTAATCCGGTCTTTTTGCCAGGAATCAAGTATCTGTGGAATCCTAACTACAATATCATAACCAATACCATTCCTAACCCGATTGCATTCCCTGAAGTTACTACCACATATACAGTAGTGCTTTTGGATACGTTCCTAGGCTGTACTACCGTCAAGCATGTACTGGTAAATGTGTCGAGTGCTGATGTAAACATTACCGCCAATGCGGTGCAGTGTTCGAATCCAATAATACTTACAGCTACGGGTACAGGTACCATTATTTGGTCTACTAGTCCAACTTTGGATCCTGTGATTGGTACTGGAAATTCAATAACTTATAATTTCCAAGGTGAACAGTGGATTTACGCTGGTACTCTTGGTACTGGTTGTGATGGCTTAGATTCGATTCATATCAGTCTGGTTCCGGTTGATTTTGACCTTGGTCAGGATACCATAATTTCCTGTGATGGCATCAACATTACATTAAATCCAGGTGGTCCTACTAACTATACTTATAATTGGTCTCCAGCCAACTTGTTGAACTCAACAACAGCCGTTAGTCCAATTGCAAATGTTACCCAGTCTACTTGGATATATGTTACTGTGTCAGTACCTAATAACCCTAACTGTCAGAAAGTTGACTCGGTATTTATACAATTGCCTGACCCGATTGTACTTAGTGTTGCTGACACAGTGATTTCCTGTGCAAATATGGACACTACATTAAGCGCAAATAGTCCTTCAGCCGTATCATATATTTGGTTGAATGCGAATGGAGATACAATCTCCCTGACTAGTTCAGTGGTAGTTCAATCAGGTACACCGACATCCTTCATAGTAGAAGTAACTGATGCTAACAATTGTAAGCAAAGAGACACGATCACCTTCCTTGTTCCGACTGTATCCGTTGTTGTCTCATCTGGCAATCTAGATATTTGCGCTGGTGATACTCCAACATTGACAGCTACTTATACAGGAGCAGGCGGAAGTACACAAGTAAGCATAGCTTGGATGCCTGACGGTAGTATTGTATCTGGACACGGAACAAATACTATTGTAGTCAATCCGACAGAAACCACCATATATACAGCAACTGTTGTCGATGATATAGGTTGTGTTACTACAGGAACTGGTACGGTTAATGTATTTAGCTTTAATCCTTCGGTAGTGGCTACAGCTGATCCCGCAGAAATTTTTGTTGGGCATAGCACGAACCTACACGTTACAATTGTACCAGGCGCTACATATCAGTGGCAACCAGATAGTTCTATAGCCTCTGGAAGCACTGGTTCTGATCCTGTAACCGAAATTTTGTTTGAAACTACCACATTCACTGTCACAGTTACCGCAGCTAACGGTTGTACCGCAGTATCAAGTGTGACTGTAACTGTTCGCAATAACGCATGTGAGGAGCCATTCATATTTTTGCCAAGTGCATTTACCCCTGACAATGATGGAAACAATGACATGCTATTTGTCAAAGGAAATATCATCGAAACCATGGAATTGACAATTGTCGATAGATGGGGTAAGACGGTATTCCGTACCGAAGACCAAGCCCAAGGTTGGGATGGAAAACTGAACGGCAAGGAATTGGGCTCTGATGTCTACGGATACTATCTGAGAGTTAAATGCTTTGGTAGAGAGCCAGTATTCTTCAAAGGAAATGTATCGATAATTCGATAGTTCGAATTTGAGCTAAAAATAGAAAAGCCCCATGTGAAGTTCACGTGGGGCTTTTCTATTTCTAGTTGAGTTTAAATTTAGACTTCAGCTTCCTTCTCCATTTCTTTGGTTTTCTGTTCAGGAGTTAAAGCTGCGGTCATTTCCTTTGAAATAGCGCTTTTCATGATCCGTACGAAAGTCTTTTGATCGACTTGGAGGGAAACTACATTTCCTTCGATCTTGTTGATTCGGCCGATCATACCGCTGTTTGTGACTACTTCTTTTCCCTTTTCCAGAGAATCGACAAAACGAACTTGGTCTTTTTGTTTTTTGATCTGGGGACGTAGAAAGAGAAAATACAGCACGCCGATCATCGCCAGTAGCGGCCAGGCTTGCATAAGCCAATTCCCAGTTCCTGCTTGTAATAAAATCATGTTGTGAAATGTTTGTTTTGTTGGTTGAAAAATTACTCTTTAGTTGCCATACCGATGACAAAACCATGTACCAGTAGTTCGGATGGTTTTGGATATGCATTTGAAATTATAGTGACCGGCTTTGATTGCCAAGCATATTTGTCTGTACTATTGAACTCTACTAAAATTGCTGAAGATTGGCCAGGTAACACGGGATCCTTGGGCCAGTCAGGGACTGTGCATCCACAGGATGACTTAACATCGGTAATAATGAGAGGTATCGTACCAGTATTTGTAAACGGAAAACGGTGGCTTAGTACAGTGCCAGCTTTAATGGTGTCAAACTCAAATAGCGTATGATCGAGTTTGATAGTAGCAACATTTACCGTGTCCATCTGTCCATCAGCACTCTCAGGATTTCTTATCAATTCGGCATTTCCTCCTTTGACCTGTGCCTGAGGTAATTCCTCTCCCGAATCGTAATTGGATTTACAGCCAAGGGTTGTAACAAGGCCAAGAACTATGATTAAGTTGCGATTCATTGCTGCAAAAGTAAAAAACTTCGGCCAGTACTTAACATAGATCTTGTTTTGAAAACAAGACTTTGTAACTTTAAGCAATACAGGTTGAAATACAGCACATGTTTTTACAAAAGAAGAAGATTTACCTTGTTGGAATGCCTGCCTGTGGCAAAAGTACGCTTGGTATCCAGTTGGCAGAGTATCTCAACTTAGAATTTGTCGACACTGACGTCGAAATAGAAAAAGTTTCCAATCAATCGATTGCTGAATTGATCAAAGAGGAAGGCGAAGGTGCATTCAGATTGTGGGAACGACTAATAGTGCGTAATCTCAAGGAAGAATCAAGGATAGTTGTTGCCACCGGAGGAGGAACACCTTCGCACCAGAACAACATTGAGTACATGCTGCAGCAAGGCATAGTCATCTATATCAAAGTCCCCAGTGAAACTTTACTAACAAGGCTGTCAAATGCAGAAGATGTAAGTAAAAGACCATTGTTAGCTGATTATGCAACTGACACCTCTGGACTGCTGAGTCACCTACAACAGACTTTGCTAAAGAGAGCCATGTACTATGAGATGGCGCATTTCACAGTTGACGGTACAAGAAAGGTAAACGACTCAATCAATCAGATAGTCAAGAACCTAAACAAAATGATTTAGAGGGCCGCTTTGATCTATTGTAATTCGCCCATTGTGATCCCTTTTTAATGTAGCGCAAGGTACAAGAGGATCATGTTCAAAGAATAATATCCAATCTTCATTCAAAGCTCTTTCCAAAAAATTTGCCTTCTCAGCCATGGTGTCTAAAGGACGTAAGTCATAGCTCATGATATAAGGCAATCCCAAGTGATGTGATGAAGGAATTAAATCTGCACAATAAGCAAGCTTCCTATCACCTATAGGTATTATGGGTATCATCATCGACTCAGTATGGCCGTAGACAAATAAGATTTCAATATCATGAAGCCAATTGGTGGTGACACTCTGCTCTTCAATGTATTTTAGGACTCCATGCGCCTGTAATGGTTCTATATTTTCTATAAGAAACGAAGCTTTTTCTCTCGGATTGGGATGCAAAGCCCAATTCAGATGTTTGTCAGTAGACCAATACGACGCATTGTCAAATGTTGGAACTAGTTGGCCCCTATCATTTCTTGTCACAGCGCCTCCGACATGGTCAAAATGAAGGTGAGTTAGAAATACATCTGTAATATCATCGAGACCGTATCCCGCTTTGCGTATTGACTTGGCCATACTATCAGGGCCAAATGGCTGGAAGATGGAACGGAATTTATCGTCCTGTTTGTCGCCCATTCCTGTATCGACTAGGATTAGTCTGTTGTCTCTTTCAATCAAAAGACATCGTAAGGCCCAAGTACAAAGATTATTTTCGTCTGCGGGGTTGAGTCGTTGCCACATGCTTTTTGGAACTACACCAAACATAGCTCCGCCATCTAATTTGAAGTATCCAGTTTCGATTGTTGTCAGTTTCATAGTGGTACTTAGTATCCGATTTTCTTTTTCTCTGATGAAATTGACTTCGACATATAAATCATTTGGATTGCTGTATTTGCAGCTTCGACTCCTTTATTGCCATGTTGGCCACCGGCTCGGTCAATTGCTTGTTGCTCATTTTGGGTTGTTAAGAGCCCAAATATGAAAGGTTTGGAACGAAGCAGACTTAATTGAGTGAGTCCGTTCGCTACAGCATGGTTGATATACTCATTGTGATCTGTGTCGCCTTTGATCACACAACCTAGACAAATGATTGCGTCGGGCGATTTCTTGGCATCTAATAGTCGGGCACCTATTGGTAACTCGAAGGATCCAGGAACACGAGCAGTGAATATGTCGGAGTCCTTGGCACCGTTAGCGATGAGTGTCTCATAACATCCACGGTAAAGACTTTCAGTGATTTCGGTATTCCAAGTCGCGACAACTATTCCAAAGCTCATTTCAGATGCATTGGGAATTTGGGTATCTGCAGATTCGGAAAGGTTTTTGAGCTTAGTAGACATAAAAAAGGGTGAGGTATTGACCTCACCCAAAAGTAATCATT
>JBDSUZ010000181.1:0-7631 GCA_039927395.1 Saprospiraceae bacterium | reverse complement strand
CCACTGAGAAAGTCGCGTCTTAGACTTAGGCAATATCAGACTAAGAACCGATTAACGATTCGAAATGCGGAAATCCAGAGGTAGACATCGTCTCAAATTTAGCTTTTCACTTAGCCATTCTAGAACTTCGTCAGGCAGCACCGTCTCCATGAGGAGATAACTTCGTCAGTGGTTTCAAACCCTGACGAAGTTGCAAATGTTGACCTGATGAAGTCTAACTGAAGGAAAAATTTAGACTTCACGTGCTGGAAAATTTCCGAACCTCGGGAATCAGTTAGTCCACATAGCCTCAAGTTTATCTATTCGTTTATCAGTATTAAAACTTCGTCAGGGTTTGAAACCACTGACGAAGTCGCTTCTTAGATAGGGGCGATAATAGACTAACAAACGTTTAACGAATCGAAATGCGGGAATCCAGAGTTATAAATCATCTCAAGTTTAACTTTTCGTATAACCATCTTAAAACTTCGTCAGGGTTTGAAACCACTGAGAAAGTCGCTGCGCTGACTTAATCAATCTCAGGTCACCGACGATCACATATTCAGAACTTATACGTATTTTTCCATTAGGAATTATTCAAACCACTAAGTTTAAATAGTACTTCTGTCGACCATAGAATATTTAATAAAAGAGATCCATTCCATGAAATTAAGAAAAACATTCCCTGTAATCATTTTGTTTTTCATGTTGTACGCTCCTGGCAATCAATTATTTGCGCAGAAGGATACGGAGTTTTGGTTTGCGGCTCCTCAATCAGTGCAAGGAGGTGCTCAATATGACCGACCGGTCGTATTTCGCATCAATTCCTATGACGAAGCTGCAATAGTTACCATTTCTCAGCCCGCAAATCCTGAATTTGAAATAAAGACTATCTCCATCGATGCATTTACAAATGCAACCGTACCTATGGATGATGTATTTGAATTGATCGAGAATTATCCTGAAAATGAAGTGCTAAACAAGGGCCTATTAATCGAATCGTCTTCAAGAATTTCTGTGTATTATGAAATATTAAGTACCTGTATTTGTAATCCTGAAATTTTTGTTTTAAAAGGTAAAAAAGCACTAGGAAAAGAATTTTACACTCCATTTCAAACAGTAACAAACGGAGGCGATATTTATGATCCCCTGCCGCAGGCAGCTTTCGATATTGTAGCCACAGAAGATGCTACCATTGTCAAGATCTTACCATCAAGAGATGTAATTGGTCACGCTGCTAATGTAGAATTTACAATTCAATTGCAGCGAGGTGAAACCTATTCAGTAGTCGACCCATCACTAATTGGTGCTAATCGGCCTATTGGAAGTAGAATTAGATCTGATAAACCAATTGCTGTTACAATTAAAGATGACCTTATCGGTGGGCCACCTTACATTGATGGAACATTCTACGATATGGCTGGAGACCAATTAGTCCCAGTTGAAAACATTGGTAAGAAATATGTGTTGCAGCGAGGCGAATTATCTGTACCTGAATATGCCTTCATAGTAGCAAGCAAAAACGGTACTAAAGTCTCCAAAGATGGGGTTTTCCAGGCAACCCTTGACGCAGGCAAATCTCTAAAAGTATCTGTTAATGATCGTCATCTCATAGAAGCCACAGAGCCCATCTATGTATTGCAATTGACTGGTGTAGGCAAAGAAATCGCCACTGCACTAGTGCCTTCATTTTCTTGCAATGGTTCTGATGAAGTTGGCTTTGTTCGTTCCACCGCTAATGAATTCTACATTATGCTTGTTACCGAGGCTGGCAATGAAAATGGATTTTCAGTTGCGGGTTACCCCAATTTAATACAGCCTGGATTCTTTTCACCTGTGCCTGGTACAAATGGAGCTATTGTTGCTGCAAAAATACAAGCACCATCTGTAATCGTTAATACGACCACATATGTCAAAAATTCAAAAGGATTATTTCAGTTAAGCTTCTTAGATGGCGATCCCGTCAAAGGAGCGAGATTCGGATATTTTTCCGACTTCGGATCAATCATTCAACGCAAGGAAGAAAGGGGTTTATGCCAAGGAGATTCACTACTTTTTGGTAAGCTTTATATCACAGGTGAGGGAGTTTTCTATGATACTATCATAAATCAATCTTCTTGCGATACTCTTGTTGAATTAACTCTTCGTTCAATACCGAAGATTGATGGTGGATTCTTGGGTCCCGACACTATAGTTTGCTCAAATAATCCGATAACCTTATTCAGTCCATTTGAAGAAACAATTTGGAATCATGAAATTGCTGGCAAGGAATTTATTGTCACCCAACCCGGAATTGTTGTTGCTGAAGTAATTAGCGATTCGATATGCGGCAGGTCGGACACAATCATTGTAAATTCTTGTTGTGCCGAATCGAAAATCTACTTTCCCTCAGGATTTTCCCCAAATGGAGATGGCACGAATGACCAGTTTTGTGTATTTACAAACACCGATTGTCAGATAATCCGATGGACGATATTTGATCGCTGGGGAAATGAACTATTTTATTCAAAGAAAGCAGGCGAATGTTGGGATGGGAAATTCCATGGCCGTGACAAACAACCAGGTGTGTACGTTTGGTATGCAGAAATTATAGAACCTGGTCACGCCGGGCTCATTCGGAAAAGTGGTGATCTAACTCTGGTGCGCTAAATCCCTCTATTCAAAGGTCTGCCTGATTTCAAAACCGGCTGACTTAAGTAGCTCCTCTTTTCTAAACAGCTCGAGGTCGCTAACTACCATTTCCTTTACTAATTCAGCAAGCGTTGTCTTAGGAGACCATCCCAATTGCTTTTGAGCCTTCTGTGGGTCGCCAATTAGCAAGTCTACTTCAGTCGGACGGTAATAGCGTGGATCAACTTCGACAACAAGCGTGCCTTCTGCAACTTGATATTCGAGGTTGGAGCATGACACTACATGTGCTTTCTCGTCCGCTCCTTCTCCTGAAAATTTCAGATTTACGCCTATCTCCTCAAATGCCATTTTGATAAAATCACGAACAGAAGTAGTGATTCCCGTAGCTACCACATAGTCCTCAGCTGTATCCTGCTGTAGCATGCGCCACATGACATCGACATAATCACGTGCATGACCCCAGTCACGTCTGGCGTCTAGATTGCCTAAATACAGTTTTTCCTGCAGACCCAGGGCAATCTTGGCGACTCCTCTTGTGATTTTGCGAGTGACAAATGTCTCTCCCCTTATTGGCGATTCGTGATTGAAAAGTATCCCATTGCAAGCATAGATGCCATAAGCTTCACGATAGTTGACCGTAATCCAATATGCATACAATTTGGCGACAGCATATGGTGAACGAGGATAAAATGGCGTAGTTTCTGATTGAGGAACTGCCTGTACTAATCCGTAAAGTTCAGAGGTAGATGCCTGATAAAATCGGGTTTTCTTTGCCAATCCAAGCAATCGAATAGCTTCTAGTATTCGCAATGGTCCAATCGCATCCGCATTGGCGGTATACTCGGGAGTTTCAAAACTTACGTGCACATGCGATTGCGCAGCAAGATTGTAAATTTCGTCTGGTTGCACTTCCTGGATGATTCGGATCAGATTAGTGCTGTCCGTCATGTCGCCATAGTGAAGGTGCAGCATATTATGCGGCTGATGTGGGTCCTGATACAGATGATCAATACGATCTGTATTAAATGAGGAGCTCCTTCTCTTTATCCCGTGGACTTGATATCCCTTATTCAAGAGGAATTCTGCCAAATATGCTCCGTCTTGACCCGTAATTCCTGTAATTAATGCAACTTTCATTTTCAGTGTTTTTAACCTCCTCAATTTGCAACCAAATCTTTGCGAATAGCAACAATATTTTGGTAGGCAAATATCTCGACAAATACGGGGGATTTTCCATTTAGGGGCAAAAGACCTTGCGGTAGCAAACGAAATAACTCAAAATCTGCAAGTAAATTTTCGAAATCCCTAAAAAAACTTCTGCTGATCACATTCATTTCATTGAACTCAAAATGAATGATTTTTATTCTTTTTTGCTGAAGTGAATCAACTGAACCTTTCAATACAGAATACTCATTGCCTTCAGTATCAATTTTCAGAAGATCTATTTCAGATATATTGTTTTCATCAAGAAAACTATCTAAAGTCAGTGCCTTTACTTTGATTTCGTGGCTTTCCTTTTTGTGGATTTTGCTAATTACATCTTCATACATCGATGCGTGCTCCGATCCATCAGCGTCTTTGTAATCATAGAAACTCAAATTGCCAATTTGATCCGACAATGCGATGTTGAAACACTTAGCTGACGTAGCTGAGACGTTCAGTAGGAGCTTGGCATAAGTGATTGGATGCGGCTCAAAGCAATAGACTCGAATCTCCGGTTGGGCGGCTAGCAGGCCCAAAGCATAGGCGCCTTCATTTGCGCCAACATCAAATACAGTCTTGATACCATATCGCTGACTTAGAAATTTCATTAGCCACTTTTCACCAGAATGCCTGTCAGTAGCTGAGTTGAGCACACCTATACCTCGCAAACCCAATTGGAACAAAGCCAGATTAAACTTATATAACCAGGGCTTTCCAAAAATTAGGGGCCAAGCTCTTTTGATAAATTGCATGCGGGTAAGTCAATTATTTCTACCGCTAAATACGGTCAGAAACTGCCGCAAATATGGCAAGAAAACGCCAAAAATAAGGCCTTGTCCCCTACAATGTGCAAGATAGGGAAGGACGAGATGTTAAATAAGCGCAACGAAAATGTGTTTCAGGCAAGTTGGTTCAACAATCCACCCTCCCCTCAATCCTTCAGCACCTTCATCACCTCCGTACCCCCAGTACTGCGCACCTGAAGTATGTAGAGGCCTACTGGCCAGGCATCCGAATCGATTTCGAGGGGATACGTACCTTTTGCAAAATCATACGTATACATGTCAAGCTGTCGACCTTGCATGTCGGAGATTGATACTTGAATCATCTGATTATCAGGTATATCGATCGAGATATTTAAGTTGCTGTGGAATGGATTTGGGCTGACTTGGGTCCAAACTGATTTGCCCTTACGAGCTACTCTTAGGGTAGATGAATAGGTAAATTCACCATTTTGATCCAGCATTTTGAGTCTGTAGTAGGCAATCGCGGGTGGCGCCTCATCCTCCATGGAGTACTGTACTGGCTTTGAGCTCTGTCCAGCGGCATCCAACTCCTTGATTGTGGTCCAATCTCTATCGAGCGAACTATGGCGCTCAACCTGAAACTTGTAGCTGCTCTCTTCTGTCTCAGTCGTCCATGAGAGATGGTTGCTCTCACCGTCAGCAATAGCATTGAATGAACTGAGCCTGATTGGTAGTGGTGTATTTGTGCTTGCACAAACTTGGAATGTCGCATTGACACTTGTATCGCCAAAATAATCGTAAATGGAGATAAAATAAGTTGCGGAGGAGCTTAGGCCACTAAGATTCAGCACTTCAATTTGGCCTGGTCCTGTGGCGTTTACGCAAGAGCCGCCAATCACAGATCCATTACTACAGTTTGAAGTCACCTTTATAACAGCATCAAATGCAGCAGACCCTTGAACACCTATTTTTATGCTAGACGCCCCTGGGACAAATTTGTACCAGACAGTTCTTCTTATGGTGGCACTCGTACATTCCCCACCTAGATTTTCATCTCTTGCTCCCCTAGCAGTTCCATCCGTCCAAGTACAGTTGAGGTTTGGTGATATCAGTATTGCATTCTGGCAGGAATCGTTGACAGGAGGCAGCTGCAGCGTAGTAAAGCAGGTTGCATTGCTCAAGCATCCACTTGCTGGAGTGTCATCGCATGCTTTTGGCACCGCATACCAGCGATATGTCGTGCCGTAGGCAAGTCCTGTAACAACTCCTATTGTAGTGCCAATAAAATTGGCCTTCAAAACATAGGTGCCGGGAGTCCCTGGACAACCGCCGGTCATCACGGCCATATAAATATCATACGAATAGGCATTGGCATCAAAGTCCCATGAAAGTTGAGGGCTTAGCGATAAGTCAAATGCATTATTTGCTGGGGCGAAATTACTAACGCAGGTAGGAAAGGCAAGCGGAGAACAAGAGGCGCAGCGCACTATTAGATCCCTAATAATGCCATTCGTGCCGCAGGAAGCATTTGAATTGACGATTACCTTAAAGCGGCCTGGCGCAACGGCCCCTGTACTATAGGTCAAGGTTCCAGTACCATGCACCAGCACTGTATTTGCAACCGTATCCCTCACTGTTATATAGTCTGAAGGAATCGTACTCGAAAATTCGTAAGTCTTATTTGCAAGGGGGCCCGTGAAATTTGTGAATTCGCCCGCAACAAGCAACTCAGAAACAACTGGGATACAACTATTGCTTAAGGGTAAATTCTCAACAAGAATGGTGGAATTACACTGCCCGTAAGAATTGTAAATGGAGATAATAACAAGGAGGACCGCACAAAGAGAGGGATAATTGCGCATTTAAGTGGATTTAGTGCATAGATTGATAATCCACCAAAGGGATTCATTTAGTCAAATACACGACCCAAATCTTGAATTCCGCAAAGAGAACAAGCAATTAGTGGTATCAGGCTAGTAGGACCTAATTGGAAGAGGTGAAATAGTTACTACTTGAAAATTAGCAATTATCTGCCATGAAAACAAACTGTTACAAACAATAATTTTTTAATTTTTTTTTCTCCAGCCTCAGGTTTTTCCTTAGAAATGGATTCTCAGGACTTTATGAATATGCCTAAGATTATATTTTTTTATTCTTCATAAGTGTTGCAATAAAAAAGCCGGGAAGAATCGCTTCTTAACCCGGCTCGTAATATTTGTGGACCTCGCGCAGAGGACTATTTCAATTATCTAAGGGCGCTTCCAGAATTGTGATAGTTTACGCAATGGCTTCATCCAGATGGTCCAGTAATGCGGACGAAGACGATTGACCGTCCAAGCTTTGCGATCCTCTCTATTTGCGCGCCACCTGCCACCAAAGCTGGCATTGCTCTTGCCTCCTACGCGCATATGCACTATTGTCCTAGGCAAATAAGCCACTGGCACCGCAGCTCTCAACAGTAACCTCAACATCATCTCATAATCCGCCGAATAGTAAAACCGCAGGTCAAAGCCTCCGAATTGTTCATACAATCCCCTCCGCACAAAGAATGTCGGGTGAGGCGGCATCCATCCACTGAAGAAGCGCATCGGATGAAATTCTCCGGCCTTCCAATAGCGCAATATCTTAGTTGGATTCTCGGCATCAACATAGCACAAATCGGCATACACCGCCTGAATCCTCTCATCTTCAAACAAAGCCGCTACATCACTAAGCACCTTGGGATCAGTATAAAAATCATCCGCATTCAAAATGCCCACAATCTCACCCCTCGCCTTCATGATACCCTTGTTCATAGCATCATAGATGCCCTCATCTTGCTCCGAATATAACCGAATCCCTTCTCTGCCCTCCAAAAGCTCCACTGTCCCATCTGTTGACAAACCATCAATCACGATATGTTCTATCGACGGATAATCTTGATCCTGGACGGAACGCAAGGTGTCTTCGATTGTTTTGATCGCGTTGAAGATGGGGGTAACGATTGTTATTAATGAAAAGGGCATAAAGGATGCTGGGTGTTGGGTGTTTTTTTGGGTGTGAGGTGTGGGGTGTGGGGTGTGCGAAGAATTT
>JBDSUZ010000180.1:0-4298 GCA_039927395.1 Saprospiraceae bacterium | reverse complement strand
CGAGTGCTTTTCTAGGTGTTCCCAATCAAATTGCAGGAATTGACTCGTGGATTCTAATTGGCTTGGTATTTATTATTTGTGCCGAGTTGATGATCATCTTGGTCCTTACTCGTACGGTTAAAAGGATCATGTTGGGCTTAGGATTTCAACCTGAACCTCTGACCAAAGAGGATAAGCCATGGTTCAATTGGTCGATGATCAACAGGAAATTGACAGATAGTGTGCCTGTAGAATCCGAAGAAAGCATTCTGACTAATCACAATTACGATGGTATACATGAGTTGGACAATAATCTGCCACCTTGGTGGAAATACGGCTTCTATTTGACGATTGCTTTTGCGATCTATTATATGTTGGACTATCATGTATTCAAAATATCACCGCTTCAGTTGGACGAATACAAAACTGAACTGGTAAATGCTGATATTGAAAAGAAAGCACGCTTAAGTGAAAAGGCGGCAAACGTGGACGAATCTTCGGTAGTGCAACTAAAAGATGAGCTTTCCTTGACAAATGGTGAGGAGATATTTTTGGCAAATTGTGTGGCTTGTCACGGCAAGTTTGGGGAAGGGGGTGTTGGTCCTAATTTTACAGATGAGTATTGGATTCATGGCGGGGGAATCAAGGACGTATTCACAACTATTAAATATGGCGTTCCTGCCAAAGGAATGATCTCATGGCAAAATCAATTGACTCCTGAAGCTATGCAAAAAGTAGCGAGTTATATATTGTCATTTCAGGGGTCTCATCCTGCAAATCCAAAAGCGCCTCAAGGTGAATTGTGGAAAGAAGTGCCTAGGCCCCCTGTAGACACAATTGCCAAATAGAGAATCGTATTTCGATTGCCTGTTTTCAAAATTTTATTCGAAAGTCAATCGGATTACTATGCCAAAAGAACCTTCAATATTTGACCCAGATTCTTTCAGAGATTCCATCGGTACCATCAATGAGAGTGGTGACCGACAATGGGTATACCCACAAAAACAGAAGGGCAAATTCTACCGCAAGCGAAATTGGGCAAGCAATATTTTTCTGCTACTTTTCTTTGGACTTCCCTTCATCAAACTACATGGAAAGCCGCTGATATTGTTCAATATATTGGAGAGGGAATTCATAATCTTTGGTGCCATATTTCGCCCACAAGATCTCTTCCTCTTTGCGCTGTTTCTGTTGACATTTATGGTATTCATTGTCCTGTTTACCGTGATATTTGGACGATTGTTTTGCGGTTGGGCTTGCCCACAGACTGTGTTTATGGAGATGGTATTTCGCAAGATTGAGTACTGGATAGAAGGCAATGCGCAACAACAAAAGGCATTGAATGAAAGAGATTGGGATAAGGATAAATTGCTAAAAAAGGGTGGTAAAATAGTTGTATTCTTTGTCCTCTCATTTGTAATTGGCAATTTCTTTTTGTCCTATTTCATTGGCATAGATGCCTTGATTGATATCATTACGCAACCACTTAATCAGCATTGGGGAGGACTGATCGCCATGTTGAGTTTCGCTGGTGTATTTTTCTTCGTCTATAGTTGGTTTAGAGAACAAGTCTGTATCGTTGTTTGCCCTTATGGAAGGCTTCAGGGCGTTCTGCTGGATGCCAATTCAATAGTGGTGGCTTATGACTATTTGCGTGGTGAGCCAAGAGGGAAAATATCTAAGCCAACCGACCCAGTCCAGCACGGTGATTGCATCGACTGCAACTTGTGCGTTAGAGTTTGCCCTACTGGTATTGATATTCGCAACGGAACTCAACTAGAATGCATTAATTGTACACTTTGTATCGATGCTTGTGATCAGATCATGGAGTCTATCCACAAACCAAAGGGTTTGATCCGCTATGCTTCAGAAAACGGTATAGCCAAAGGCCAAAAGCTGAGACTTAGTCCGAGAATGATCGGGTATTCAATAGTATTGCTGGTCTTAGTTACTGGTTTGGGATTTGCAATCAACACACGTCATCTTATTGACACTACTGTCCTTAGAGCTCCTGGCGTCATGTATCAGGAAATAGGTGCGGATAGTATCAGCAATCTATATAATTACAAAATGCTCAATAAATCGCAGGATACTTTGAAATTGCATATCAAATTACTGGAACCAGCAGGTACGATCAAGTTTATTGGAACGGAAAAACAGTTGAATCTATATCCTGGAGCAATAGGAGAGGGTACTTTTTTTGTGACTCTGCACCGTAAAGCAATTGAGCAACGCAAGATGAAACTTCAGTTTGGCGTTTTCAATGATCGTGAGGAAATGCTTGAAACGATCAAATCAGTGTTCTTAGGCCCAATCTAGCAAGAGTAAGATTCTTGTGTCACTTTACAAATCGAGTAATTATGAAAATCAAATGGAATTGGGGAACTGGCATAGCATTAACTTATACAGTATTTGTCATAGCTATAATGGGTTTTGTGATAAGTAGCTCCAGCAAACAAATTGACCTTGTCAGCGCCGACTATTACGACAAGGAAATTGCTTTCCAAGGCCAAATTGAAAAATTATCGGCTACCAAAAACCTAAATTCTGCACTAGAATGGAAGCTTTTGGGTGATTCCATTTTTCTCAATTTCCCTGTGGAAATTGAGAGTGAAATATCAGGCGAGGTTCGATTTTTCTGTCCTGCAAATGCGAAGAATGATCGAGCAAGCAAAATTGGAACAGCAGGGACAAATGAGCAAGTAATTGATGTAGCAGAATTGAACCCAGGGCGATTTCAAATGCAAATTGACTGGGAAAGCGACGGAGTACGGTATTATGAAGAGCATTCCATTTTGATCGCTGGCAATTAGATATTTTCACAATGTACATATTCATTTCAGCTTTGGTTTTAGGTATCATGGGCAGTTTTCATTGCCTTGGTATGTGTGGACCAATTGCTATGAATCTACCATTAGGTGATGCAAATTCGTTTGGAAGGAATCAAGGCATCTTACTCTATAATTTGGGCCGAATATTTACATACTCAGTAGGAGGGGCTTTGGTTGGTGTTTTGGGTTTCGGATTTCGACTAGCAGGCTTTCAGCAAGTGCTTTCCATCGGATTAGGATTGTTCCTATTGTTCAGTTTATTTTTTCCCCGCATTTTCAAACGGCTTTTTCCTAATAGTTTACTTCTGAATCGGCTTCGGTCTAAAGTAATATTTGCTATTCAGGATAGTATGAAAAGGAATACCAAAAGTAGTCTATTTCTGACTGGAGTGATTAATGGCCTTCTTCCTTGTGGTTTGGTATATGCAGCACTGGCCGCTTCAGCGGTTACTGGTAATATTTGGTCCAGCAGTCTTTATATGGCAATTTTTGGAATTGGTACAGTTCCAACTATGTTCTCAATTTCTTATTTCGCCAATATCTCTTTGTCTTTTCGAGCCAAAATGCGCAGCATTACACCCGTTATCACTATGATAATGGGTTGTCTCTTAGTATTGCGCGGCCTAGGATTAGGGATTCCCTATTTAAGTCCTGAGTTTCTAAGTACTGAAATCCCAATGTGTCATTGAAAGTAGAAAGGTTTTGAAAGAAGCTGTATTTACTTAGGACTAACGTAAACTATTGTGCATGATCTGTCGTTAGATCATGATCTACAATAGTTTTCATGCGCAGTTTCCAACGAGTTCTTTTTTTAGGCATCTTTTTTGCCGGTTTTAGCCTAAGTTTTTTGCAAGCCCAAACTCCTTTTAGTGCAGCATTAGATTATTCTGATAGTAGTCTATGGGTTGCTCTGCCGTTCCGTGATGACGCCATCGACATTGCTCCAAAAGGGGAGAAGCTTGTCAATGATTCGCTGAAGAGTATCGATGTTTTCTTTGTTTATCCCACAACATATCGCGGTAAGGAACCTTGGAACGCCGATGTCAGAGATGAAGAACAAAGAAGTAAAATAGAAGACGGTTCGCTCAAATATCAAGCGAGCGTATTCAATAAGCAGTGCAGAATATATTCTCCACTTTACCGCCAGGCGACTTATGACTCATTTGCAGATACTGTTGAAGGCCCAGAAGCGCTAGAGTTTGCATATCAAGATGTAAAAGCTGCCTTTACGTACTATCTGGCCAATATGAATAGCGGTCGACCGATAATTTTGGCATCTCATAGCCAGGGCACATATCATGCTCGACGACTGCTGAAGGAATATTTTGACAATCCTGCGATGAAGAGCAGATTGGTTGCTGCATATTTAGTTGGCTTCAGTATCGACACATCGATTTATGAAATCATGCGCCCCTGCGAAAATAAAGACGAGATTAATTGCTACGTCACTTGGTCTTCCTACAAGAAGGGATTTGATCCTGGAAAGTC
>JBDSUZ010000179.1:0-11820 GCA_039927395.1 Saprospiraceae bacterium | reverse complement strand
GACCAAATACACTTAAGTCAACAAATGAAGTTGCCGTGAACTGAGTAGCACTGAATGCTGTAACTTGGTAAGTCTCTGTAACCAGGCCATTAAATGCATTGAAGAAATGTAATTTAAGTTCGTTGGTCGCGTCATTGAGTTCCCAGCTGCTTCCGATAATTAGTGCATCAAAATCACAAGTTCCTCCACCAGCTCCTGTCAAAGGACCATAGTCAAGTGCTAGAGTGTCTGTAAACACATACTCATTGTCAAGTTCACAAGGAAGGATTTGCTCTTTAGCAGGGTTTGCTACGAGATCTTTTCCAAACTTGGATTCCCATTGCCAGTCATAAGCTGTCAAGACATAACGAAGAGTGATTTCAGTAGTTACTACAAAGTCAACTGACCCTGAATTAGTAGCACCATCATTGTCTTCAACCACGAAATTAAAGCGAACAGGGTTTGAAAGTCCTTCACCTGATAGTGTATACGACAACGCATAAGTTGCTGCATTCACAGTCAATGTTCCATTAGTGCCATAAGAGTTATCGACAGTAGTGCCGATGTACTTTGTGATTTTGATGGATTTGACTCCTGCGTCTGCAGTAGCTGTTGCGGTTGTAGTAGCGACTTGGCCAACTTTACCAGTAAATGAATTGCTGCTTAGTGCGACTTTTGGTTTAGGGCTGTCGTCATTGCAAGCTGAAAAAAATGCTATTCCCGAAACCATAAGGACGGAAAGTGTAGCAATCAAAATGTTACGTTTCATAAAATGAATTTTAGAGAGGTGATAAATTTTGTTTTGAAATAAAAGCATTCGATTCGGACCGCCGAATCGAATATATCTTGACCGATGCATTTTGCACCAATACGAAAAGTAAATCTTCTTTTCCAGGTCGACGCAGTATTGCAGAGTTTTTTACTACTCCCCTTGTGTTCAATCCCGACTGTCGTATATCAGCGATCTGCCAGGCTCCGCCACTTTCAGCGTAGAGTATCTGCGGATTGGATCCTATTTGATATCCGTTGATCATTTCAGCGTCGACGCAATTGCCCCAAAAGATGATGGACGACTTTTTGTTGTCATTTGGTTGGTAAGCCAACATTTGATTGACTGGTCCCCTTTGAAGATCTTTTGGCAATTCTTTGGCTTTGAAACCCTTTGTGCCCTCGTTGATGAGTACAATGGAAGCAAATTGATCAGCTACTAAGGGTAATTTTTTATCCAAATTCTCTTTTCCAAATATAGCATTCATATCGCTACTAACGAATGGCGCATTACGGGGAAACTTATAGCGCAATTGTGGCATTTGCTTTGTTACGGGATCTCTTGCAAAGATTGGGTAGATACCATTTTCATCATTTTGGGCCATAACAGGATCAACATAGCCATTGTGATCAAAGTCTTGATAGTAGAGCAAAAGCGGCGACTGCTGAGTAGGCCTAAATCTCGAATTCAAACCCTCATTGCCAAGCAAAATGTCGGCATCGCCGTCAAGATCGATATCTGCGCAAGTGATACTTCTCCACCAACCCTTGAGCGGAAGAGCCGATTTGATTGCTTTATTTTCAAATCCACTACCGGTATTTATTAATACCTGTGGCTCCATCCATTCACCGGCAAGTATAAGATCCTCCCTTTGATCGCCATTAATATCACACCATACTGCTGCAGTGACTAGTCCGATCGAATCAAGAAATCCTGCTTGTGTGGCATTGAGATCTGACAATTTTCCACAAGACTTGAGGTAGAGATGCGAAGGATTCGCATTTGGATATTGTCCGGAAATCACATTTCCTCCTACAAAAACATACTGCTCGCCCTCCTTGCTGACCTTGCTTCCTGCAATGCAGGAACTGCTCTGAATCGGCAAGTCGATGTCGTCAAGGGGCTCGAATTTTCCTTGCTTATTGATTAGGATAGTACTTTGATATGCTGAGTCCCGCTTATCACGTTGTTTGTCGCCGCCTCTGATCAGCCAAATGTCATTCCAACCGTCGCAATTGTAATCTAATATCAATGCAGCACTAACAGTACCCATTTGATTTACATTCAATTGGACGGTATTGATTCCCTTGGTGGTCTGGAATGCGATGCTGCCAGTTTGATTTTCATTTCCACTCAGAAAAATATCGTCGAGGCCATCATTATTTAGATCTCCAACTGCCATGGCAGGACCGCAGTTGCTATACGACCGGGGAAGCAAAGGCTCCTGAATGAAATCTCGATCCTTGCTCGACACATGTGAGAAAATGGAAGCAAATGAGTCAGTCACATCGACAAAGGACATGTCAGTAATCGCTTGGGCCGGCAATTGGCTTGAAAAGACCGCCTCAGAATAGACAGGAGCGATCACTTGATTGCATGCAATCAGCTTGCTTGTCGATATCAAGCCATCAGGCCAAAACACTTTCATCGAATCGATTATTTTGGTACTGCCCAGGCCAAAATGCAAGAGTTCAGAAACATGCGATTGAAATCCCCTTACCGGAAATTGAGTTTGCATCTGTACTTGTGTACCGGCATAAATGGTGACCTTCGTTCCAATCGCTTGAGGGTTTTGTTGGGAGCCTCTTAATCTTACCTGAAGATAATTTGCGTTGCCGGCAGCAGAATGATTTTCTAGCAAAAAGGCTGTCTGGTTGATATTGCTGACCACCAAATCAAGGTCGCCATCGAGATCCAGATCTGCATACACTGCTCCGTTGGAGCATGACTTGACCGAGCCACCGACTAAATTGGATTTACGATCAAACTGGAAATCTTTGTTGTTGATAAACAGCGCGTTGACAGCCGCTGCATCTTGGTGCTCGCGGATTGCTTTGATAAGGTCGTGATTTGCGGATTGTTTTTCCTTAAACATTCCCAGATTGGACGAAAACTCCACAAAATCACGATCTGTGATGTCCCTGTAATATCCGTTGCTGACATATAGATCTTTCCATGCGTCGTTGTCAAAATCTGCAAACAAGGCGCTCCAGCTCCAATCTGTAGCTTCGACACTTGCAAATCGACTTAGTTCTGTGAAGCGATAGGCCTTGGTCGCTGCAGAATCCAGTCCATTATTTCTGAACAAGGAATTGCGCATAAACTGTGGTGAGTATTGCTTGCTCATCATCAGATCCCATTTGTACCAGGTCATGCCACCCGCCATTTGCCTAAACTTGAATTGGTCAGAGGGCAACATATCCAAGACCATCAGATCGCAGTATTGATCATTGTCAATATCGGCATAATCGCAGCCCATGCTGTTGTACGACTGGGTTGGCAAATACTGCGAGGCCCTATCTTCAAAGCGGCCATGGCCAAGATTGATATACAGGTTGTCGGGATAAATGAAATCATTTGCAACGTACATGTCAGGTAAATTATCCCCGTTGAAATCCCCAATCGTAAGCCCAAGGCCATAACCTTCGGCGAGAATTCCTGATTTGGCGCTGACCTCGTTAAATTTCCCATTGTTGTTGATGTACAGGTGATCTTGCGAATCGCTCTGCCCGTCATTTTTCAATCCAACTGGAGTATTTACAATGTCATGATTGTTGGCGTGATTCATCACAAATAGATCGAGATCACCGTCCTGGTCCATATCAAAAAACGCCGATTGAGTCGTGTAACCCGTATCTGCGATACCGTATGAAGCAGCTTCTTCTTTGTATGTGGGGATTTTGCTTTTGGCATCGATCCCTTGGCAAACAAAAAGGCGATTAGCCCTTGCAGCGGCGGTCAAGGAGCCCGCAACACTGATATATATGTCGGCATTTCCGTCTAGATTGATGTCAGTTACTGTGACACCATTGGCCCAAAAATTGGTGCTCAATCCAGCTTGCACAGTGATATCTGTAAATCGCAAATTGCCTTGATTAAGGTATAAGCGACAGCTACTTTCATTGCCACAGAAAAACAAGTCTTCCAAGCCGTCTTTATTGACATCAACTACGGCAATACCGGCGCCATTGTAGTAGTAGAGATAATTGAGAATATTGAATGAATCTGACTCTGCTAGCGTATTATTGAAATCAATACCAGTCCTGCTTGCCGGCAACACGGTAAACAAGAAATTATCCTTGACGCATGCGTTGAGCGTCAAGAGCTGCGAGAGCAGCAACGATAAGAATAACAACTTCAACACCTGTTTCAAATTCTATTTTTCATCAGACATAGATGGGGGTGCTGCGTCTGCTGCACTGCCCCAGCTTTCATTTGGTTTTGGTCCCATCACAAACTCGAGAGTACCTCCTTTGACAAGATCTTTATGATAAAACCAAGGCTTATTTAATGCTTGACCATTGAATTTTGCCGATTGGATATACCTGTTTTCTTTTGAATTGTTGGTCGTCTTGATCACGAAGGTTTTTCCTGGATAGTATTTTGGATCCAAATGAATCACAGCTTCATCTAGTATTGGGCTTCCAATTTCATATACCGGTTCAACATCTGCTCCGCCTCGCATTTCGAATAATCCCAGAGCGCTCATGACATACCAGGCGCCCATTTGGCCCTGATCTTCATCGCCAGGCCAAGCTGTGTGGGGACCATCGCCATAGTAGATATCCATTATTTCTCTTGACCATTTTTGCGTGAGCCATGGCTTGCCGGAGTAATTGAATAAATATGCGGCCTGCATATTGGGCTGATTGCCATGATTTATTGGCAGGACACCCATTGCAGCAAGGCTATTTTCTTCAGTATATTCTGAATTAAATTTCCATTTTTTGGAGATCTCAAATCCCTCATTGAGTCTGTTGTTGAATGTGTCTTTTCCCATCAGAGAGATCAGACCTTTGAGATCCTGCGGCACAAACCACGAATATTGCCAGGCATTGCCTTCGACCCAACCAGATCCCAGGAATGTGGAACAACAATGCTTGTCGAAGTCTGGCTTGAAATTGCCATCAGCCATCCGCAAATTCATATATCCGACCTTTGGATCCCAGATATTCTTATAGTTATTGGCTCGGTGGCGGAAATAGTTGTAGTCTTTATTCTTGCCTAAAGATTTGGCCATCTGACTGATACACCAATCGTCGTAAGCATACTCCAATGTGTTGGAAACAGGTCCGTATTCATAGGGGACGTAGCCATATTGCATGTATTCCGTAAGCTCTCGATTGCCAGCTACTCCGCCACCTGGAGGATGAATTCCTTGCTCCGTTTGCGTGTGGCGAATTGCTTCATAGGCCTTGTTGACATCATAATTTCTTATCCCTTTCTGATAGGCGCTAACTATCAATGGAATCTCATGGGAGGCGACCATAATGCCAGAATACTCGATGCCTGCTGGTCCATTGCTGAGCCAACCACCTTTGTCATACATCTCCAACTCTGATCTCACCCATTGATTGGCGACCTCAGGGGTAACCAAGGTCCACAGTGGATTGAGATTCCAGAAGGTATTCCAAAATGCATCGCCGCTCAACATTGGTGAGCGAGGATCCTCCAATTGTTGCACCTTTTCGTTCATGTCCGTATACTTACCATTGACATCGCTTAAGATGGTCCGGCCTGCGTAGCTGCGGTACATATTGGTATAAAATTTTTTCTTGTCAACTTCAGTGCTGGTTTTGATTTCGATGGACTTGAGGAGATTATTCCAGGTATCGCGTGCATTTTGGTGCACTTTGTCAAAATCCCAACCAAAAGGCTTTACCAATTCTTCCTCCAGATTCAATCTAGCCTGCTCGATACTCACCAATGAATAGCTTGATTGGACCAGCACCTGATCTCCTTTTTTGAGATCAAAATCAAGGTAAGCTCCAACATCTGTATGGTCCCAACCTGAAAACAGATGCTTGATATTGGTCTTTATGCCATCGCGGGTCCAACCATTCATAGACTTGAAAGGCTTGCTAAATCGAAGCACAAAATTTACTGTGTACTCATTGAAACTGCCGCCCCTTAGCGCTTGTTGCATTGAATAGCCTTCAATTTCAGTATCTGATACTTTCGTTATTTCTGCTGCGAAGATTTCTGAGCCATATTCTGATTCGATCTGGAGGTCCACTATGATTCTGGCGTCTTTGACCTTATTGAAAGTGTATCTCTGAAATCCAGTGCGGGTAGTGGAGGTCAATTCAGCCCATATATCGGTATCGGTCAGATGGACTTTGTAATAGCCTGCCGACGCAGTTTCTGTCTTCTTATCGATTCGGGAACGGTAGCCTAGGTCGGGATTTTTTTCCGTTCCAGGTTCTAGCTGCAATTTGCCATTTGTAGGCATTAGCAACAATCCATCCATAGTCCATTCGTGCAGATGACTAAATCCGGTAATATTGGGTATATCATATTCATAGCCGGCTTTCCAGCCGCCACGTTGATTGTCGGGACTCAATTTGACCATGCCAAATGGCATACAAGGGCCAGGAAATTGCATCCAGCGACTATCATGAGTGCCCATCATCGGATCGACGTAGTCAACCGGTTGTTTGCTTGATTGCGCACTTAGCTTAAAGGCAAGAGCCAGAAATATGAGTAGGACTATATTTTTGAATCGAAACATGCTTATAGGGTTTGATTTTTATGCATAGCATTCCAGCCCTGCTCAATTTCTTCCAAAGTTTTGCCTTTAGTCTCAGGTACTGAGCTGTAAACAAATATGCAAGCGAGTATCGACATGGCGCCAAATGTCCAAAAGGTCTTGGCAGGTCCAAATTGCTCGATCATGATTGGGAAGAATTGAGTCACCACATACACAGCAATCCATAGTGAAAGTGTGGCAACTGACATTGCCAGCCCTCTCATTTTGATTGGAAATATCTCGGAGATCACGACCCAAGTAACGGGACCATAGGAGGCTGCGAAGCATGCTACATAGGTCAGTATGAAAAATAAGAGCGAAAACCCAGTCCAACCAAGATGGAAGGCGAAACCGACGATGATCAAGCTTAATGCCATGCCTGCACCACCATACAATAGCAATGATTTGCGGCCCCATTTGTCTACAAAATAGATGGCAACCCATGTAAATGCCAGATTGATCACCCCTACAATAACTGTCTGAAATAATGCACTTTCGGTGCCGGAGCCCGCGTCTTTGAAAATCTCGGGAGCGTAATACATAATGGCATTTATCCCCTGCACTTGCGAAAAGACGGCAAGGGCAATACCTATGAAAATGGCTTTCTTGAATGCGCCTCCAAAGAGCTCGCTAAGCGTTCCTTTTTCTTCGTGTAGTGTTTCGCGGATTTCATCCTGAATTCTATTTGCGCTTGCGGGACCATTTATTTTGGTCAAGATATCAAGAGCTTCTTTTTCCTTACCGTCTTTCATCAACCATCGAGGACTCTCAGGCACAAAAAATATTGCAATAAAGAACAAGGCAGCTGGTAAGATGCCTGAGCCCAACATATATCTCCAGCCGTATTCGACATTCCAGGCTTCATCGCCTTGTCCTTGGATCAACAAGTTGACGAAGAATATTAGTAGAATACCGATGACTATCGCCAATTGGTAAAGCGATACCAAGCGACCACGGATGGCTGCAGGGGCAAGTTCAGTGATGTATAGTGGAGAGAGCATTGATGCAGCTCCGATCCCTAAGCCTCCGAGGAAACGGGCCATGACGAATTGAGTGAGATTGGCAGGAATGGCAGCGGTAATAGAGGAAATTCCGAACAGGACTGCTGTCAGCAGCAAGATCTTTTTTCTGCCAAATTTGTCGCTCAGTCCACCGGCAAACATAGCTCCAACGATACAGCCGATGATAGCCGATGATGCAGCCCAGCCTTTCATTGCTGCTGAGAGCTCAAATTTCTTTTCCAATAGTCCAATCGCTCCGGAGATGACCGCCGTATCATAACCAAACAGCAATCCACCCAAGGCAGCTACCATTGTCAGAAAGTACACGACTTTCATGTTGATTCCATTTCCCTCTTTCATCATCGTTGCATTCATGTTATTTGATTGAACTCGTTACCGATATTAACTTCGAACGTATGCTTTGATCGTTGCAATTTCTTTTCCTTCGCTCAGGCCAAATGGCCGAATAGTATAAGTGGAGATATTTGCCGGCACGATAAAGGTCTCTGCATAATGAATTACAAAAGGCTCAAATGAGGAATCTGGGCTTTCAACAATGGCCTCTTCCCCTTCTATCAGATTGAGCACATTGAGATCTCCATTTGTTTGGTGCAGCACTGGCTCAGTAAACCAATGTCTGCGGGTTTCTATAAACTCATATTCATGTAGACCAGTCGACTCTTCTCTCCATCCTTGCCCTTGAGCTACAAGTCGATTTTGATGGATTAGATTCTTTTCGACCCATGCTGCTGTGCGGGTCCAGTCGATGACCTCTTTGCCGTGTTCGATATTGATTGGTCGTGGCAGACCATCCATCCCCATCCGGCCCCAATCCCATAGTTTGAAGGTAAAAATGAAGGGCGTGGCGCTAATTTCGAGTACCATGCTATCTATACCTGAGCAATGCACTGTGCCTGCCGGAATTAGGAGGTGGTCATGCTTTTTGACCGGCCATTTTGCTACATATTTGTCAGCATCAAAAGGTATTTGACCTTCTTGGGCAATCCTTAAGTCTGAGATCATCTCATCAGGCGAAATACCTTCATTTAGTCCAAGGTATACAACAGCATCAGCGCCAGTATCGAGCATATAGTAGCTCTCGTCTTGAGTATAAAACATGCCAAAATGCTCCCGAATATACTCTGTCAATGGGTGAACCTGTAGGCTTAGGTTGCCGCCTCCCATTGTGTCAAGAAAGTCGAATCGTATAGGAAACTCAGCTCCAAATCTGGCAAATATCTTTTCGCCAAGTAGTGGTATGCTTTGGAAGTATACCAAGTTGATCGAGGGTGTTTCAATAAGTTGGTCGCCATATTGGAGCAACAAACTGTTTTCCTCTGGGACGCAGTCAAAGCACCATGCAAAATTATCGACCGATCTGTCCAGATCGCAGACTTCCTTCATCCATTGACCACCCCAAGGGCCGGGATCAAAAAACGGGACTACTCTAAAAGGCTGTTGTACGGACTGCTTGAGGCCAAGTTGATATTGTTGAGCGCTAATCAGCTTGGGCTTGCCAGGAAGATTACTGTCCAGATAGAAATCCCAGCGTTGAAATGTCTTTTTCTTGATGCGATCAGCAACTGGCCAATCGACAAAAAACGCGCGCTTGTATTTGCGGGCAATTTCCAGGTCGAAGTTGTTGACTCCTAGATTTGCCACTTCCTTGCGCCGCATGCGCATCTGTATTTCCCAGCGGGCCATATCGGCATATACAAGGAGATCTATATGGTTGCTTATTTCTGCGGCTCCTGTTCCAATGATCAAAATAGTGCCCTCGCTCAGCGCATCAATCTTGCTCTTAACACCTTCGAGCTTCTGAGGATCGATAAAATGGCCGATCTGCAATCTGGTCATATATCCAAATATGCGATCGTCCGTGACGTCTTGAAATGTAATCTCATCGATTTCAGTTTCTGCGAAATATAGATCTGCCATATTTACCAACAAACTCGGCCCAATAGCAGCAGTGAAACTGTTTAGAAGTTCAGAATGATCTACACCAGGGTATGTCTCAATGACTACAATTTTCTTTTTTGCATCAATAGCTGAAATTGTCTTTCTGATTTCCAATTGGATATTAGGCCAGCCTTCAAGGATGGCCATCGTCGATCCAGGCACATTGACCCGGGGGGATTTATCGTAATTAGAATTTCTCAAGTTGAATTACATTTTTGATTGGGCCAGATAAGCTGCTCCAGACACTCCAGCCCAATCGGGTGCAATTGCCGCAACGATTTCAACACTGCCGGCCGGTAGCCATGCTGCGTCATCGATTTGCTCTTGGAAATAGTTGATAATAGACCTGCCCTGCGCTAGTACACCACCAGCTAGAATGATTTTTTCAGGATCGAAGGCATACACCAGATTTTTGAGTCCAATCGCCCAGACTTGAAGGCAATGCTTGACAATAGAACCAGCCACCAGATCTCCATTGGAGGAGTGGTGAAAGAGGCGCTCAAAATCTAATAGAGGTTCATCCCTCAGACTGCTAAATTCGATGTCGGGATGTTGACGAATAATTTCCGGCAACGCCCAGCTTGATGCTACGGCTTCGAGGCATCCAATATCACCGCAATTGCAACGAGGGCCTGCATAATCTACGCTCATATGACCGCCAAGATTGCCGGCCAAATGATGCTTGCCACGGATGACATGTCCATCTATCATTACTGCTGAACCTATGCCGGTGCCAATAGTCACCATGATCACATATTTACTACCAATTCCTGCACCAAGGGCACATTCACCAACCAAAGCAGCTCTAGCGTCGTTTTCGAGAGCAAGTTTTGCCTGCCAATTTTGCATCGCCCAAGCGGCCAAATCGAGGCTTGAGGCATCGGAGTACTTGACGTAATTGGATAGAATCTTCAAGTTCTCACTGTCGACAACTGAGGGAATTGCCAATCCAACACCCTTGATCGTTCCTTCGAGCCCACTTTGGGCGGCAAGTTCATTGATTTGATCAGCAATTAAGGGCAGATTAGCCTCAAGACTTTCTTGATTTTTTACGTCAAAAGTGTGTTTCGCAACCAATTCATTTTGGTGCAGCAATCCCAATTTGACTCTGGTCCCGCCGATATCTACGCCTGCAAATGTTTTCATATCAGCTGATTAATAACCCGGATTTTGCGGGTACAATTTGTTGTTCAAATCCAATTCCTCCTGAGGTATTGGAAATAAGACGTGGAATTGCTGTGGAGTAGCATATGATTTTGCAGCTGTCACCGATTCAACTAATTTGTTGAATCGTACTAAGTCAAACCACCGCTGTCCTTCGGCCACAAACTCGTGTCGTCTTTCATTTAGCAGTGCATCTTTGAAGGCATCATGAGACAAACCAGATAAATCGGGCAGAATAGGTAGCTCATTTGTTCCGTCATATCTTGCCCGCTTACGTACAGCATTGATGGCCTCATAGGCAGCTGCAGTTGGCCCTCCATTTTGTTCATTTAGTGCTTCTGCATACATGAGTAGTATGTCAGAATACCGCAGGTACTGGAAATCATTTTCCGTATTGCCTCCCATAGGCTCTAGCGTTTTGTCCCAATACTTTTGGATATGAGGGTCCACGGTCTTTGTCGAACCATTGGTATTGTGAATTTCAGTGATGAAAGTTGCTGCCCGACGCCTGTCTTGTGGGTCAAATGAATTGTATAGATTTTGATTGGCAACTTGCCAACCCTGTGCATTAACACCTGGAATTTCTCCTGAGAGTTCCTTTGGCAGAAGTCTCACATTAAACTGCCCGACTTCCCAAAATGTAATGCTGTTGCCCGCTACTCCGAAGCCGATACTGAACAAGTTTTCCTTGCCATTGGCATTGACAATCTTGAATGCGTCGTCGAATTTGTCCCATAGGCTGTACACTCCCGAATCGATAATGGCTTTGCAGTTGGCGGCAGCCTGTGCATAATTTCCTTGAGTTAAATATACCTTGGCCAATAAGCCTTTGGCAGCTCCTGAAGTAGCCCTGCCCAGTCCATTTCCTGGGGTGTAGGAAGCTGGAAGATTTTGCTCGCCAAAACCTAGATCGGCAATGATCTGAGTATATACATCAGCGCGTGTTGCTTTATTTGGATATACAGGATCCGTCAAGCTCAACACCAAAGGGATGTCGCCAAACATACGGGTGAGATCGAAATATAGCATGCCGCGCAGAAAATGTGCTTCACCGAGCAATTGATTCTTGCGAGTCTCATTCATTGGCACCTTAGGAATCCCTTCAAGCGCAAAATTTGCATTTCCAATTGCTTTATAGGCATTGCTCCAAAAGTCTCTGGCTGTAGCATTGACGGGCTTATGCTTGAATTGATCCATTT
>JBDSUZ010000178.1:0-5378 GCA_039927395.1 Saprospiraceae bacterium | reverse complement strand
AATAATCCCAATATGCGCCTAGGCACACCCTATGAAAATTGGTGTGATAGTCTAAGCGCTTCGACTGATCGTCCTGTCATGTTTCCAAGGATTATGCATGCTTATCCCAATCCCGCATTGGATGCCATTCATTTGTCAATACCTGTGCCAGGGGGTTTGGCGACGTTATATGATGGTCTGGGGCGACTGATGCAACAAAATTTATTACCTGAAGGCATTTACGCACCAAGCATAGATGTTACCAATCTCTTGCCTGGCATATATACAGTGATCTGGACCAGAGGAGAGATGCGAGAGAGCTGTCAGTTTGTCAAAGTCGCTGCGCGACGATGATTCGATGATGCGATGAGTTGATGATGTCGCTCCGCTCCGTTTAGCTGTTTAGTCGCTTAGTTGTTTAGTTGAAAAAGTCGCTTCGCTCTGAAGAGTTGATAATTAGATTACGGTAGAGACGCGATTAATCGCGTCTCTACTATCTCCGATAAGTAGCAAACCTTACAGTATCCAGCACCGAGGACCCAGCACCTGAAAGGAAAAACGACAAAGGAACTAGGAACAAGGCCTTTGCTAGAGTCGCAGGGCTCGGATTAGTTGATTAGTGCTTTTGAGCCAGATGGCACGATTGTGAACATATGGCTAAAGCGCTGGCCCCTCGACTCCGCTCGGGGACCGTTTTGATTTTTTGGAAGGACAGCGCTTGGAAAATCACAATTGATTTTCCAAGCGCTTCATTATGACAACAAAGATCCGGTGGCCGAGCGGAGTCGAGGCCTGTTGATACTCTACGGCGGCCGTTATTTACGAATGACTCTGATTGGGAGTGCATCTAAATCAACGATAGATATAGGAGGGGCAATCCCTTGCGGTTGCCCCTTTGAAAACGAATTATATCTTTGAATCTTGGACATTATGAACGTACTTTGAATCAATCGGTTTTGGCTGTTTTCTTACGCCATAGGCCATATGCTTTATGCACATTTTTGGCCAACACCCAACACCTAAAACCCAACACCCATTCTTGGATAGCTCAAAAAAAAGGGCTTCCCCGAATTACTTCGAGTTAGCCCTTTCGTATGAACATTTACGAATACCTTATTGCAATTGAACCTGCTTTTCTTCGACCATCTTGCGGATATTGATCAAGGCATAGCGCATCCTGCCCAACGCAGTATTGATACTAACTCTGGTGAGTGCTGCTATGTCTTTGAAACTAAGATCGGCGTAGTGCCTTAGGATTACTACTTCTCTTTGTTCGGGAGGTAGCATGTCAACTATCTGGCGAAGTTTTTCGTGGGTCTGACTTTTGATCATCAGCGTTTCGGTATTGTCTTCTGCCAAATGTAGGACGTCAAAAATATCGAAGTCTTCGGTGGTGGAAACTATCGGCCTGCGCTTATGCCTGCGGAAATAGTCCACACATAAGTTGTAGGAAATACGCATCGCCCATTGAACAAATTTGCCCTCGTGGTTGTATTTGCCTTTGCGAAGCGTATCAATGATCTTGATAAATACTTCTTGAAATATATCATCGGCCATATCTGAATCCTTGACGAATAGATATATCGATGTATAAATCTTGTTCTTGTGTCGGTTGAGTAACTCTTCAAATGCTCTTTCGTTGCCTAAGAGATAGTTATCGATCAGTTCGCGGTCGGTAAGGGACGTTACTTGCATGTCTACTCCGATTTGAGTGTGAAAAAAAGCTTCAAAAAATCGTGTAGAATTTGCCGTCTATAGGAACTGAGTTAAGTTGTTTAGAATGATGTTCTCCTTTCGGATAGCGTAAATATACAGGATTTATCAAATGGGTACGAAAAATTTGGGGTCTTAACGAAAAATTAACCAAAAGTAGGATAGACTCTAGGCAATAAATATCAAAAAGGTGTTTGATTTTCAATCTTTTAGACATGATGAATCTTTTTAGTTTTTTTTCATGCTTCCTTATCTACGGTATTAGATCAGTCTTAGATTTTGGTAAATCGAACAAATCGATGTGAGAGAGAGTATTTATTTAAATGCGGAATATTGCAAGGTAATTCGATTCGAATTGCCGAACTTTGCCGATTAATTTTTGAGTAATATGAGCGTCAAGGCCGAAGATCGCCTGAATGAAGAACACCTTTTGTTGCGTGAATCCATTGTCATCAAGGGTGCGCGGACAAACAATCTTAGAAATGTCGATATCACGATTCCTAAGAATCAGTTGGTGGTGATCACCGGTGTATCTGGTTCAGGAAAATCTTCAATAACGATTGACACCTTATATGCTGAAGGACAACGACGATATGTCGAGAGTCTTTCGTCCTACGCAAGGCAGTTTCTCAATAGGATGAAAAAGCCAGATGTCGATTATATCAAGGGAATCTGCCCGGCAATCGCCATCGAACAAAAAGTGAGCTCAGGTAACAATCGCTCTACAGTCGGGTCGATGACAGAGACCTATGATTACCTACGACTACTATATGCCAGAATCGGCAAAACCTACTCACCTGTATCAGGTGAATTAGTCAGGAAACATGAGGTTTCTGATGTGGTAGATTGGATCCAAAGTCAACCAAAAGGCGCTAGAATACAGCTTTTTGTCCCACTTCCACAGAAGTACGGACATCGCACGGTGATCCAAGAGTTACAGTTGCTTATGCAGAAGGGATACTCTAGAGTTCGCCTCAATGGCGAAATCCAACAAATGGAGGATTTACTTGCTACGGAGAATTTGGAAACTCCAATATCAGATTATACAGGGCCGGAAATATTAGTCCTGATCGACCGTTTCGTGGTGGATAAGGATAATGAAGAAAATAGAAAACGGATCGCCGATTCTGTTCAGACAGCTTTTAACGAAAGTGAAGGCGAATGCTTGGTAGAAGGACCAAAAGGCGAAACGGTTCCTTTCAACAATCGATTTGAGATGGACGGCATCGTATTCCTGCAGCCTAGTCCATATTTGTTTAACTACAATAATCCCTTTGGAGCTTGTCCTGTCTGCGAGGGTTATGGCAAAACCATGGGCATCGATGAGCTAAGAGTGATTCCCGATCAATCAAAATCTGTCTACGAAGGAGCAATTGCCTGTTGGAATGGTGAGAAGGGTTCAGAATGGATCAAAGCATTTAAGAAGAATGCCCATCAATTTGATTTTCCAATTCACAGGGCATACGCTGACTTGACCGATGCAGAACGAGAGGTCTTGTGGACTGGAAATGAGTATTTCCAAGGGATCACAGCATATTTCAACGAACTCGAAACTCAAACATATAAGATTCAGAACCGCGTCATCCTTTCGCGTTTCCGTGGCAAAACGACTTGCTATAATTGTAAAGGAGGAAGACTGCGCAAAGAGGCATTTTATGTCAAAATAGGTGGCAAAGCCATTACAGAATTGACTCAAAAGCCAATTGAGGAGTTGGTCACACATTTTGAGCAGCTTAAACTCAGCGACTATGACCGCTCAGTTTCCAAAAGGATCTTACTAGAAATTGCCACTCGATTGAGATTAATGCAGCATATCGGATTGGGCTATCTTACTCTCGAACGAATTTCTTCGACACTATCTGGGGGCGAAACACAAAGGATCAATCTGACGAGGTCACTAGGCTCCAATCTGACGCATTCCATGTATATATTAGATGAGCCAAGTATTGGCTTGCATCCTCGCGATACATTGAAATTGTTGGAAGTACTGCGTGAACTTCGCGATCTTGGCAACACTGTCGTCGTGGTAGAGCATGAAGAGGAGATCATCCGCCATGCCGATTATCTGATAGATATGGGTCCTGCCGCAGGAATCCATGGGGGGGAAGTGGTATTTGCGGGTAAACCAAAAGATGCTTTGAAGGCGGATAAGCGAAGCCTAACTGCAGCATATCTGACCGGCAAAATGGAAGTTCCTCTGCCAGCTAATCGTCGCCAGATTATCAATCGCATCGAACTCAAAGGAGCGCGTCACAATAACCTCAAGAATATCAGTGTAACCATTCCGGTTCATGCACTGACTGTCGTGACCGGCGTATCAGGTTCTGGCAAGTCGACTTTGGTAAGAGATATACTTTATCCGGCGATCGAAAAGCATTTGGATCCTTCAGCTCGTGAAGTGCCGGGAACATTCGAATCGCTTAAAGGGGATTTGCATGCTATCACGCAGATTGAAAAGGTAGATCAAAATCCCGTTGGGAAATCCTCTCGCTCAAATCCGGTGACCTATGTCAAGGCCTATGATGCGATCCGTGAATTGTTTACCTCTCAGCAATTGTCAAAGATCCGAGGCTTTAAGCCTAAGCATTTTTCATTCAACGTCGAAGGAGGTCGTTGTGAGACTTGCAAAGGAGAAGGTGAAATAACGATAGAAATGCAATTTCTCGCTGATGTCAGGCTTACTTGCGAAGAATGCAACGGTCAGAGATTCAAAAAAGAAGTGCTAGAAGTCTTATACAAGGACAAAAGCATCTTTGATGTTTTGAACTTGAGTGTGGAGGAAGGGCTAGAATTCTTCAAAGGAGAAAAGGAGATTATCCAGAAAATTCGCCCGCTCAATGACGTGGGACTGGGCTATGTCAAATTGGGACAATCCTCAAGCACATTATCTGGCGGTGAAGCCCAACGCTTGAAGTTGGCGGCATTTCTAACGGTCGAAAATCCGAATGAGAAGATATTCTTCCTATTTGACGAGCCGACCACTGGACTTCATTTTCACGACGTTCGCAAATTGCTGGAGGCGCTAAATGCACTTGTTGAAAAAGGCCATACTGTATTGGTAGTCGAGCACAACATGGATGTGATCAAGTGCGCTGACTGGATTATCGACCTTGGACCAGATGGAGGCAAGGCTGGCGGAAATCTTGTATTTGAGGGCAGGCCTGAGGATCTGATTCATGTGAAGGAGTCTTATACAGGGCAGTTTCTGAAGGAGAAATTGAAGGGTTAATTTCTAGTTCAAGATTGTCTCTTTCACCGCATCCAATATTTTCCTGACCTCAGCAGCGTCTGGGGCCTGAGCATAGACTCTCAATACTGGCTCCGTACCTGAAGCTCGCATCATCGCCCATTTGTCTTCAGCCAACCAGAATTTGAAGCCATCCTGGTCTTCAGTTTTTTGCACGGTATAGGTGCCAAAACCTTTGTAGTCATTTGCTTTGCAATGTGAAACTATTGCCTGTTTTTGAGCCTCTGTGATATGTAGATCATCGCGATCAGTCGCAAATGTGCCTGTGATATCATATACTTCTCTGATCAACTCTTTGAGTGATTTGCCGGTTTTGGCCATGAATTCCATTACCATCAGTCCCACCCAAACACCATCGCGCTCGGGAATATGTCCTTTGACCGCAAGTCCACCGGATTCTTCACCGCCGACGATCACATCTTCATTGATCATGATTTCG
>JBDSUZ010000177.1:0-3006 GCA_039927395.1 Saprospiraceae bacterium | reverse complement strand
GCGGGATTGAAAAAATGCATACCAACGACACGTTCAGGCCGTTTGCAGGCGGAAGCTATCGAGGTTATTGACAATGAAGATGTATTGCTGGCCAAAATGCAATGATCGGATACGATGGATTCCAATTCCTCAAAAATCTGGCGCTTGATAGGCAGATTTTCGACAGCAGCTTCGATAACAATGTCGCATTTTGCCAGTTCTGCAATCGAAGCTACGGACTCCAAGTTGCCGAGGGTTGATTCGAGCTTGGCGGAATCAAATTTTCCCTTGGAAATCAATTTCTCAAGGTTGGCTCTGATTTCAATGATTGCCTTTTGGCTCATCTCTACTTTGGCGTCATAAATAAATACGATTTCGCCCTGCGTCACAGCCACTTGAGCTATTCCTTGCCCCATGGCCCCTGCGCCTATTATTCCTATCTTATTTGCCATCAATTTGAATTAATCGGAAATTATTTGCCTTGAAAAATTGCTTTTCTTTTTTCGATAAATGCCTGTACACCTTCCTGATAATCAGCTGTTTTACTGGCATCAATCTGATATTTTGATTCGAGATCTAATTGCTCTTCCAATGTATTTTGAAATGAAGCATTTAGCAATTTCTTAGTTAAAGCCAGCGCCTTAGTTGGCATTTCCGCCATTTGCGAAGCATAATTAATTGCAAATTCAGCGAGCTCTTCGTCGGCAATAACCTTGTATATCATTCCGCAAGCTTGAGCTTCTGCGGCACTGATCTTTTCGCCACTCATCATCCATGCAACTGCTCTTTGGGCACCGACCAGACGAGGTAAGTTGAATGTTCCACCCGAATCAGGAACCAAACCAATTTTGCTAAAAGCTTGGATAAATGATGCTGAACTGGCAGCAAAAGTAATGTCGCATGCCAAAGCCAAATTGGCTCCTGCACCTGCGGCAACTCCATTGACCGCACAAATGACTGGCTTGTCAAGATTCCGAATCGCCAGGACGATTGGATTGTAACGATCCTGTAAAACCGTTTCAAGTGAGGGGCCGGTAGGATCTACGATTTCCTTTAAGTCCTGACCAGCGCAAAAGGATTTGCCTGTAGCGGTGAGAAGGACGGCTCGGATGGCATCATCTTCCTTGCAAACTGCGAGTGCATTCAGCATTTCATTGCCCATTTCAATATTGTAGGCATTGAATGCCTCAGGACGATTATGGGTAATGATGGCGACGGAGCCGCGAATTTCAAACAATAAAGAATTCACTAGGTATGCATTTGATCGCAAATATAAACATATACAAGCGCGGGGCAAAAACTCTATTTACAGGATATTAAGCTACTTCTTCCTCTTAAGCCTTTTACCGAATATTTTAGACATACTCGGACTCATAGTCTCAAGTGCAGCCGCGGTGAAGCCTCTCATCCAGTTACCTATCACGAATAGATTTGATTGAAATTCAGTTTCCACCTCACTCTCGCGCAATCCAGTTTTGCTAGAGGGGTTTGCCTCCATTAATACCGCGTTGGCAGCTACTGTCAATAGTTCTTTGGTCTTTTTGCCCTCCCTCTGCACTAGTAGTATCTTAAGTCCACTATAGATGAAAGTCATATTGGTGGTAGTCAGCGCGGTGTCACCGGCAAATGTAATATGCATGCTTTTCAATTTGCCCTCATCTACTTTGATAGATGCAAATTCAGCAAAGAAAACATTGAAGCGGACAAGTGGCATCGGCCCTACATCAAATTCTGCATAGTATGGATTGCGGGCACTGTTCATTGGAAATTTCATGACGCTACTCATCTTTCCTTCGCCCATAAAACTAGTGCTCAGACGCAATTCCAATGCTCTATTGGGGTTCATATTGCCCGCATTGAGCACCTTGCCATTGATATGCTCAAACCACAGCACACCGGGCTTCGTCGCATCCTTTCCTATTCCTTCAAATCGTAAATAGGCATCATTGACATTGATTACAGGGACATTTAAGCCAAGATTTATTCGCTTGAGTAAGACTTGAGGCATCTTTTTGAGATCTGACTCTTGCAATGGGATATTCTGATCCTTGTAAAGATCCACTCTTAATTGTTGCAATTCAGCTGATGCACAGACGAAGCGACCATCAAGAATATCTTTCATTGAGACGCCACGGACTATGCCTTTCGGCAATTTGATTTCCGCCCTCGCGATCGTGCGTTTCACTTGATCGGAAAACTGTTTTTTGGTTAATTTTGGAATCAACTGAAATCTAGATATTTCCGCCTGATTTTTATCCTGGAGATATTTCAATTCGTCAAAAGCCATTTTGTATAGCGATTTGCCAGGACTAAAGCGCAAAGGTCCTGTCTTTAAGTCCATTGCTACGACCTGCATTTTGTTGGTGGCAAAATGCACCAATGGCGTGACAACTTGCTGTATATTGACAATTACTTTTTCGAGTTGTAGAGAGTCTTTCTTTGAACTGTTTTGATAAGCGATATTTGCCAGACTCCATTTAATTTGATTGGCTACCAATTTGTCATCATTGATATAAGAGCCGACACTCTGCAAGGAAATGTTTTTAAGTTGCCATAGCATTTTCTTTGAAAACTGATTCCACTGAAATCCTGGAATTTGTGCTGAAATCGATCCTAATTCAGTGTAGTTTTTTCCATCAATTTGAGATTTTTGATTGCAATCTTTTGCAAAGAATTGAACTGCAGGACCCTGCATCAGCCATTTATTTTTGATGCCCAAGGACCATTGCCCACTACTATATCTCGTCTGTTCGATCTTACTTAGATTCTTAGACAAATAGATATTGGAGCTTTGATTTATGCACTTCTGTACGTTTGCCGAAAAATTTGTTTTGCTGTTGCTAAATTTCAACAATTGCGTCGTCATTTCTAATTGCAGGATTTGTACCAACATTTCCTGATAAGCATTGATGTCGAACACCGCTTTTTTGATTTTAAACTTCCCGCCTTGGCTATAAATCTTTTCCCCCGATTGCTTACTTTCAAAATATCCTGAATCCTGATACATTTGAATTTGGGGACATGTTA
>JBDSUZ010000176.1:0-3967 GCA_039927395.1 Saprospiraceae bacterium | reverse complement strand
CTTCAAGCAAGGTTTATGGCTTTTGGCCTAAGGCGCATGGAAACAGCCAATTTCAATCAATTCGAATCCGCAATTGTCATTCGAGTCTTTAATGTCCTTCAAAGTGTAAATTAGGAGATTGGTGCTTAGTACCTTACAAACTTCGTCAGGGTTTGAAACCACTGACGAAGTCGCTTCTTCGACTAATAACAAAAAAGATGCTTGGTCCTGGGTTCTCTGTCCTAGGTGCTGGAAAAACCTTTTTCCTTTTTCCTTCAACTAAACAACTAAGCGACTAAACGACTAAGCAGAGCGCAGCGATTTCAACAAATACATAAATACACAAATCAACGCGCGCAGCGCCTATTGTTCCCCTCCCCCAACTCTCTGCGACTCAGATTCCAAGCCGGTAGAGCGCCGACGGGATTTGATTTGGCTATTGCCAAAATCGTAATTGATGCTAATCGCAGCGCGACGGCTATCCCATTTGCCGGAACCGGTCGAAACTAATCCGTTGAAGTACGAGGTGCCACTCCAATACTGTTGGTAAGTGATGTCCTGCAGGCTTAGTTTGATGTTCAATTTGTTGAAGAATTTCTTCTGGACACCAACACTGATGGAATAGCTAGGATCATATTTGAATACGCCGCCCCAAACACCAGGGCCGGAATACCAACCTGACAATTCGGCCTTGTAACCTTTGCCCAAAAGGAAAGTATTCTGAGCATAAAGATTATACGAAAATGCCTGCACATCAACTACAGCACCATTGCCATAATCAGCTTGGTTGTCGGTATAATTTGCACTGATATTCGCAAATAGATTCCACCATTTCTTGACATCAATTGGCAAGGCCGCATTTATAGACCAAACATCTTGATGGGCGAGATTGTCCCAACTTATGTACGAGGCTTTTGGATTGATATCATCAGGTCCAATCAAACGAGTGATTTGGTCCATAGTTTTGCTGTACGACAATTTGATATTGTATTTGTATTTGATGGTATAACCGATCTCGGCATTGTTTACGATCTCTGGCTTGAGGAATGGATTCCCTTTTTCATAGGATAGCTCGCTCAATTGTGTTTTGAATGGGTTCAATACATTGTAATCCGGACGATTGATCCTCCTGCCCACATTGAAATTCAATGTATTGCTCTGACTTACTTGATAGGTTAGACCTAGGTCGGGAAAGAAACTAAGGTAATTGGCTTCAACAGGAGGTTCCTGAAGACTTGGATCAAATGCCGTCAGATTACCTTTTGAGTCTGTTTGTTCTGCTCGTACACCTGCAGATAGTCCCCATTTTTCACTCAATTTAGTTTTGTAATTCAAATAAGCTGCATAAACATTTTCATCGTATTTGAATTTATTGGAACGGCTATCATTGCGAATCTGACTACCATCAATCACTTCATAAAAGAGGAAGGTATTATCCGAAATCACCTTTGAAAATTTGATTCCTGCCCCAAGTTGTCCACCAAACATCGCCTTCTCATAATCAGTTTTGAAGGACATAATCTTGATATCTGAAGGCGTATCAGTTGCGTTATTTACTGTATGTAGAACTTGACCATTTGGATCGAAATAAGTATTAGGTTGCGTGAATTTTTGCTTGTTGCGATAGTCGCCAAAATCCGCATCGACATTAAAACTAGTTTGACCTTTGCTGTATGCGTAATTAACATTGTAGGTATTCTGATCAAAATACCTGTCCGATTTATTGCCGGCAACCAGGCTACTGTCAACCATCTCTGGATTGTTGCGGGCGGCTATGTCCATAGTATTTTTGTCGTCGCGATTGCCATGACCATTATTACCACTTACCAAAACTCCTAGGGTTCCATTCTTACTGACGAAGAAATCCATACCGGCGCGATAATTGACTGAGTTCTGCTTCCAATGCATGTCATTTCGCTCGCTTATGAAGTAATCATTTTGATAGCTATCAAAATTGATATCCGTAAACCCTTTCAAATAATTGTAACCCAATGAACCAAATGCATTGAACACTTTGTTGCGATAATTGCCATATCCGCTGAGATTGACTCTCGGTTGGACACCTTGGCTAAATCCTAGCGCAACACTTCCATTTCCACCGACATTCTTGTCTTTTTTGAGTTTGATATCAATGATTCCTGCATTTCCTTCAGCATCATACTTGCTACCGGGATTGCTTATAATGTCGATACGATCGATTTGCTCAGAGACGAGATTCCGCAAATAATTAACCAGATCTTCACCTGACAATGGCAGTCTTTTGCCATCAACGTATACCATCACTCCTGCTCTTCCTAGTACTGTAATATTATCATTATTATCCAAGAGCACACCTGGCGCTTTACGTAGCAAGTCGAGACCGTTGTCACCGGCGGCATTGATAGTGCCTTGTACATTGAATACCATTCTATCTGGATGAACTTCAATTATATTTCGCACAGCGGAAACTACCACTTCGCCCAGTTCTTTGCTTTTCTCTTCCATGTTGATTCTACCCAAAGTCATTTGAGCTTGATCAACTGTGATGCCATTCATGCGGTGTTCTTGCATACCAACATAAGTAATGGTTATGAAGTAAGAGCCATATGAAATCCCCTGAAGCGCAAAATCACCTGTTTCATTACTTGCTTCAGCCTTAACTAAAGATGAATCCCTGTCGCTATAGATACCAACCGTCGCAAAAATGACCGGTTCATTCTTTGCATCTAAAAGCTTGCCTTTAAGCTCAGCTGTCTGAGCAATCATAAAGGCCGGAGCCATCAAAAAAACTAACAAGTACATCAAAGATCTCATTCTCATAAATTTATTAGAAGCAAAGTTGCGGAAATGCGGAATTGCGTGACGGGAAATTGGACGAATGGGGGGATTTTATAGGCGAACGGAGGGAACTGGAAGCAAAATATTTGCACAAAACAGAAAAGCAGTGTGATAACTCTATTGCACTCAATAGAATTATAGCGTCAATCTGTGGCAACACTTCCACGGAGCGGCAAAGCTCATAAAAGGTCCAGATTTTTAAGAAAATCTTCTAAAAACACTTCCATAACATTGTGTATAACAAGTCTTTTGCATAGATTGCATGAAATGCGCTTGGAGCACATTCATCATGCCGGCTTCGTTCGGCCTATTATTGGATGAAATTGAAAATCAGGTGGCGGGATGAAATAGCCACTAGTTGAAAGGCTTGGAACGGATAAGGATTTCCAAGGGAGATCAACTGATGTAGATTTAACGGCTGAATTATGAAAAACAACAAAATAATGAAAGATTTAAGTGAAAGGGAAAAAGCTCTAGAAAGCAATTTTAAAAGCAATCATACCAAAATAAAGGAAATGATGGAATTTCTCATCAGGCACAAACGTCATAATGAAAAATACCAAACCAAGAACATCGAAGTATTACTCTGTTGCTATCCAAAGATTGGATATAAGTTTAGAGCATTAATAATCGAATGCATGCAAACAAGTGCAGGCGTTAGATTGAGCTCAATTGGAGATGCAATGCAAAATCTTCAACCCTTATTCGAAAAACTAAACGAACAAAAGAGCTTAGATTTAGAACAGTTTTATAAGATTCTTAGTAATTCCAAATATCCGAATCTTAAGGTGACAAACATTGAAGGACTGTTCCAATGGTTTCTGGCAATACAAGGGATAGGCCCAAAAATAGCTACATTAACTGTCCGGAATCTAAATCTTGCGATCGAGAACAAATTATTAGATATCACATCTGTCCAAGATAAATATTTCAGGCAATACCATCCCATATTTGACAGGTGTTTGACTGTCAAAAGTTACCAACTTTAGAAATGATCCCCCCGTTTAGTAAAAAAGGCTGAGTTGCAATTCATCCGGTGGATGCTCGTGATCCTCCAAAAAGGGTTTATCGAGCCATTTTTGGAGATTTATTTTAACAAATAGGTTTAATCTGATGAATGCAATCAGGTTTGAGAGATGCCAAGGGTAATTTGCGATGCGTTTTAGTGTCT
>JBDSUZ010000175.1:0-2569 GCA_039927395.1 Saprospiraceae bacterium | reverse complement strand
GGTTTGTAACCTTTATTTCTCCACCGTGTGCTTTTACTATTTCAAAACTCAGGCTCAATCCCAATCCTGTTCCTTGTCCCGTCGGTTTCGTGGTGAAAAATGGCTGAAAGATTTTATCCAATACTTTTTGAGGAATGCCATTACCATTATCACTCACTCTGATATCAACTTTGTCAACCATTTTCTTTGTGCTAATCGAAACCGTTGGTTCGAAGGTATTCGCACCTTGGGACGCATGCAATGCGTCCCTGCGCTCAGTAACTGCGTAAAATGCATTGGTCAATAAATTCAATATTACCCTTCCTATATCCTGCGGAATGATATTGATATTGCGGATCGTATTATCAAAATCCGTTTTCATCGTTGCATTAAATGACTTGTCCTTTGCCCTTAAGCCATGATAACTCAATCGTAGATATTCATCACACAAAGTATTAATATCTGTTGGTTCTTTCACACCGTTGTTGCTTCGACTGTGTTGCAACATACCTTTTACGATGGCGTCAGCACGTTTGCCATGATGAGTTATTTTTTCTAGATTCTGAATAACATCTCTCATGATCTCTCTCACATCTTCCAGATTTCCGTTTTCCAATTCATCATTCAATTCATCCAGCAACTCTTTACTTACTTCAGAAAAATTGTTGACGAAGTTGAGAGGATTTTGAATCTCGTGGGCGATGCCGGCTGTGAGTTCGCCAAGCGAAGCCATTTTTTCTGACTGTATCAATTGCTTTTGAGTGGCTTGTAAGTTTGTTAATGCATCTTCCGCTCTTTTCTTTTCTTCTTTTAGTTTTATTAAATCTGTTCTGGCTTGTGCAAGATCTTTGAATCTTGAATAAGCTAAAGAAAAAACAGATGCAGCTCGTTTTAATAAATTCCAGCTTTCATCCGATATATCTGCTACGGCTGCTGCACCAATAGCACCATGCGAAAACTTATACAAATGATAGGTACGGTCAGGGATCACATCGCCATAATAACCACGGAAAGGAGCGGAGTTTGCTTCGCAATAGTTGATCCATTCTTTGCGATTGGCTCCCTGCATTACGATGGAAATTTGCTTCTCATTTGAATTATAAAAGGACAGCATTGCTCTGCCAACCCATGTATCTTTCAGATTTAAAGTAAAATGATCGTTCACTAATTTCTTTTCGCTGGCATGAGGATCTTTTAATGCATACCAGCATTCAGCTTTTTCCGCCTGTTCATCGTTGATGTAGATGCTGCAGGTTTCAAGCTCTTCTATACCCAGTAATCCCATCTCATGCCGCAATACTTCTGCTACTGCTTTCAATTCTTCCGGTTGCTGCATGGCCAATGCTCTTGCTCTCACTCTTTCTAAAGCAGCTTCTAAATGTGCTTGTCGTGTTTGTGCTTCGGCTTTTTGCAGATCGAGGAATCTTGTATAGGTCTGTTCAAAAACTTTCGTGAACCGTTTGAAAATTTCATGAGCATGAGGAACCTGTTCGTATGTAATGAATAAAAGGAATCCACCATTGAAAAAAGAAAGATGATTGATCTGGTAAGTAGGCAACGAGAGACCTAAATACTCCAATTCTTTTAGAACCTGTCCAACCTGGGGCAGGCTCTTCATATAATTATAATGATCAACAATTGCCTTGCCACTGAGTTCCTGCACAAAAAAAGATTGCTTTGTTTCAATGGCCTCCAGCCATTCTGCAAAGGATGGCTCCCCTGAATTTGAAAATGGTAATTGAAAGGCTGACTGTAACTGGCCTTCACTACTCATAATACAGATACTTGATTTTTTATCATCGGACAGTATATTGTATCCGCAACTCCAAGATGGGATACCCAATGCCTGTACTTCAAGGAATAATAAATTAGCTGCTTCGGGCAACTCATTGCTATTTTGCATGGCCATGGTACGGGAACGTATCTTTTCCAAAGCCATTTCTATTTTAGCTTCCCTTGCCTGTGCTTCTGCTTTTTGCAGATCGAGAAAACGGGTATATGTTCTTTCAAATTCAATAGCAAAACGGTCGAGAATCTTTTTTTCATCTTCTTTTAAATCATTTTCAACCATCACACCAAAGCAGCCGTATTTCATAAAAGCTTCTACATAATATAATCCACCACTAAAATATTGGGGTGTTAATTTTTCAACTCCATCAAGTAATTCCTGCCATGCGGCAAAATAATTTTTCACTCCTTCTGGTTGAACAGCGTATGAAACAACAGTTTCATTGCCTTTCCAATCAATAAGGCATTGTTTAGTGGCAGGTTCATTTCTATCGAGCGGGTAATTAATGGCTTTATTTTTAAAAACTTTTAAACCGTCTTTTACTTCTTCCCATACAGCCCAGAATATATGTTTGTCTTTTACTTCATCCGGCAACCATAAAAAAGAAAATGCTGAATTGATGCCAAGCAATTGAATCTGTTCGTGAAAAACTTTCAAGGTGTCATTCAGCTCATTTGAATGCTGCATGATCATGCTCTGCGTACGGGTGCGTTCCAATGCCGCTTCTATCTGTGCTTCCCTTGCCTGTGCTTCTGCTTTTTGCAGATCGAGGAAACGAGTATAAGTTTGGTCGAATACTTT
>JBDSUZ010000174.1:0-14981 GCA_039927395.1 Saprospiraceae bacterium | reverse complement strand
GAAAAAATCTCAATAATTGCGATGAATCATCTCTTGCATTTTAAAGCGGCAGCAATCTATTTTGTTTAAAGCAACAATGGTCTTCGTAAAGGCAAATACTTGCAACAGAAAATGACATTGTGGAACTGCAAACAAAGGCAAGAATGCTAGAATTTGGCTCTGCCAAATGATCAAACCTAGCATTTAGAGTAGCTTTTATGCCATTCAACACAACAACTTTTCTGAACAATGTTACCTCATCAGTCGTTTGGAATTGCAGCTCACAGAGCCAAACTAATTTACAATGTCCACTAAGAAAATACACGAAATACCATTGTCCGTGCTGGACCTCGCTCCTATTACTGAAGGGAATATTGCCGCCACTTCGTTTAAGAATAGTCTTGATCTTGCACAACGAACTGAAGCACTCGGCTACAATCGATACTGGTTGGCAGAGCATCACAATATGGATAGCGTCGCTAGTTCGGCTACGGCGATACTCATAGGATATATAGCCAACGGCACAAAAACAATACGCGTAGGTAGCGGAGGGATCATGCTGCCCAATCATGCACCATTGATGGTAGCAGAACAATTTGGCACGCTCGCTTCGCTTTTTCCGCAGCGCATCGACTTGGGTCTTGGCAGAGCTCCAGGTACTGACCAATTGACAGCAATGGCGCTGCGGCGTGGGAGAATGGAGACTGTGCAAGATTTCCCCGCGGATATTCTGATGCTGCAACGACTCTTCTCAGCAGAAAACTGCAATGCCAAGGTACGTGCAATACCAGGTGAAGGACTTGATGTGCCAATTTGGATATTGGGATCAAGTACCGATAGCGCTCGCCTAGCGGCGCAAATGGGTTTGCCCTATGCATTTGCAAGTCATTTCGCACCTTCACAATTTCACATTGCGATCGACATATACCGCAGGCAGTTTCAAGCGTCACAATACTTGGATCAACCATATGTGATGGCTTGCGTCAATGTAATTGCTGCGGATACAAATGAAGAAGCGCAGTATTTGTCTACCTCGTTTTTACAATTATTAAAGGGTATCGTAACTGGAAAACGGAGCCCATTGCCTCCTCCCCTTGCAAGTGTTGAGCATTTAGTGACTGAAGATGTACAGTTGCTTGTCAACCAAATGATGCATTATTCATTCATAGGCGATACCACACAAATCTTAAGCGGCCTTAGGAAGTTCCAGGCAGAAGCACAACTTGATGAAATCATGGTCACAACACATGTATACGACCACGCGGCGCGTGTACATAGTTATGAGGTGCTTAAGGAGGCGATGAAAGGATAGATGATGTGGGGGAATCGTGTAAGCTTTATGCCCGATTTTCGTTTGTTTATCTCAAGGTAAGTGCCCTAAAAACGAAGTGCTTACCAACGATTTAAACCCGCGATCTTTAGTAATAAAAGGCTATCTGCATACAGTTGCTATCCTTCCCAGATTAAAATGAGAAGGACCTCTGGCTCATACTCTACTCCTGTGTTACTTCAGATCTTAATTTACATCAACGTTCAAAGATTGCTCTTCACTATTCTACATATCATAACAAGTCCTACTACCGAGTGGACGCAGCAAGATTATCAAAGAAGATTTACCTAATGCTGAGGATTAATTTCTTAGTTTTGGCAACAATGAAGCTTCACATCAAATACGATTTCAACATATGTTGCAAGGTTGTCCTTCAGGAGCAATTGGACAAATTGGAGCTACCATATACAATTACGGGTTTGGGAGAAGTAGAATTAAAGGGAACAGTTTCAACGCAGAAATACAATGAACTTGAAAGTGCTTTGAGAAAATATGGCATTGAAATTATTGACAATCCTAAAAATGTCTTCACTCAAAAAGTAAAAGACGTCATTATTGAAATGATCTACTTGGAAGAAGCATTGCCAACATTAACAATTTCCGCGCATCTCGCTGAAAGGCTAAATAAAAGCTATGGCTACATAGCAACCACTTTTTCAGAAGTCACGTATACTTCCATACAGAATTTTATAACGCTTCATAAAATTGAAAGAGCTAAGCAAGAAATTAATGCGGGTAAAGAAACGCTTACAGAAATTGCATGGAAATTAAATTTCAGTAGTGTAGCACATTTATCTAGAGAATTTAAGAAATTAACGGGACTTACTCCAACAGCTTTCCAGCGAATAATCAAGAAGCGGAAAGAGGTAGAGCTATCCGAGGCCAAAATTGGCAAGCATTGAATCTAAGTTAAAAACAAATGAATCACGATGCGCTTCATATTCTTCTAGCAGATGATGACGATGATGATCGTCTGTTCTTCAGAGATGCTATTGCTGAGGTAAAAGTCAAAACAATTGTTAGTATGGTGAATGACGGTGTAGAATTGATGACGCGCCTAAATAATCCTGAAATATCTATACCGAATCTTCTTTTCCTTGACCTTAACATGCCCCGCAAAAGTGGGATGGAATGTTTAAGGGAAATCCGAAGCAATAATAAACTCAAAGATCTAACAATAGCCATCTATTCCACTTCGGCTTCAGAAGTAGATATTGAGGAAACATTTGTCAAAGGGGCAAATATTTACATAAAGAAGCCCAATGATTTTGAAGAGCTGAAAAATATCTTAGACCGGGTAATTACCTTGAATTGGCAATACCACACAGCGGGCTTGAACAGAGAGACTTTCATTCTCAATATTTCTTAGTCGAAATTTTATGAAAGTATTATCAAAAAGCATTTCTACTTTCCTATTTACCATCCTTACCTCAGGTCTAGTGGTAATTGCCTTTATATCCTACCAAAAAATTAATCAGTTCAATAGATCAGTCGAAGCAGTTATGCACACTAAGGAAGTGAAGAGCAAGATGCTGGAAGTTGCCTCTAATCTCAAAGATGCACATGTAGGGCAGCGAGGGTATTTACTTACTAACGATACTGCATTTCTTGAGCCCTACATTGGAGCCAAACAAAACAAGAATCTCTTGTTTGACTCGTTAAAGCTGCTCATGAGAGATAATGTAGAGCAACAAGAAAATTTAATAACATTGAAAAGGCTTATTGAGGAAAGATATTTTCTATTGAACAAAAGTCTTGAATTATCAAAAAATACCCACCCGGACCCATTGCTAAATTCTGCACTGCAAAATGGTAATTTCAAAATGGATGAAGTGCAGAAACAAATATCGCTCATGTTGCGAGCTGAAGATAAATTACTGCTGCAACGCACACAGGTTAAGGACCGCTCAGCAATACTTACCCCTATCTTCTTACTGCTAGTTTCTCTAGTATCCATAGCTGTCATTTCACTTTTCTTTTTTCGCTTGCAAAAAGAAACTAGTGAACGCATATCCATAACTGAAAGCAACAAACTGTTGCAAATGGCCAAACAAGAAACTGAAATAAGCGAAAAGCGTTTCAGAACCTTAACCCAGAACATTCCCCACATGATATGGACGGCAGGTCCTGATGGAAACAAGAATTTCTTCAACCAATACTTTTATGACTACACAGGTTTAAATTTTGAGGAGCTAAAAGGTGATGGCATGCTAAAAATCATTCATCCTGATGATCTTGAAAAAGATTTAGCGCTATGGCAAAATTCTCTGCAGACAGGTGAAGATCTCAATATTGAAAAACGAATACGCCAACATGACGGAACTTACAGATGGCACATAAGTCGTGCAATAGCACAAAAAGATCTTGAGGGAAATATTACAGAGTGGATTGGAAGCAGCACGGAAATCGAGGTTCAGAAAAAAACTGAAGAGGTATTGACAAAAGCCGAAGAACAATTCCGAACATTCGCAAATAGTATTCAAAACCTCGCTTGGATTGCTGACAGTGAGGGCTGGATATACTGGTATAATCAACGATGGTTTGACTATACAGGAACTACGTTGGAAGAAATGCAGGGTTGGGGATGGCAAAAAACTCACCATCCCGATCATATTGCAAATATATTAGAACTTATGAAAGTGTTATGGTCAAAAGCCGAACCATTTGAGCTGACCTTTCCACTACGAAGATATGATGGTGAATTTCGTTGGTTTCTCACTCGAGCTTATCCTGTGATAGATGCACAAGGTAAAATTGAGCGCTGGATAGGAACTAACACCGATATTACTGAGCAAAAGAGCTCTACTGAAGAATTAGAACTAAAAGTAAAAGAAAGAACTGCTGAATTAGAACTACAGAATCAAACATTTGAACTTGCCGAAAGCATCTCCAATTTCGGGACCTACCGATGGAATACAACAACTGGCGAGCTTGAATATTCTGATAGCCTATTTCGCTTACTAGATTGTAAGCCTCAAGAATTTGTTCCAACAATGGAAAAATTTCTGTCATTCATACACCCAGACGATTTGCAACAGGTAATTAGCAACGGAGAACAAACCAGCGAAACGGGAGAATTGATAGAAACGCCCTACCGGATCGTCACTAAGCTGGGCACTATAAAACATTTTCGCTCGAGCGGTAGATTCATAAACGTCGAAAACAGTCGTCTATTGGTAGGCACAGTGCAGGATGTTAGCAAAGATGTGATGGCTTCAAGAGACTTAAAAGCAAAAAATACTGAACTTGAAAATGCCAATTCAGAACTTGCCTCTTTTAGTTATGTAGCTAGTCATGACCTACAAGAACCTTTAAGGAAGATTCAGGGATTTGCCAAACGCATCACTGAGAAGGATGGCGAAAATCTATCCGAGACTACCAAAGACTATTTCAATCGTATCATTGCAGCCGCTAAGCGAATGCAAAATTTAATTGAATCTCTTCTTAGCTTCTCAAGCTCAAGTCATTCTGAATCGGTCTTTGAAAAAACTGATCTAAACCAAATACTTGATGAAGTACTAATTATTCTAAATGAATCAATAACTAAACAAAATGCGGTAATTGAATCACAACTGCTGCCTACAATTAACGCTGTTCCCGTTCAGATGCACCAATTATTTTTAAACTTGATTAGTAACTCCCTTAAATATTCAAAACCCAATGTGCCGCCGCATATCAAAATAATAGTAGAACATCTAATCAATAATGAAATTGCAAAAGAAGTTGGGCATGAGGCAGCGACTTGGAAAATTACCATCAATGATAATGGAATTGGATTTGAACAGCAATACGAAAACAAAATATTTGAGCCCTTCCAGCGATTGCATGGTAAGACAGAATATACAGGAACAGGGATAGGACTTACTATTTGCAAGAAAATCATTCAGAAGCACAATGGTACTATTACAGCAACTGGTCAATCCGGGATTGGATCCACCTTCACCCTATTCTTATCGGAAAACACTTGATAATAGTTTCATGGGCCCAAAATCACAATCTTCTTAGATTTTCACCCATTTCGAACTTTAAAATCTTCTACTTAGAAATTAGTTTACAAGAGCAAGTGCAGTCACTAACTAATGCTACGTCATAGCTTCCAAGTTCTTCAAATTCGGTACGAAGACTATTCAGAAAGAGATACGCTTCTTGTTCTACTGGGATACCAAGAACAACAAAATGATTTCAATGATTCAAATGTTCGCATCGATTATAACAAGTAGTATACCAGATGATGGTTTAGAATGCAGTATAAAAGAACTTGCCTAAACGTAGTCAAATTTGATTTGTTATCATATGCAAATCATATAAGAGATCCCTTAACTGATATAACAAGGGTAGAGGTAAAGCCATGTTTCTTTGTGACAAGAATTTTAACCATTAATCATACTGAAATGAAAAATACAGAATCAAAAGCAGCTCAAGGAACTAGTTCCAAAGGAGTAAAAGCAAAATCAGATGCAGCTCAGGGGCTTCGCGATCTATTCATCGATGAACTAAAAGATATCTATTGGGCGGAAAAGGAATTGACAAAGGCAATACCAAAGATGATCAAGAATGCAAGTTCACCTGAACTGGTAGAGGCGCTAACAAGTCATTTGGAAGAGACTAAAAAGCAAGTGACCCGCTTGGAAGAAGTCTTTTCTTCAATAGGAGAAAAAGCGGTGGCTAAAAAATGCGAAGCAATGGCCGGCCTTACCAAAGAAGCGGAGGAAATAATGGAAGCAACAGAATCAGGCGTAGTGCGTGATGCAGGTATTATTTCCGCGGGACAGAAAGTAGAGCACTATGAAATCGCCACTTATGGAACACTTGCCTCGTTCGCACGAATTTTAGGCGAGGATGAAGCAGTATCTCTACTTGAAGAAACCCTCAACGAAGAGAAGGCAGCAGATGTTAAATTGTCTGAAATCTCAGATTCAATCAACGTCGACGCTTCTGACGAAGATCAATAAGCAACTGCAGAAAAAACAATCACATTTCAATCGCCAGACAAGAACCTTTGTCTAGTTGCAAACGTTCAATATAGGCAAGAGAGCATAAAATCCCGTAAGATTTTCTCTCCTGATAAATCTTCATTCATTTCAAGAATTAAAAACAAAACAAAACATGGGAAATATCCTATACATCATCGCGGTAATTCTAATCATTGGTTGGGCAATCGGCTTCTTCGCCTACAGTGCTGGATCAATCATTCACGTACTATTAATAATAGCTGTGATAGCTATTGTAATAAGAATTATTCAAGGCAAAAGGCCAATCTAACAAATAATCTTCGCAACACTTAAAAAATTGATCATGCGCTTAAGAAATTTTCTGCTATCTGTAATTGCTGGCGCCGCCACAGGTGCAGTAATTGGTATTCTATTCGCCCCCGCAAAAGGAAAAAACACACGAAAAAAAATCGTAGACAAAGGTCTGGGATTGGGGGATGAACTAAAATCAAATATTATTGATTTTATTAATAAGAAAACGGATCAATTCATGTCTGCTAAAGCTGATGTAGAAGAAACAGTTGATAAAGTCAAAACGAAAGAACAGCATTTAAAGAATGATCTTGACAAGATAAAACAGTCAAAAGATTAATAATCGATATCGATTCGAATTGAATAATTTTTAGACTAAAATTGGAGGTAGTAGTTATTTTACGAGAACTACTAGACGTTTATGATATTTGCTTTTATTAAGCGGAGCTCTTGTCCTATATCTCAAAAGATAATGAACCGTTGTGTAAAATGGAGTGTCATCTTACTTGGCGCGTTTATAACTTCTGTCCTATTTGCACTAGGAAAATCTACAATAGGACTTATCATGACGCAAAGTCAAGCCAGCTGCAGGTGATGCTGCAGTTGGCTTGCTTGTACTGATAATATTGCGGACGTCCTAAAGGACTGATTGTCCTCTGCGGCGAAGAGTTTACAAAAGCTTACACTGTTTATAAAGATATTGCTTTATCTGCTTCGAAGTAAGTACAATTTGACGAAATATGTTAAAAATACAAAGTAATCCTGAACTAATATAAACGATCTAATGCACAATACCTGCTTCTTTGTAAAGTAATAAGTAGTATGGGACTTATCAAAATACTTTCATCGGCGATCATAGGAACCTCAGCTATGACCCTATTCAGTTATATAATTTCCCAAAGCAAAAATAAGAACTTTTTAGAACCCGAACTCGTGAGTCAACTTGTCAAAAGGCTTCCTAAAAGCTATACAGGCACACAAGCTGATATAGCCGGTTGGACTGCCCATTACGCCATTGGAGTATTATTTGTTGCAATCTATACTAAGACCTGGGCCGTCATGAAGATAAAACCATCTGTCAGTTCGGGAGCGATATTGGGAACCTTAAGTGGGGTCGTTGGCGTGGTGGGATGGCATTGTATGTTCAAATTGCATCCTGCACCGCCTCCAAAAAATCGAAAACAATATTATGAGCAATTAATAATTGCGCATACTGTATTTGGAATCTTTAGCGCACTTACTTGCAAATTACTACAATCTAATACAACCGACGATTAGAATGAAGGTGGTCTAGATTTGATTGGCCGGAAGAAAATGAAAAACTTAACTATCATGAGCACAAAAAAATATTCGTTCATCTATAAAAACAGTCTAAGCATTGTTTTTATTCTTTTATTCGCTATTTCATTAATCGGCCAAATTTATACGGGATGGCAGGAGTACAATAATTTCTTAACCGACCATCACCAAGCCTCTTCGGCGCTATCTCAATACCTAAGTAGTGGACACTTTTTACAGGCAACATTTGAAAACTGGGAAAGTGAATTTCTGCAAATGGCCATCTTTGTTTTGTTTACTGTATCTCTAAGACAGGTCGGTTCTTCCGAATCAAAAAAGTTAGGAGTAAAAGAGGAAGTGGATCGACAACCGAAGTATCACAAAGGCTCACCATGGCCAGTAAAAAAAGGAGGCTTTATTCTAACTCTCTATAAACATTCATTATCAATTTCACTTTTGATCCTATTTATCTTTTCATTCTTGCTACACTTTTATGGCAGTTATAGAGATTTTAACGAGGTTCAATCTTTGGAAGGAAAGGCAACGGAGGATTTAGCCACCTATCGCACTAATAGCAGATTTTGGTTCGAATCATTTCAAAACTGGCAAAGTGAATTTATGTCAATATTTGCAATAATATTTCTATCCATCTATCTTAGAGAATTTGGCTCGCCACAATCAAAGCCAGTTGATGCACCTCATATTGAAACAGGTGAGTAAACAACAATGCAAGTAACAAAACACGAAGACAATGTTTCTTCTTTAAGTCCGCAGGAGAAACTGCGATTAAATAGTGTTGGGGCTCCTCCAATATCAGAAATCGACTCAACAAAGCTTGACTATGCACATTTGGCAGTTCTCATCTTCCTTAACAAAATGAAATCATCCCTTAGATCTCTGTGAGCTTGCGTGCGTGCAAAATCGCAGCCTGTATACATCTCGTAATCTCGCATTTCAACCTCTATCAGATTTCGTAAAAATGGAGAGCTGGCAAACAGCTGTTTATGCCTGTCGCGATCTTGCTCATTCTGTTTATGATTGCCACATACAATCTTCACAAGTAGCCTAATAAGCGAAATCTTGGAAGATGGATATTCCAGAGCTGGTAACTTGAGTCGATAAGCCTCCACGAATGTGCTAGTAAACAATTCATTTCTTTCCTCTCGCGACCGAGTGATTTCATGTATGATGCCATAAAGCATACACTTATGATCCGAATAAAATGAATGAAATTTCTCGATTTCTTTATTGCTCATGTAATGTGACCTTCTTTGGGATTCGGAATATTCGACAACTAACAATAGATCAGGCCGTTTGCGCCATTCCATTTCTCAATTGCATCAGTCTACTTTGATCAAGCTCTAACTGACCCAGATGTAATTTGATCATTGTGCTATATTCCAAAATGAGGTTGCGCTGATTTGCATTAAATAAATTCTCATATTTGTATTTGGATACACTCTCACCGTAATTGCAAGATTCCACAATATCTCGTCGATTAACTTGCTTGTGAGCAGCATACTTGTAGTTCAACATACACATGAAATTGCCTTTTCTCACATGCTTAGGCTCCACTTTTCCACCCAACCTATTAATCTTATCGGTAAGCTCCATTTTACAGACCCTACTAGTTTTGATCAAGTCATTAAAACAGTCAAGCATGGCATGCTCTTCAGTCTCAATAGAAGCACTAGCATATCCTTCAATCCTGTCATTGTGGACTGCAACTAGTTTATTTAAGATTTCGATTAGGTTCAAATTTGTCATTTCTTTGGGGTTAAAGTTTTTACACAAACTTGTAGTTGTCATATTTTTTGGTAGATTTCTAAGTTTATCAACTAGAATCTATTGTCAAAGTTATGAAGAGCAAGTCGCCTAGGTCTTATACAATTAGCATTATGTCTTACATGATTAAGATAAACTAAAGTGTCAGTCGTAGGAGATAAAAGCAAGAGCACTAGATTCTCTTCTGCAACAAGAATTGCTTTGCAAAAGTGCGGGACATAACTTTGAAGGCCGTTTCAAGCGTCACAATACTTAGATTAACCTTACGTGATGCCTTGCGTCAATCTAATTGCTGCGGATACAAATGAAGAAGCGCGGTATTTGTCTACCTCGTTTTTACAATTACTAAAAGGAATCGTAACTGGAAAACGGAGCCCGTTGCCTCCTCCCCTTGCAAGTATTGAACATTTGGTGACTGAAGATGTGCAGTTGCTCGTCAACCAAATGATGCACTATTCATTGATAGGCGATGCCCCTAGAGTCTTAAGCGGACTTGAGAAGTTCCAGGTTGATGCACAACTTGATGAGATCATGGTCTTGAAAACAAAGCTCTACAAACTAGAGTAAAACAGCATTTAACTGTTGTAGAGTTCAAAACACCACAATTCCAGAAAGGTCTCTGTGGAGGGTTAGGATTGAGTAAAGTGAATCGAGAAGGCATAAACGAATCTCCAGGCGCTGACGCCCAATTCAGGTATCTATCGGCCACTCTATCCCCGCAACTGCTATTTTCGTAACTTCATTGTGGAACTTTGGAACCTTAGCACCGTTGCTACAAAGCATTCCAAACAAATCTGCCAATAAAAAACCGGGGAAGCCGAAAACTAAACAGAGTAGGCAACTATAAACAAAACATAATGATGAACAAATTCACAACAGCAGTCAAAATGACAATTTTGTCGACACTCTTAATTTTAGCCATTACAATTCAAAGTTGTAAACAACAAATAGAAGTTAAAGAAACAATAGTAAAAATTGAAACACCAGAGTATTATCTACTACGTCCTGAACTTGAAAAATCATATGGCTACTCCCATGCTGTTAGAATTGGTGACGACCTTAAGATATCTGGAGCAGTGAGTATGGATGACAAGGGAAATCTAACTGCTGCTGGTAATATGGAACAACAAATGAAGAACTGTTATAGCGACTTAGAAAAGATCTTGACACATTACGGCTTTACTTTTGACGATGTAGTGGTGGAAAACGTATTCACTACCAATATGGCCGAATTCATCAATATTTCAGCATTCCGCAATTCGATTTATAAAAAGCAATTCCCGACAGGTACTTGGCTTGAAATTAAGGGTTTGGCGCTACCAGGTCAATTGATTGAAATAGATATGGAAGCTCATAAGTCAGAATAGTTAATGCCGTTTCCAATCTGCAAGAGGTTTTATAAATGACACCTGCAAAACGGAGCAATGGAGATTCGTTGCAGTTAGATGAAGCGCTGAGCAAATACAGGAATGCTGTGAAAAACTGGCTAGCTATACAATGAACTCACAAGCAGTTAACAGCCAAAAAATGGAATACGACTTTGTCATCATAGGAAGTGGCTTCGGCGGCTCGGTTAGTGCCCTAAGGCTATCGCAAAAAGGCTATAAGGTCCTTGTCGTTGAAAAAGGAAAATGGTATGAGGCTAAGGATTTTCCTAAGACAAATTGGAATTTTAGAAAATGGCTTTGGATGCCAGCCCTACGCTTCTATGGCATCATGAAATTAACCATCTTCAGGCATGTCGCGGTACTTTCTGGAACTGGAGTCGGTGGGGGATCTTTGGTATATGCCAATACGCTACCAATTCCTAAATCTGCATTTTTTAAAACCGGTAGTTGGAGCAAACTCAAGGACTGGGAAACAGAACTCGCTCCATACTATCAGGAAGCCTTACGAATGCTTGGCGCCGCCAAAACTCCAAAATTATTTGACGGCGATATTGGGCTACAAAAAGTAGCTCAGAAACTAGGTATGGAAGATAAATTTGACGCCACCAATGTCTCTGTCTATTTCGGAGAAGAAAATGTCACCAAAGATGACCCATATTTTGAAGGCATGGGTCCCGAAAGAACAGGCTGCAATTATTGCGGTGCCTGCATGACTGGCTGTAGAAATAATTCCAAAAATACTCTGGACAAAAACTATTTGTATTTAGCGCAAAAATACGGCGGGGAAATATTAGCTGAACATGAGGTCTACGATGTACGACCAATAAATTTCGACGATGGAGCTGGATATGAAGTAGCGCTAAAGACGAGTACGAAATTCTTTAATACGAGAACGAAAATAAAAAGTAAAGGCGTTATATTTTCAGGAGGTGTGTTGGGTACAATTAAACTATTGCTCAAGTTAAAGACTACTTCATTGCCTAATTTATCTGATAGATTGGGTCAAGACATCAGAACTAATAATGAAACCCTGGTGAGTGTTTCCAGTCTTGACAAAGACAAGAATTTTTCGAAAGGCGTGGCAATAGGAAGTATTCTAGATACAGATGATAATAGTCATTTGGAAATATGCAGATACGCTGAGGGCTCCGATGCATGGAAGCTGCTACATCTACCCTATGTGACGGGCAACAATATTATCACTCGATTGGCAAAGGTTGTTTGGGCCTTATTAAGATTTCCCATCAAATATTTTAAGATCTACTTTGTAAATAGCTGGGCCAAAAAGACAGTGGTATTGCTATTCATGCAAACGCTTGATAGCACACTAAGATTCAAGAGGAATATTTTTGGTTTCATGAGTTCAACAGTTAGTACTGGTAAAAAACCAACACCATTTATACCGGAGTCGGTCAAATTGATCGAGGAATACAGTAAAGCCGTGAATGGTGTCAGTACTTCTTTTGCCTTAGAAACATTTGCAGGTATTCCCTCAACTGCTCATATACTTGGCGGAGCAGTAATGGGTGCGAATGCATCTGAAGGTGTGATCGATAAAGACAATAAAGTATTTGGCTATCAAAATCTATACATTATTGATGGCTCCATGATATCTGCAAATCCAGGAGTGAATCCCTCCCTATCCATCACAGCAATTGCTGAACGGGCGATGGATCAAATACCGAATAAGATGAATTAGGTAGGACGATAATTTGAAATCTATCCTGTCTGATGATGCTTGCCTATCTTGACTAATAATCCCTAAATTTGCTTTTCATACTTTAATACAGGAGCGAGATGAATAAAACAACAACATTAGGCCATAGTACACTCAGCATCAATCGAATTGGGCTAGGTTGTATGGGAATGTCAGAATTCTATGGTTCATTCGATCAACAAGAATCGCTTAATACGCTGCATAAGGCAATTGACTTAGGAGTCAATTTTTTCGATACAGCCGATATGTATGGTTGGGGGGCAAATGAGCAATTATTAGGAAAAGCATTTGAAGGTCGATGGGAGAGCTTGATTATAGCTACCAAATTTGCCGTTATGCGCGGACCAAATGGCGAATTTCTGGGGCTTAATGGCAAGCCAGAATATATTAGGCAAGCTTGCGACCAAAGTCTACAGAATTTAGGTGTTGAAACAATTGACCTGTATTATATGCACAGACAAGATCCCAAAGTAGCGATAGAAGAAATTGTCGGTGCTATGTCTGACTTGGTAAATCAAGGCAAAGTAAAGCATCTCGGCCTTTGCGAAGTTGATGCAGAGACAATTCGCAGAGCTCATGCAGTACATCCTATATCAGCCCTACAATCAGAATATTCCTTATGGAGTCGCGAACCTGAACAGGAGATCTTTGAAGTATGTAAAGAACTCGGTATTACGTTTGTAGCATATAGCCCTTTGGGGCGCGGCTTTTTGACAGGAGCAATTAAGAATCGGGAAGATTTCGAAAAAGGTGATTTTAGACTCAATAATCCTCGTTTTACTGACGACGCAATAGCAGAAAATCTAAAGTTTGTTGAGGTGGTCGATCAAATAGCGAAGATCAGGGGTGTCTCCAATGCACAAGTTGCTCTTGCATGGATTCTTAGTCAAAATGACGAAATAGTGACCATACCAGGCACAAGAAACATTCAACGACTTGAAGAAAATTTGGGCGCGTATAATGTGGATTTAAGCAAAATCGAGCTTGCTACAATAGATAAATCCTTGCCCACAAAAACCATTGGAAATAGGTACTAACCTTCTTTGCATTTTGGAACAGCGGAACCTTTTGTAAGAAAAAGTGTTTCGAAATCAGGCCAATGTCAAGCGCGGCGGGTCTTTGTTGCAACTTGAGCGAACCGTATTGAGTTCCGATTGCATAAGAATATGGGACAAAAAAATAGAGAAAAGGCCACATGGACCTTCGCACGGTAAACTAATAATAATTTTGATCCTTATTTTCTTAACTTCATCATCCTAAATTGCAGAGTAAAATGAGTACGCGGAAGATATTGATGATAGTGGATGATGATAAAGACGACCGAGGGTTTTTCTGCAGTGCCATTCGTAAAAATAATCCATCATACGAAATTGTCGAAGCAGAAAATGGTGCGGATGCACTTAAACAATTGCGAAAGGCAAAACAATTGCCCGATTTTATTTTCCTAGATTTGAACATGCCGAAGATGGGTGGACGTGAATGCTTGAAGGAATTGAAGAACGATGAGAAGTTAAAAAATATTCCGGTCATCATCTACAGCACTTCAGAATATAAAGTAGATATTAAGGTAAGCAAAGAACTTGGAGCCGATTATTTCCTCACCAAATTATCAGATATTTATCCATTGCCTGAAGAATTAATAAAAGCGATGAATGCAGTAGAACAACTGTAAGCACTCCACACCGGAGCGATCACCGGACTTATTCCCCCATTGGTGCAAGACCACAGCTCCACTAAGCCAAAAGATACGAAAAAAGCTTCAAAGCTGTCAATTGCAGGTATAGAAAGGCAAGGCAACAATGACTATCTTTATTAATGGCAACCTTCAAAAAAAATAAGACCCAACCGTCTGCCACAGTGCAGAACTTTCCCATTGTAGGCATTGGCGCAAGTGCCGGAGGGCTTGATGCTTTCAAGCGATTGCTCAAAGCGATACCCGAAAGTTCAGGAATGGCGTATGTGCTTGTGCAGCATCTTGACCCATCGCATGAGAGTTTTTTGCCGGAGATTTTACAGCGGGTAACAAATATTCCGGTGCTGGAAATTATCGATGATATACCGCTTGCGCCTGATCATATCTACATTATTCCCTCAAACAAAATGCTTTTTTCAACAGATGGCGTGCTCAAGTTAGTTGCACGCGAGAAGAAAATTCTCAATCTCTCCATTGATGTTTTCTTTACATCTCTTGCCGATGTACACAAAGAGTTTGCAGTAGGTGTGGTGCTATCAGGCACGGGCAGCGATGGCACACTCGGATT
>JBDSUZ010000173.1:0-12992 GCA_039927395.1 Saprospiraceae bacterium | reverse complement strand
CTCTTTGCCTCAGCTTCGAATAGCTTTCGACAAGATCGTCGGAGGTGATCCATTTCATTTATGTAAGCGAAAGACTCCACCTACACTTACATTTGGCTGCAGGAAGAAAAAATATTGGCTCGCCTTGTCATCGAGACTAGCAGTAGTCTTGACATCGGGCATATGGATAAATCCACCTTTTAATTCGGATTGAATAAAGATATGATTGAGGAAGGTCAGATTTAGGGACAATGAGGTCGACAATCCGTAGCCAGATACATGAAACTTGTTGTGTCGCTCGCGGCGCAATAATGTGGCGTCTGTACGCGGCATCAGGAAACCTGCACCTATGGACTCTCCATAGTTCATCGCCACGATTGGTGTTTCCTTGTAATTCCAATGAAACAATTCATTTCTGCGCAGCAGCTCAAAATTGACATAATTGAGCCCATCGGTGTGCTCATATTGTAGAAATGAAGGGTTAATCTGGAAGTTTTCGTGCTCGTAAACCTTATCGTAAGGAGTGTCCGAATTTTCGATGTATCCGTCAATTTTAACTTGCTGACGAGCCACCATCACATATTTCATGTGGTCAAATCCAAATGTCAATGCATAATGGTCTTTGAAAAAATATCCCATCCGAAAATTGGTTTGGGGAATGGTAAGATTTTTCGGATTCAGATAGGTGTTGGCGGAGAAGTCAGATTGGCGATCGCGAGCCTTTACTTTTTCAAGTGTAAAGTCGTAGTCCTTACCTGTAAAATGCATATCAGACTTCGTAAAGAATCCCCTATTCCAGCCCCAGTAAATAAAGAATTTACCTTTTTGCGTGGAATGAATTCCCATGGCAGCGGGATCCAAAGCCGTTTGGCCTTTTCCCATGAAGGCTAGCGCTAAAAAGGGTATTAAGAAAAGAAAACGCTTCATCCACATTGATATTTAAACAAACATTCAGAAAAGATCAATTAGCACCGTCTGCCTTGGCAAAATCTATTGTGAAATTGCTCACACGCTTACCGTGTTCTAATCCTTCGACGCAATCCTGGCGATAATGGATTCCACCATATAATCTTGAGTTGGAAGCTTGTAAAGCCTCATTATCGAAATAGGCAGCTTGCGTTGGAAACAAATAACCCAATACGTTGGCGCCTGCAGCGGAGAAAGTCGAATGACCCGAGGTATAGGCAGGAAAGTTCGGTATGCCGGTCGAGGTCTTGATTTCCGCATCCATGTTAGTCGGTCTTGGATTGAAATAATAGAATTTCGTTTCCCAACATGCCACTCCGGCATCGTGTATCGCAATGTTTAGATATGCCAAAGCCCTTGCGGTGCGTACTTCGCTCCATGCTGCATCGATCAGATATTCTGCAGCGATGTCATTCCAGTGGCCAGGAGGAGTGTATGTACCAACGCCATCAGCCCATTTGTGTACAATTGCAAGGCGTTCGCGGGTAATCTCTTTTGCATATTTTTTTACCTCTGCAACTTGAGCAGCCATTTCAGGTGAATTGGTTGGATATGGTGGAGCAGGTCTAACTGCGAACATTTGATCGCTTGTCATAAACCAACACTTAATTCCCCCATAGAATGGCAACATCGGAGGCCTCGCAGGAGATTCTAGACTGGTCCAAGGTATTTGCCCTTTTGCGATTGAAGAGTCGGCAAGGGCTTGCCATAATGTCGGGTTGCCTCCCGCAGTTTTCATTCCGTCAGTTTTTGCACGACTTATGAACTCGGCGCATACCGCGTTGCCAATTGAATTGCCTGCAGCCACGTCGCTAGGACTTGCTTTACCACTCCAGATCGCCGCATTGCGTTGGTCTGTAGCATATTGGTAGATCTTAGCAGAATCGGCGGGAAACAGCAATTTCAATGCTTTTTCCGCTACTGATGCCATCACTCCCTCTTCCGATGGATAGGAAGGCAGGTTTGTATTACCCATAAGAGCTTCAATACCGCTGTCGTTCATGGCCGGACTAGCTCTATTGTACAAAAACTTGAAATGCCATGCTTTTTGTAGAGCTTCATACTGTGCTGCGCAGAAATAACTAAATGATCTGCAGGTATAAGGTGGATTAGCAAAAGGGAAAATAGGATAGTTGAAAGGATTGTTTGCATCAGGCGCTGGATAAGTGTTGTCAGCATTTGGAGCCGGAGGCAAATTATTTTTTGCCACTAGTTCGCGTAAAATCTGATTCCAGCGAAGGCTTCCACCTCCATCCCAAAACTTTATGATTTCCCTCTGTTCTACTGTAAGATTTGCCTGCATTTGTTTGATCGAGGCCAGTTCAGCTTGATAAGCGACTGATTGCACATCATCCGGAGCAATAAGATACACTGTGATGGGTAGGATCGGTGTCCAATCACCGGCGTTCTCATCCTTAGCTACCGCTTGAAAATGAGGCAATTGTTCAGTGACACTAATTTCTTCTTGGCAAGCAAAAAAATTGAAGCTTGCGAGCGCCAATAAAAGGAATATATTTTTCATTTTGATAACTTGAAAGTTGAAAAATGAGAGTTTCTTAAATCGCAAAAGCGTAAAATAGTCCTAACATGAAGGCAGTTGATTGTCCAACATTCCTGCCGGCAACTACATAACTTGCGCTGGCATTGATCTCCCAGCCGGTAAAATTTCTTGTGAAATGGTATCTACAAAGAGCTCCAACTCTCTGCATATCCAAATTATTTGCCACAAATGGCATGTCCTGACGTCGTATGTCATCTCCACCAAGGGTGAATGATGGATTGTAGAATATATTTGCCTGCAATTTGTCATTGCGATATCCTACTGCTAAATGAAAGTCAGATCTATTAGCAATATCAACTTGATTGCTGTTGATCAATTTACCATCATAGAAGTAACTTGTTCTGTCGATTTCGACATTGCTTCTCCAGATATAGGCGGCGCTCAGGTCTGTATAAAATCCATGCTTTAAGTCTAAACTGAAGATGCCTCTTAGCGACAGATTCTTTGAACCCATACCGATTGACATTGGGAGAAAATCTGGGGTGTAATCTGTGATGGGAAATGAGCCGGCAAGTAAGGCATGCAGCCGAATGGCGCTAGTGCCAATGGCCTGATCAAGCGCGAGATATTTAAGCGCAAGTGTAAGATCTTGGAAATCTGATTGACCTGCCAATGTTCCCGCACTTGCTTGGGTCCACACGTAGGGCAATCCGTAAAGGATATTTACTTTATCGTCAAGACCATATGCACCTTCAAGGCCAACGCTTTGCGTTGTGACTGTACCAATATTACCATTCGTTCGTTTTAGGCCTCCCTCCCAGTATTCGTTCCAAGAATCATGGCCATATGCTAAGCCCGTACATAGGACCTTTTTGGGTAACAAAAGACCATCCGTCATGGTTTGCGCATGGACCTGCATTCCAAGGAGTAAAAAGAAGAGCGGTGTAAAAACTGTCTTCATTTGTAATATTTGCATTAGTTATCCCAAATGTACTATCATATTATAAAATAGTACAGTGGGTATGTGCCTGAAAATCAACTAATAGATTGATTTTATCAACACATTATGCAAATATACAAAGCTTTCGGTGAAAGCGCTGCAATATTGATTGAGGTAAGAGGTCGAGAAGAGAGGAAAAAGGCAGAGATTCAAGCAATTAGATCGAGCCTAGCACATACATAGCACCTTCTGCTTTGGGTTTGCCACCTTTGTCTTCGAGGGTGATTGCAAATGCTGATGCAGTGGCAAATTCCTTCATTTTGATCATTGTGTCGGAGGACTCTGGCAAATCGAATACTCCTGCGTCGATTGCTTTGCCATCGACAATGGCCCAGAGTTGATACTGCTTACCAGTCGGTACTTTTGGCAATTGGTTGACCTTCAACATGACCGTGCTACTAGCTTGGTCCCAGAAAATAGTGGCTTTTGCGTCAGGAAATTCCGGAAGACCTTGCATGACAACCATTTTGGTGCTTGGTTTGGTCACTACTTGTAAGTCATGTTGCAAAAGGTCATACGATGCTTGCTGTGCTTCAAAGTCACTTGCCATTTGATCTTTTTCACTCTGCATGGCTACGAGGGCCTCATTGCTATCTGTGTATTTGAAGTAGTAGTAGGCGGAAAGCGCGGAACTTAGTACCATAAACATGATGGAAGCTGCTGCTAGCCAAGGTTGGATGATCCAACCTCCTTTCAACATCTTAGGTTCTAGCTGTTTGACGATTGGTTTAGATTCGCTGATAGGCTCTGCCTGTATAGCTGTCCAAATCTTATCTTCAAGACCTTGCGGTGGTGTCTTTGCTACAGATTGAACAAAGTATGTAAGGGATTCATTAATGGAAGCAAGCTCAGAAGCTAGTTCAGGGTATTTCGCTACATTATCGGCCACTTCTTTGGCTTCAGTAGCTGAAAGCATTCCCATTGCGAATTCTTCCAATATTCCAGATGATATGTATGCCTGTTTGTTCACTTTTAGGGCTGTAAAATCGTTCTCAGTTGTAAAATTGCTGTTCGGGCCCTTGTTTTCACAGTCCCTAGTGGCAACTGAAGTGCCTCTGAAGCTTCTTCATGTGTGTAACCCTGGAAATACAAAATTTCCAAAATTTGTTGCAATTCGGGCTTTAACAGCGCAATGTGATCTTTCATCCCGATTTGATCTATAGGTATCTCTACCTTGCCGTAATTCTCTATAACTACGTTGTCAATCTGGTTTTGGTTTTGGTTGCGGTAACCTTTCGATCTAGTGTGGTCGATTGCGGAGTTTCTCGCAATGTTCAACATCCATGTAAACAGTGTCCCCTTGCTAGAATTGTAGGATTCAGAGTTTTTCCAAATCTTGATAAAAGTTTCTTGCAGCACATCATTTGATGCTTCCACAGATTGAACTATCCTATGTATAATTCCATATAACGCACCTGAGTATGCATTATATAACGATTTGAAGCCCGCTTCGCTGCGGTCCTTCAAGACATTTGACCAATCTATTTCTGTAAAAGTTTCTGGCACAGGGAATTATTCAATCAAAGCTATAAGTCTATTGCAATTATGCCTCCAAGTTAATGGATTCTGCTGGCATATCATATGCATGTAGTGATTAAAACCACTTACATAACAAGCCAATCACGATGGTTGTTCCCAATCTCCTTGATTTCTGTTGTCATTGTCAGGTACTGGGGGCGGAGGGCCTCCAAACTTATAGCGAAATAAGCGCCATTTCCTGGCCACTTCCGCATGCATCCTGAGATAGTTCAATGAGTTATAATCGTAAAGTGATTTAGCTGGCAGAATCCCAAGTGTTTTGGGCATATTGCCCACAGAAAAGCTACTGCGGCAGCTATCTTCCCAGCTCAAGACCTTTGTAATATGGATGATCCCCAGGTCATTCCAGGGATAGAGATGTTCGTCCCAGAGTTTCATGCAATTGAACACTTCAGGGTCATCGGGCTCAGATGATGGATGTACTTGCAACTGGAATCGGTATTTGGCCCCATATTGATTGATACGATCCACATATTCATATTTGAGGTAGTTGCGTCCACGTGCTTCATCGGGAAGAATACGCTGATTGCAAGTGTCCCATTCGCTCATATCAGTTTGAATACCTGTCTCTGGCTCATCATCAAATGGGATTACCCTGTACTTGGCATATCTCTTAAGGCCATCTGTTCCCTTATATAGAAATGGTGTCTGGCAATAGAATTGAAGGTTCGTGAACGAAAAGGGGTTGCGCCGAAGCGAAACCTGAGCTCCTACCAGTCCTTCTGGATATTTGCGATAATAATCTTTGTACTCGATGCCATAATCCTGTTTCCTCAAGGCTGCAAACTGCAAAAAGCTGGCGGCAGACCAAAATAGTCCTATCGGACCAGTATTCATCTCAAGGTCGAAAGGACTTCTGAACTCTTCGTGCGAAAATTTGACGGACATACTCCTTATACAGTTCATAGCATCATCAAGAAATGTAGCGCTCGCATGTCGGATGCGAATGGGATATGATTTACCAGGGGCAAAGAATTCGTGTGGGGGAAATGACTGATTTTCGACCATATGAACTGTTCCGATCCCGCTGATTCCATTGTCGTGCGACATCCGCTTTTTGCGTTTTACGCTATACATCAAGGCGATCATCACCCCGGTTAGTTTGGCTGTAAGCCATAATACTAATAAGTCTCTTTTTTCACCTAGCCAGGTTCCAAAGAACTTATTCCTTTCTGTTTTTTCGGTATGGATTGCCCTGTTTGGGCTTGCTGTTTCCATTTAGATCGTATTTTGATGCTGATGCAAGTCAAATATTAGTTCGAGATTCAATGTCTTCCACCCGGATCCCATATTTCAGAAAAACCTCTTTGTGCTCCATCAACCTGGCTTTGAACAGGGGATTGATGTCACCCTCTTCATCGCGCGTAATGAAACCAAATTCGGTCCGTGACAAAAGGTTGCTAAACCACATCATTTGAGTTGATCTCAATAGATCTGGAGATATGCTTGTGTCACTTTCAGGCAAGATTATTCCTTCTGGCTTTTCACCAAATCTCAGGCCGAGACTACTGTATTTGACTTCCCCAATATCTTCGTACTGGTGTTCATTGACCCAAGTATGCATGAAGGTGGCGATCATAATAGCATACTTGCAGGCATGTTTGAGTTGATTCCAGTCATCTGATGCTGGGTCGTATATCTTATTTTCAGTGATTGGTGAAACGGCCCGCAATTGTCCTTTAACTGAACGCCGAGGGTGATTTGGGTTGAACCGATATCGCTCCGCATAGTATGCCTCTCTTGTTCGTTCTGGATCATTTTCATCATTCAATCTCTTACTTTGGAACACCGGAACACTGTGGTTGACCAAGTCTTCTGAAAAGCAATATACTTCATGCCAATATTTGATGATTCGATCTTGATACTCGACAAAGAATTCATCAACATATTCTCCCACAACTTCCCAAAACAGATTTTCAGCTAAAGCGTAGTAGTGATTATCAGAAAGTGGCCTCATGGGAGTCCAGTCCTTCCAATTAAGAGCACCCATGACATCTACGCAGCGGTCGACGATTCCATGTGCAGTCATAGCAGATGCTGAAGGTATATAACCTGGTCCGATGAGGATTTCGTCAGCGGTCTTATTGACCAATACGACTTCCTTGAGGTGGGGAAATAACAAATTTGCAACAGGACTCAATCGCAAATTGCGATAGGCAGCGACAGCATATTGTTCTGTATTGACATGTGTACCAGCAAAATGATCGTCTAGTTCTGAACTCAGAGCAGCGCTCACTCGCACCGCCCTCTTGGCATGAAGCCATTGATCGGGCTGCTCTGGGGTAAATCGATGTTTTTGATATGGATTCTTATCCCAGGCAGAAATGGGCCCAGTCAGTTCGATAGCAATCGGCATGGGAATTCCTTTGTCCGACATTTTACATTGGACCCCGACAGATGGAAATGCATACTGGTCGTTGACCTTGTACTGCAAAGAACCGTAAATGTAGATCCAAGACAAATCTGGATCAGCGGGATCAGGCAAATATGTGGCGTTGTTCATTCCATTCATAAATCGAAATGCGAACCAGTCATCGCTTCGTGTATAGCCAGGGATTTTTTCTTCAATAGCCACTGTGAGATTCTTGGGATAGTCGGCCTGAATTAGCTCAATGCTGAGTTTGTCAGGATCGACTTTTATGATTTCAGCGTGCTTCAATTTAGTCAATTCGATTGGGATAAACTGTGCTTTGATGGCATTTTCCCTAGCTTTAGAATAGTACTGAGGTGCATCTTTATTGTGATCTTTGATCATCACGCGAGGCAGTGGAATATCTCTTCGGTATTCCCACAGATATAGTTGAATATTGCGGAGGTTATACGACATTCCAATAAGATCGCCCTTAGGCACAGGAATCTGACGAAAAGTTACAAAGTGTGGCTTTGCATTTACTTCCTCGTAATAGACATGACTTATTTGATTGATTTCAAATATCAATTTTCTGAATCTCCAGCTACATGCTGCCCTCAAGTCAAATGGCAGATCGAATTTTCCCTCCTCATCTGAGTAGCCTGCTGAGAGCATTTTCCATTGCCCTAGGCGAGTTCTGCCCCAGAATATCAATTCCATATGATGTACGGGCACTTGTATATCTTCTCTTTCGGCAAAAGTCAGATTGCCAACCAGTCGACAATCCTTCTTGCTGCCGTGCAATAGCATTTTTTTTGGAAATAGTTTCCTTTTAAGTTTGTACATGGCATCGGAAAACCTGATGTACAGGGCAAGCATTTTTTCGATGAAAATGGTCAGCGGGCTATCAATCAAACTTGAATCGCCAACTTGTAAGTGATTTATGCCTTTGAGTTTCGGACCAAAGAAGCTTCCTGTTTTAGAATACTCGATTCGAACTTCTTCCCAACACTCTAGGCATATTTGGCGAATGGTCTTGTCGCCTACTACTGTGTCTTGATTTGCATCGATATATGGTTTAGAATCCATTGAGGGGATTTTGAAATTTAAGCTATTGGAACGGGAACTACGAATGCTCTGGAGTCGACAAAATACATATCGATCTCACCTTTGTTTTTTGCCTGAATTTTGCCGCGATAGGTACAACTGTGTGTGCTCTGAATAAGTTGATAGGTATCGCCCGAAATATTGACTTTGCCAGCTTCACTGCCAGCCTCCATTCTACTGGCTGTATTGACAGTATCGCCCCAGATATCGTAAGCAAATTTTTTGGAGCCAACTACTCCTGCTACGACAGGGCCAGTGTGTATACCAATGCGAATCTCAAAGTAGGGCTTTGATTGTTGCAATCTTTCAGCTTTGTGTTTGGTCATCCAATCCTGAATATCAAAAGCTGCGGCAATTACATCTTCTGCATGCGTTTGATTAGTCATAGGCAATCCACCGACGCACATATAAGCGTCGCCAATCGTCTTGATTTTTTCGACGCCATGATCTTCAATAATGCGGTCAAATACTCTAAAGAATCCATCGATTTCGGCAACCAATTCCTCAGGACTTAATTTTTCCGACAACTGAGTGAATCCTTTAAAATCTGTAAACATAACAGTCACACTTTCATATTTCTTCGGCGTTGTGCGTCCTTCGCGCTTTAACTCTTCAGCAGTTTCAGCCGGAAGGATATTCAAAAGCAAATCATCCGATTTTTGTTTTTCCAATGCAAGTTCATTGGTTCTGGCTAGTACTTTTTGCTCTATATTTTCATACAACCTTGCATTTTCGATGGAGATTGCCATTTGACCAGACAGAAGGGACAGAAGGTCGATCCTATTCTGAGTGAATGCCCCATTGACGGCATTGTTTTCGAGGTAAAGCACTCCTATCTTTTTGCCCTGATTATTGATGGGTAGACATAGAATGGACTGTGGAGATTTGCTCTGTACATATTCATCGTGAATATACCTGACATCGGTTGTGGCATTATTGACAACTACAGATTGACCGCTTCGGAACACATAGGTGGCAATGGACTCGAGCAGCAAGCCACTTTGGTTCATTGGAATATGCTGCAGCAATTCAGGTTCATTTGAATTGGCAGTCAGTTTGGCCTCAATCCAGAGGCTTTGATCGTTTTCGAGCAGCAATAGTCCATATTGTGCCCCAGCATTTTCAATCACGATCTGCATTAGCGTTTTTAATAGCCTAGATAGCACGATTTCTCCTGATATCGAAGTTGATGCTTTGAGCACAGTTTGCAAGTCCAATTCATTGCCATGAAATACTGTCGTGACGCTATTTGTATCAGTTGATTGGCGGCTAAGTCCTGCAGATCTGTTTATTGAGGAGACAAATTTTGGATAATTCAGCTCCAGGTTGCTAAGCTTAGCCACAGCTCCCCATTCGCGATACGCATTGTAAGCGCTTTTGAAATAAAATTCGCTTAGATCTTCCGATTTCTGCGTCAAATAAAATCTTGCTGCTAATTCATAAGCAAGCGCCTCTTCGTGCATATAATCATTAGCTGAAGCCCCTGCGATTGCCCTATCATAACTCAATTGAGCAGCATTCTTGTCCCCTTTTATACGTTGCCATTCGGCGAGCATCAGATCGTATTTGTGCAAATAGTTTTCAGGCGCATCTTTTGACCAGATTCGCATTTGTCTAATATTCAGAAATATTCGCAAACGCGCTTTCAATTTAGCCTTGCCTTTCTGTTTGGGATATAAGGCGATTAGCGTAAGTGTTTCGTAGAAATTGTGATTGGGTATTTCAAATTTGGCCAATACAGCCTCTAGCAGGACCCTTGCTTCTGCAGCATGGAATTTTGCAGTCTCATAAGCCCCAAAATAATAGGATAGAATTAGCTTATTGAAATGAATAAAGAATGTACCCGTTTTGTCATTTCGCTCACGGTTTTGAGCCATCATCTTTTCCTCATCATATGCAGTGCCGGTCAACACCAATGGATTGGCGGCCAGTCCCATGAAGTTGAGCATACCCTGATGATAGACTTCGTTGTAATTGAAATTGGTCTCTTGTTTGAATTGACCAAAAGCCAAGCTAAATGCCCGGGTTTCTTCTTCGTGTTTTACAAGCGGCTTGCCGCATAGATATGCATGAATGCAATAGATATTGGCATTTATGCAAGCAAATTCAATTGCTCCCGTTTCTAATCCAATATGGTAGGATTCTTTGAGAGGGCGCAATGTGTTTTTTACATGCTCGTTCCAATTGATAATCAATGCATAAATGGGAGTGAAAATCTGAGTTTTCCATTCTTTGGCATTGAATTTTTCTAGGAGAATCAATCCCAGTTTTCCAAATTCATATCCCGATTTCATGGCGCCAAGTACACCGCACATGATCACTCCATATGTTGCAAATGCAAATGCTGAGAGTGATGTATTACCGTATCTAAGCGATAATTTTACCATGCGGAATATCACCAATGGAAATAGGGTGGGAGTAGCCCAGTAACTTGAAGATGCAATGTCTGCCATGATACGCATCGCTGCAATCTTGTCCGCATTGACCATCAATGGCAATTTCTCGAGACTTTCATTGTTATGTTGCCTCAATTTCCATTTTGTGGCCACGAGGTCTGACATCACATGGTAGAGCTTCGGATTTTTTGGAAAGTGCTCTCCCAATTGCGCCAATATTTCCTGACCAGTTCTTATTGCGTCTAAGAGTTGATTTCTTGCTTTAAATGCAAGAATGCGAATCTCATATGGTTTGATCTTTTCTGCTAACAATTTGACATGTTTGAGCACTTCATCGATCATGATATCCATCTGCGTAAAATCGCCGCTCAAATATGCAGTTTCAGCCGCCTCGGTGTGCAAGTCTCTGGCTAGCTCATATTGTGTAGTCCAGGTATCTGATTTTAAGAGGGAAATACCGGTCCTCAAATAATCCAGCGCCGGTTTGAATGCAGCACTTTGTTTTGCTTTTACTCCAGCTCTTAGATTTAGTTTTGCAAGTGCTGCTTTTTGATCGATTTCACTGACCGCTGCAATTCCGCCATTCCATTGATTGACAATGTCAAATAGGTGTATTTCCTGATGAGCAGGGCTTGAATTTTCTGATAGTAATCGCCCGATACGCAAGTGAACGCTGCTCTTTTGTTGCTCTGGAATCATCGAATATACAGCCTGCTGAATTCTATCGTGGGCAAATTTGTAAGATTGGGCGCCTTGAAATATTAGTCCGCTCACGAGAGCTTCATGTAGCACCTCCTTGACCTCCCTTGGAGTCTTTTGATGAATTATTGAAAGTGTTTCGAGCTCAAAACTATTTCCAATACAAGCAGCTGACTGCAGAATGTTTTGCGTTTCTTCAGGAAATTGTCTAATTCTCAATGACATCAACTCGATGACATTTTCGGTGATTTTTTCGCCAGCAATAGCTTCTAATTCCCAAGTCCATTCATGTGCTACAAAATCAAATCGGAGGAAATTATCGGCGGCTAATTTTTTTAGAAATTGTGTGAGAAAAAATGCGTTTCCTTGCGTTTTTTGATAGACTAGAGCACTTAGTTCCTTAACTTGTTCTTTGCTTTTACTGAGAGATTCTGCAATTAGAGTGAGCACAGTGTCCTTACTCAGATTGCCAATGTGAATCGTTTGTACAATGGAGCCTGACATTTTTATTTCTTCGACGGCGTTCATCGACGGATGTGCCGAATCTACCTCATTGTCTCGATAAGCGCTGATGCATAGTAGCCGACAAGGTTCTGGATTTGTCATCAGAACTTGCAATAGATTCAAAGACGCTGAATCCGCCCATTGCAAATCATCAATAAATAAGACTAATGGATGCTCCTTTGTTGCAAGGGCCGTGACTAGCTTGCGAAATACGTAATTGAAGCGATTTTGTGCCTCGGTGCCTCCAACCACGGGAACAGCTGCTTGAGGTCCCAATATCAATTCAAGAGCGGGCAATACATCGGTCAATACTTTGCCCTCAGTACCTACTGCTTGTTGAATTGCAGTTCTAAAGCTTGACAATTGTTCTTCCTTTTCGCCAAGGATTACAAGCATATAATCTTGAAATGCTTGCAAGATTGCATAATAGGGTATGACTCTTTGAAACTGATCAAATTTTCCTTGTACAAAATAGCCGTATTGCTCGGTGATTGTGCGATGGATTTCATGCACTAGAGCCGACTTACCTGTGCCGGAATATCCAGCTACGAGCACCATCTCATGGCGACTCAATCTAGCCCTATTAAATGCCTGGATTAATGTTTCAATTTCGGGCTCGCGACCATATAGTTTTTGCGGTATTTGGAATTTCCCATTGAAATCCATTGTCTTGATGGGAAATTCGACTATTGTCTTTTTCTGCTGCCATTGTCGCAAGCAAAGTTTTAGATCGAAAGCCAATCCCATTGAAGATTGATATCTGTCTTCGGCATTTTTTGCCAACAATATTTGAATGATATTGGACAGTGGGCCGGGGATCTCAGCTCGTATCGAATTGGCTGGGTCTGGAACTTGCGCCAAATGGCAGTGGATTAATTCTAGAGGATCAGTGGTATCAAAAGGCAATTTGCCAGTCAACATCCAATAGAATGTCACTCCCATTGAGTATAA
>JBDSUZ010000172.1:0-4396 GCA_039927395.1 Saprospiraceae bacterium | reverse complement strand
TGCGTGCACTTGTGCACGCGGCCAATCCCGAAATACAGGAGACTATAAAGTGGGGAATGCCATTTTATGAATACAAAAGACCGTGTTGCTCAATGGCATCCTTTAAAAAACATGTCGCCTTTGGCTTTTGGAAGGCCTCGCTGTTGAATGATCCGGATGGACATTTGGGTGAACTATCAGCACAAGGAGGTGATGCTATGGGAAATCTTGGCCGCATTGAAAGTTTGGCGGATTTGCCTTCCGATGATATCCTTAGTGAATTTATAGAACAAGCTTGTAAGCTAAATGTGGACAAGATCAAATTGCCAGCTAAGCCAATTGCTGAGAAGAAGCCCTTGGTAACCCCCGATTATTTCATCGAGGCTCTACTTGCAAACCCGAAGGCAAATGCAACGTTTGAAGCATTCAGCAGTTCCCAAAAGAAGGAGTATGTCGATTGGGTCACCGAAGCAAAAACGGAAAAGACAAGGCTCGAGCGTCTTGCTACGGCGGTAGAATGGATGAGCGAAGGGAAAATCCGACTTTGGAAATATGTCAAATCTTAGTTAAGTCGCAACATCAAACCGAATTCAAGTTGCCAACTCATCGACTCATCTTCTCATCGCACTTAAGAGCAGCATTGTGCCTTAGTTAAAGAAATATTAAATATTAACCACAGGACTAAAATTGTTTAATCTTTGCGCAGTAATACACAAACAAAAAAACTACCCAACATGAAATTCAATTCTTTAAAAGTAAGTGCAGTCGTGCTTACACTATGCTTAGGATGGTCCATCAGTGGATGCAAGCAAGAGTCAAAAGCAGATGCTGCAACTGAACAAACTGCTGTTACTGTTGATGGAGCTGGCAATACTATGGCTTCGACAAGTTCAGATCCATCTGCTGCTCCAGTACCAGTTCCTGAAGGACCTACTTCAATGGGCACTTCTTCTGCTGGCGGAGGTATACCTGCTGCTGCTGCAGTTCCTGCAGGTCCAAGTACAAACATTCAGTTCAAAGAAACTACATTCAACTACGGTAAGATCAAATCTGGTGCAAAGGTTACACATTCGTACAAATTCACCAACACCGGTAAAGAGCCATTGGTAATTAGCAATGCGCAAGGATCTTGTGGTTGTACCGTACCTGAATGGCCAAAAGAGCCAATAGCTCCGGGCAAATCAGGTGAAATCAAAGTAACATTTGACTCTACTGGTAAAAACGGCCCTCAATCAAAAAGGGTAACATTGACTGCTAATACAAGCCCTGCTGAAACTTTCCTTACAATCGAGGGAGAAGTTGAAGCTGCGCCTACTACTCCTGCTGCGAAGAACTAAGCAATACAAGGAAAAGATTTGAAATGGGCTGCTCAATGATTGGGCAGCCCATTTTTTGTTTGCCATTTTCGGTATTTTGGGCCTTAAAGCCATCAGAACTTTATATTTGTCGCAAACAAGCTCGCATTGAATCGCTACTTATCCCTGATCAAGTTTAGTCACACGATATTTGCCCTGCCATTTGCCGGCATTGGATTTGGCTTAGGACAAAAAGTCTCGCCCGAGTCAACAAACGGCTTCCTGATCGCTTACGTCTTGCTTAGTATGCTATTTGCACGCAGTGCAGCCATGGCATTCAACAGATATATCGACCGTCGTATAGATGCTGCCAATCCCCGCACAGCCGCTCGTGAAATTCCAGCAGGAGTCATTTCAGCCCCAGCAGCGCTTATGTTTGTTTTGCTCAACTCTGCAGGCTTTGTTTTTGTCGCATGGCTTATCAATCCATTGTGTTTCATGCTTTCGCCAGTCGCGCTAGCTGTGATATTGGGGTATAGCTATTCCAAGCGCTTTACTTGGCTCTGCCATCTCTGGCTCGGATTTGGGCTAGGCTTGGCGCCAGTAGGTGCATTTATGGCTGTAACTGGTCAGATTGATCCATTTGTCATTCAACTTGGTGTGATCGTCATGTGCTGGGTCGCAGGCTTTGATATAATCTATGCCGCTCAAGATATTGACTTTGACAAATCGATGAAATTGCACTCTATTCCCGTCAGATTTGGACTCAGAGGAGCTTTTGCCTTCTCGACAGGCCTTCATATACTCTGCGCACTAATGTTGGTCTACACAGCATATCAGGCCTCCGCTAGATTTGTTGAATTCCAATGGCTGAGCTTGATCGGCGTAGCATTTTTCCTAATCATGCTTCTCTACCAACATCTTCTGGTCAAACCTTCAGATCTAAGCAAGGTCAATATGAAATTTATGACCACAAATGGCATTGCTAGCTTGGTCTTCGGAACATTGATCGTCCTCGATTTATATTTCTAGGAACTCAGTGATGTTCGCAAGTATTCCATAAATGATGCAAGCGCCAAGGCGCGATGACTTATCCGATTTTTTAGTTCGGCATTCATTTGAGCGAAGCTCTGATCATATCCATTTGGTATGAAAATGGAGTCATAGCCAAATCCCCCATCTCCAACAGGACTTTTCGCAATTGTTCCATCAATTCTGCCGCGGAAAGTGCTTAAGTTGCCCTCAAGCACAAGTGCTATTACGGTTTCGAAATAAGCTGCTCTGTTGCCCTCATGTTCTAGTTGTCGAAGCACAAGTTCAATATTTGCCTGACTATCTCTATTAGGTCCGGCATAACGTGCTGAATGCACTCCGGGCCGTCCATTGAGCGCCTTGATCATCAAGCCAGTATCATCGGCAAAACAGTTGACTTTGGTGAGGCTATGTAGTGTTTGGGCCTTTTGAATGGCATTTCCAGCAATGCTCAATTGGGTCTCAGGCAAATCATCAAAATCTCCCAGCATTGACATCGAAATGATGCTGATCTGTGATCCCGCGATTGCCTCGATTTCAGCAGCTTTATGGCTATTGGCGCTTGCCAGGTAGAGTAACATGAGCTTATTTGTATTAACTGAGGCCAAAAATGTTTTGTAGTTTGGTCCAGAGTCCTTTTTTCAACTCGACATTTTCAGCAAGCAGATCGACTGAATGGCAGACAAATAAACGAGATTTTTGAACTGGAAAATTGGTGTAAGTCTCAAATAGGATATGGATGCCTATCTCCGCAGGACTGATTCCGAATAAAAGTATCTGATTTATTGGCTCAATATTCATCGAAAAAAGCGAAATTGAATGCTTGGGAGGCAAATAAATGAATTTTGCGTCCCGATCAGGATCCATTTTGATGGCGGAAACTATCTTTTCTAAGAAAAGTTTTGCCTCTTTTTGTGACTTTTCGGATCTATACACTACCACCAAACCTTTTTGGTTTTCTCCGGTTATATTAATATCTGGATGCAAGCCGGTAGGAATGGCATAGAAACTACTGCTTTCAAATGGATTTGACAAAATATTATTCGGTTTTGAAGTTTTTCATATGTGTCTGCAAAACAAATATAATCTTTTGCGGCTGTATAAGAAATATCATCAAAGTGATTAATTTTACATAAAATTTCAAACTATGGCAATTCGCATACCAATTACCCAAAATCCGGTGTCTTGCTTGCCAGGCATTGATTTTGACAACATTCCTTTTGGTAAGTACTTTACTGACCACATGTTCATCGCAGATTATGATGGACAAGATTGGGTAGATGCGCGTATCGTGCCATTGGAGCATATGGCCATTCACCCAGCTAATATGACTTTTCACTACGGTCAGGCTATTTTTGAGGGGATGAAAGCCACAATTAATGGCGAGGGAACTCCCTTGTTGTTTCGCCCTGAATTGCATATCGAGCGATTCAATGCCTCAGCTACCAGGATGTGTATGCCTGAGATACCTGATGAATTGTTCCTAGAGTCCATTCGTCAGCTAGTGTATCTTGAAAAGGCTTTTATTCCGAGTTCAGAAGGAAGTGCACTTTATATCAGACCATTCATGATAGCAATGGATGATCATATTGGAGTCGCGGCATCTAAGACCTATCGCTATATCGTCATTTGCCTGCCTGTAGGACCTTACTATCCAACACCAATTAAGTTGCTTGCACAGACTGATTATGTGCGTGCAGTGAAAGGTGGAGTTGGCGAGGCCAAAACGGCAGGGAATTATGCTGCATCACTTATGCCAGCGCAAACTGCAAGGGCGCTCGGATATCATCAGATGCTTTGGCTTGATGCTGTTGAGCACAAGTTTATCCAGGAGGTGGGCACGATGAATATCTTCTTCGTGATGGGCAAATCCATTGTAACTCCTGAAACTGACGGTTGTATCCTTAAGGGAATTACTCGCGCCACCATCATTGACATCCTTCTCGACAAGGGTTATCATGTCGACGAGAGACCTGTCACAATAAATGAAATCGTCGAAGCATATCGCAGTGGTGATCTCATCGAAGTGTTTGGTTCTGGTACCGCAGCTGTCGTATCGCATGTCGAGCTAATCAGCTTTCATGATGTAC
>JBDSUZ010000171.1:0-1984 GCA_039927395.1 Saprospiraceae bacterium | reverse complement strand
CGATGACAATCGAATGGACAAAAATAATCGGGAGAATTAGTCACTTTTAAACTTTTCCATAGTGTGAAACTTTGGAAAAGTAAAATCTCGTCGGTAACTCTTCGTGCATACAAACTTCGTCAGGGTTTGAAACCGCTGACGAAGTCGCGTTTTAATCGCAGATAATTTCCTTTTCGGATTCAATCATAACTCCCGATTATCCCAACTCGCAAACTTGCACACTCGCAAACTCGCAAACTTCCTTACTCCATTTTTTTTTGACATCTCTAAACTCTAAACCCTTCACTCTTTACATTAATTAACTATCTTTCTAGTATGACGAATTCCACAGCATTTTCCCACACCAAAGCTGACATCAATCGCGTATTTGACCTGCAAGTCCAACACAAATGGGCCGTGGCAGAGCTCGGCTATAGCGAGAGAAAAAGGAAATTGAAGGAATTACTACGGTTATTTCTGTCATATCAAGAGGCGTTTAGGGAGTCAATGATGCAGGATTTTGGGAAGAGTCCGCAGGAGACAGATCTGACAGAGATGCTGCCTGTGAGTTCTGAATTGCGGTTTGTGATCAAGCATCTCAAAGGGTGGATGAAGCCGCAGCCGGTGAGGACGCCGATTACGCTGATTGGAACTTATTCAAGGATCGATTACGAGCCGAAAGGAGTGGTTTTGATCATTTCGCCCTGGAATTTCCCGGTGACTTTGTCGATTGGGCCGATGATCGCAGCAGTGGCAGCTGGAAATTGTGTCATGCTCAAACCTTCGGAAAAGACGCAGCATACTTCGGCGGTGATGAAGAGGATGCTTGGGGAGATATTTTCGGAACAGGAAGTGGCGGTATTCGAAGGAGGGGAGGAGGTCGCCTCGGAATTGTTGAATCTGCCATTTGACCATATTTTCTTTACGGGAAGCACTAAAGTTGGCAAAATAGTGGCTACGAAAGCTGCTGAAAATTTGACCTCCTGCACCTTGGAATTGGGAGGAAAATCACCAACAATCATCGACGAGGGCGCTAATATCTCTTCAACGGCAAGATCTATCGTTTGGGGCAAAATGTTAAATGCGGGTCAAATCTGCATCTCTCCGGACTATGTATTTGTCCACAAAAGGATGCATGACGCATTCGTGGAGGCCTGCAAAAAGGAAATCACAACATTTTATGGAGAGAATCCCGAGCTATCAAAGGATTATAGCCGAATAGTGGATCAAGGGCAATTTGATAGGCTCAATGGTATGCTAAAAGATGCCGTGGAGCACGGTGCCACATTTGCCGCAGGTGGAAAAGTAAATGCCGAAACTCGCTACATCGCTCCGACATTGCTGCTCAATAATGATCTAGAGAGTAAAATCATGCAAGAGGAAATCTTCGGACCTTTGCTGCCGATCTTGCCATTCGAGTCGATCGATGAGGTGCTGAAATTTGTGCAGGCACGACCCATTCCACTGACTTTGTACATATTTAGCAAATCAAGTAAAGTGATCAATAAGATTCGCCGCCTGAGCAGATCAGGGACGGTAGGCATCAATTCTACGCTAATTCATTTTTTTAACCCATACCTGCCATTTGGTGGCTCGGGTTTGAGCGGCATCGGTAAAGCGCATGGATTCCGCAGTTTTGAATTGTTTTCAAACGCAAAGGGCAGTATCAGAACTTGGTCTCCGTTTATCATTCTCGGTCTGCTATTTCCTCCATTTTCTGGCCTCAAAAAGAAAGTAATTCACCTGATTACTAAATGGTTTTAATATGAATAGATCATTAATTGCACAAGTTTTATCGACTTTTATTCTCTCAATTTCTTGCATCTTATCTTCTTTCGGACAAGCTGCATTTGAAAAAGATTTGCAGCGCAAATTGATCATGGCGGAAGAAGGTGAAACTATCGAAATTCCCGCTGGTACATTTCAATGTAGCAAAACGCTTTCGCTAGATGGCAAGAAGAAAATTCGGATTAAAGGCGCCGGGATGGACAAGACTCAATTGAGT
>JBDSUZ010000170.1:0-2001 GCA_039927395.1 Saprospiraceae bacterium | reverse complement strand
GAGGCCGAGATCAGGGGGAAACTCAAATTAATCGGTATACAACGGCTCAACCCGAAGGATAGAACCGTTAAGAAGCATAGGATACCTAAATGCTTCATAACAAAGTTTGTCTTCAAAACTTAATCGTTTGTGCTGTTTCTTAAAATCCGTGAAGATTCAGTCGCAGTTATGTCATGGAATAAGCGATTCGCAAAATTAAATTTTAAATCCCGATAAAAGAAGACATAAAATGTTAAAAGTTGCCTAAAAAGCTAGATTTAATTGTTCAATTATGTAAGAACTTGATTAGCGATTAGTAACAAATGTAAATTATATATAATATGTTATCGAGCGTATCAAATTGAATTTACTTGCGATATATATAGGCAGAATCGCTAATATTAAAAAACTGCATATAATTGTTCCTTAGCTCCTGACAATCAGTGTTTAACCTTTCTTTAGCATTTTACTAATAGCATTTGATTACAAGTCTGCTTATATTTCGCCTATGTACCCTAATTGGCAAGCTGGGAGCGGCAGCATCAAATCAAAGCAAAGATTGTTGACATTTGAGGAACCTATGATAATGGGTATTCTCAACTTGACTGATGATTCATTTGTCGCGAGTAGCCGTATAGCTACTGCGGAACTTGCCTTGATCAAAGCAAGAGAAATGTTTGCCTCAGGTGCAAGAGTAATCGATATTGGAGCTGCATCAAGTCGCCCAGGAGCCCAGATACTGGATTCCACTTTAGAATTGAAAAAGCTGTTGCCGGCGATTAGTTTGATTCGTTCAGAATTACCCGATTGTTGGATCTCAGTGGATACCTTTCGGTCAGATGTGGCAAAATTAGCCATTGAAGCAGGTGCGGATATCATCAATGATATATCTGGTGGCGATATTGATGACACCATGTTTGAGCTTATTTCTGATTTGCAAGTTCCATATATATGCATGCATATGAGAGGCAATCCGACAACGATGCAGAACTTGAATAGCTACAAAAACCTCAGGGCGGAAGTGTTTCAAAGTCTTCAACGGAAGATTCAAATACTAGCTTCGATGGGAATCGAAGATGTGATTATTGATCCAGGAATTGGCTTCGCCAAAAATAGCAATCAAAATTTTGAACTTCTTGAACAGACTCAATATTTCCAACATTTGGGCAAGCCATTACTATTGGGAATCTCCAGGAAGTCATTTATTTACAAGAGTATCGGCAAATCTGCTGAGGATGCCCTTATTGGTACAAGTGCCTTGCATTGGAATGCAATTATGCAAGGAGTATCAATGTTGCGAGTACATGATGTCGAAGCAGCCGTCGATATTGTTAAGCTTTGGCAAGCAATGAAGAGCGCCAACAAGCTGTTAGATGATCAGTCCAACCGAACATTTTAGAATTGTATCTTTGGCCTTAAGATCATGCAGGAAGAACATATCGTAGACAATCAGGAAGAACAAGGGCCGAAACGCAAGCGCGTGGGCCCTTTGCGTCTATTAATGCGTTTTCTTGCCATAATAATCACATTTATATTTGCATTTGTTACCGCATTCTATTTCACCATCCAGATACCAGCTGTCCAATTTTGGCTTGGTCAACGAGCTGCTACCAAACTAAGCAAAGTATTTGGGACCGAGGTAAAGGTCGAATCGATGGAGTTGAGCTTGTTCAACCGATTCGATCTCAAGAATCTGTTGATTAGGGATCAGCAAAAAGATACATTGTTATTTGCAGGAAATCTGGGAATAGAGGTGAAATTGAATGCTTTTGAACTCCTATACAAGCGTTTTAATATTTCCAAACTGTATCTAAGTGATGCATACATTGCCATGACGCAGGACACTGGTGCGATTAAGACCAACTTGGATTTTATCTTAAATCAATTTGTCGATAATGCCCCTGTACCAACTATCAAAACAGGAAAATCGACGGTCTTTATTAGTGCCGAGGAAATTCTGCTGCAACGTGTCAGATTTGACCTTAAAGACAAGAAGCACGGACAACAAATGAAAGCTTCCTT
>JBDSUZ010000169.1:0-8089 GCA_039927395.1 Saprospiraceae bacterium | reverse complement strand
TTATTGCCTAACAATACAGATTCATTTTTTACCTGTGCTTTTACTCCTCTGCCTTTGACGTCTTCAAAATTTTCGGGTTCGCCATAAGAGAGATTTAATTTATCGGCGTAATTAATAATTGCATTTGCAAGCGGATGATTGGAACGTCTGTCAGTTGCTGCTGCCAATTGAACTAATTGATTTTCGCTATAAGCAGTATTTATTATTTCAACTTTATTCACTGTTGGTCTTCCAACAGTCAGTGTTCCTGTTTTATCAAACACAATGGTGGTAACTTTTGCAAGTTCTTCTAAAAACAATCCTCCCTTTATCAGAATGCCTTCCCTTGCAGCACGTGCAATCGCTGCAATAGTAACTAAGGGCGTTGCCAATCCAAGTTCTGCCGGGGAGGTGAAAATCAAAAGTGCGATTACAAGTTTGACATCACGGGTAAAAAAATAAACACCGCCCACAAAAATAAATACAACAGGAATAAGCCAGGATGCAACTTTATCAGTGAACTTTTCAATTGGTGCTTGCTGACTTTCTGCTTCTTCTACCAATGAAATAATACGGGCAAACACTGTGTCCTTCACTGCCTTTATCATTTCAATGTCCAATGCACCTGTTTCTACAATTGTTCCTGCATAGGCATCGCTTCCTGTGATTTTTTCTTGCGGCACACTTTCTCCTGTGATGGGGGCTTGGTTTACGGATGCTGTTCCTGCTGTAACTTTTCCATCGACTGGTATTTTTTCTCCGGCTTTTACCAAAACGATATCGCCAACTTTTAAATCGGTAATTGCAACGGTTTCTTCTTTGCCGTCTTTTTTTATGATCGCGGTCTTGGGGACGGAACCGATTAGTTCTTTAATGGAGGATCTTGCTTTTTCAGTGCTTGCGCTTGCAATGTATTCTGCGATTAAGATAATAACCAGCACCACTGCTCCTGCAAGATATTCTTTGCCAACAACGGAAATGATTACTGCAATGGTTATAAAGAGTTCTGTTCCAATTTTTCGCTCCCTGAATAATTCAATTGTTGCTACTTTTATCAATGAGTAAAGCCCGAATGCCATTGCTACCAATAGAACTGGTAAGGGAATTATTTCAAAAGAATATAGAAGAGATGCAACGCCAACTGTGATTATGCGGACAATTTCCCAAATGAATTGGCGTGAAAAGAATGTTTGAGTATAGTTCATGTTGCTTATTTTAGATGATTCCAGCAAGGAAGTTGAACCCTGATTGACCCACTACATCGTTTTGACAGAAAGAATGGTTGCACCTCTAAACTACCAAGGTTATGTTCAGGATTTTTTTATTTATTCTATTAAGGAGTATCCACCATTCAGGCGTATGCTTACTACAATTTCAGCATCACTCTTATTCTTGAAATACCAGCCATGTCTTCCTTCATAGGGTGAAAGAAAAGTTCCTGTCATGTGCATCTGGTTGCACTTCTGATACCAGCAGCAGAGCAGTCATTGCAATTGATTTGAATGTTTTCATTTGTTTTGGTTTCACGCGTTTTATTTGATTTTTGTTCTCAAACATTACTCCTCCGTATTTTTCATTTTCATCAACAAGGTGTAAGCTCCTTTAATTACGAAATTCTTGTTGCTCATTTCGGTGCTGTCGAGGAAAATGATTTGGGTGAAACCGTTTTCGGTATTTTTGGTGCTTACTTCCAGCATCTGATATTTTTTGTTTTCGCTTTGTGTGAATACATATTGCTTGCCTTCGAAGCGTACCAAGCCGTCATTTTGTATTGCAAAAGCATTGTGGGTGGCAACTTCGACTTCTGCATTCATATACATGCCAGGTATTAGCGATTTGTCGTATTGCTCGAAATGGCAATGAACGGTAACTGCTCTCTCGCGAGATAGATCTTTTCCAATTAAGATTATTTTGGCAAGATATTTCTTGCTTGGTTGAGTATTGTTGTAGGCGATGATTTTTTGTCCGATAAAGATTTTGTCTAAGTCTTTTTCAAAAACTGTTAGTGCCAGATGAATGTCAGCAGGGTTGACCAAATCAAACAGGACGTCGGTTGGAGCAACATATTTTCCGATATTCACATTCACGTGCGATACAAAACCATCAATCGGAGATCGTATGATTATACTTCGTGAAATATTATTTTCATTTAGGTTATTGGGATTGATATTGATGAGTCTAAGTTTTTGGGATAATGAATTTATCAGTATTTTTTGTGAAATATACTCAGACTGGGCGTTTTCGAAGACTTTATCGCTGCTTGCTTGACTTTGGTTCAATTCTTTTTGGCGCAAAAATTCCTTTTCGATCGAGCTGAAATGTGCTTTAGCTGTCAAGTAGTCTTGTTGTAGTTGAATATATTGATGATCCTCCATTGTCGCAATTATCTGCCCTTTGCTTATGTGCATTCCTTCCAATAGTTTTGTTGATCGTAGATAGCCGCCCATCGGCACACTAACAGAAACCATGTTTTGGGGCGGTACATCAATCACTCCATTCACTTTTAGGAGAGAAGAAATATCTTGTTGCTGAATTTTTCCCGTTTGAATGTCAGAATTTTTTAGTTGTGCATCAGTCAACTCAACGGAATTTTCTGATACAGGTTCAGTTGTATTTGGTTCCTTCAGTTTATTGCTGTTGCATGCTGTTACTGACGCAATTGCAAAAGCTATGATGATATATTTTTTCATGTTCATGATTTATTTGGAAGTTAAGTAGATGAGTTGAATGATCGTTTGATTTAGGTCATTTACTGCATCTTCGTAGTTGCTTTGAATGATGATGGTATTGTTGATTAACATGGTCCATTCAAGATAATTGATGACACCATTTGCAAATTGCTGGTTGGCCGTGTTGGAAATTGTATCTGCATTTTGAATGGCGGTTTCTTCATAATATCTTAATACTTCCATTTGTGTTTGATACTTTCTTATAGCTTTATCATATTCCGCTTTGAGAATTTGCAAAGCAATTTGGAGATTATTTTCGCTGATTACTTCCCAAGTTTTTGCTGAATTTATTTTTGCTTTCTGTGATCCAGCAAACAAAGGAAGCCCTACACCAAGCTGAACAGAGTTGAACCTCGTTGACTTTGTGTACAGCACATTATCGGCTCCGGTTCCTTGAATGCTCGAGTTGTTGTAAGCAATGTGCAAGTCGGGATAGAGTTTAGATTTTTGAAGCTGCGTGTTGACCGCGGAAACATTTTTTTCTTGCTGCAGAACTTCAATTGTTGGGTGATTGTTCACTAGAGTTGCATCAAGCTGTGCCGTTAAAATCATTTTACGTTTTTCTTCGGAAGGCATATAGACATTGGTGGTGTTCAGCAACATCTGAAATTGTAATTGTATAAGTTCAATGTCCTGCTGCAATTGCTTGAGCTGAATGGTAATTTGTCCTCGTTGTGTTTGCGCTGTTGTCTTTTCTAAGATATTGCTTTCACCTTTGGTGAATCGCAAGTTTGCTTTCTCTAAAAAAGTTGCATAAAGGCTATCATTTTTCAGCAAAATGTTTTTCTTCTCTCGCAAGAAGATCAGTTGATAAAAAGCTTCAGAAACCTGTCTTTTCAACTCAGATTCCTCCACAGCAATGTTGAGCAAGCTTGTTTTATAGATTTCGTTTTGTAGCATTTTTTGCTTTGCATACACAGTTGGGAAACTGATAGATTGTGCTATGCCAAACTTTGTGTCTTTGTAAAAACTGTTGATTTGCCCGTACTCCCCAGTCAAGTTTGTTTGTGGAATATCAGTAGTTGCTGCTTTTAGTTTCTTTTGATATTCAGCATTGAGAATTTCATTCTTTACGGTCAAATTTTGTTGCAGTGCTGTGTCAATGGCATTTTGTAATGTGATCGTATTTTGAGCGCTGACATTTTGAAAAGAAAAAAGCATTAGCAAGATGATGAATGCCGCTAAGTTTTTTGATTTCCTCTTGCGAGCTGTAATTTTTTCAAACATTATGTAGAGGACTGGTAAAACAAATAAGGTAAGTAAGGTTGCAATCAACAAACCTCCTATGACCACGGTTGCCAAAGGTCTTTGTACTTCTGCACCTGAACCACCGCTCAATGCCATTGGTAGAAAGCCAAGAGAAGCAACAAATGCTGTCATTAACACAGGCCTCAAACGAGTTTTTGTTCCCTGTAAGACAATTTGTTTATTGTTTGTTTCGCCACTCGATCGTATTCGGTTGAACTCTGCAATCAAAACTATTCCGTTTAGCACAGCCACACCAAATAAAGCAATAAAGCCTACTCCAGCACTGATACTGAAGGGCATTCCCCTCAGAGCTAAGAATAGGATTCCACCGATAGCGGAGAGTGGAATTGCTGAATAGATAAGGAGTCCTTGTTTTATAGAACCGAATGCGAAAAATAGCAAGAGAAAGATCAATAGTAATGAAAGAGGTACAGCAAAAGCTAACCTTTTTTTCGCTGCAATTAAGTTCTCAAATGCTCCACCATAAGTAACGTAGTAGCCCGTCGGAAGTAGCACTTTGCTGGCAATCTGCATCTGTAGGTCATTTACGGTACTTTGCACATCCCGCTCACGAACATTAAATCCAATAATTATTCTCCGTTTCGCATCCTCGCGCTGTATTTGACTTACACTTTCCTCAATGGCCACCTCAGCTACCAGATACAAAGGGATTTGTGTGCCTTGTGAAGTGGGAATTAGGAGATTCTGTACATCTTCTAGATTTTGACGTTGCTCACCAGCTAAGCGAACCACCAAGTCGAAACGCTTTTCGTCTTCAAAAACCAAACCGCTGCTTTGCCCAGCAAATGCAGTATTCACTACTTTGTTGAGGTCTTGAATGTTCAAACCGTACTGAGCAATTGCGTTGCGCTTGTATCTTATTATGAGTTGTGGGAGTCCGTCAATTGGCTCAACATAGATGTTTTCCGCTCCCTCTATTTTTGCTGCAACATTGCCTAGAATCTTGGAATATTTTGAAAGTGTGTCAAGATTTTCACCAAAGATCTTACAGACGACATCTTGTTTTACTCCTGTCATCAATTCATTGAAACGCATGGCAACAGGATATTGAAAGCTATAGGTAACGCCGGGAACATCTTTTAAGGCCTCGCTCATTTTTTCTGATAGTTCATCCCAACTGCTTGCAGAAGTCCATTGACTTTTATCTTTTAATATGATCATCATGTCGGATGCTTCCATTGGCATGGGGTCAGTGGGAATTTCTCCACTTCCTGTTTTGCCAACTATCTTTTCTATTTCGTGAAATTTTTTCAATAGAATGTTTGCCGATTTCATTATTGCTTCTGATGATGTGGTAATGTTGCTTCCCGTCAATACTCTTGTTTCCACTGCAAAATCACCTTCGGGTAATTCAGGAATAAATTCTCCTCCCATTTTGGAGAAAACAAAAATTGCGACAGCAAACATAACAACTGCGACTCCGATTACAGTTTTAGGAAAATTCAACACTTTAAGTAAAGTGGTTTGGTAGAAATTTTCAATGGCATGCATCATTCTGTCGGATAAATTCTTCTTGTGGGTAACATTTCTGCTAAGAAACATAGCACTCATCATCGGAATATACGTTAGCGAAAGGATGAATGCACCCAACAAAGCGAAGGCAACGGTTTGTGCCATTGGCTTAAACATTTTCCCCTCTATTCCTTCGAGCGTAAAAATTGGTAGATATACGATGAGTATAATTATTTGTCCGAATACAGCACTATTCATCATCCGTTTCGCGGAGTGATTTACCTCGACGTCCATTTCACTTTGTGACAATTTCGAATGTCGGGTAATAGGCAGATGGTCTGCCTTTCGATCCTTAATTTCTATTTTTGATTCAGCCGTTTCAATTGGCTGTTCGTTTACCTTTAACAGTCTACCTTTTACCATTAAAGAGTGCATTACCGCTTCTACTATGATTACGGCTCCGTCCACAATTAAGCCGAAATCCAATGCACCTAAACTCATTAAGTTTCCGCTTACACCAAATATATTCATTAGTATCACTGCGAAAAGCATAGACAATGGAATGACGGATGCAACTAGGAGTCCTGCCCTGAAATTTCCAAGAAATAGAACCAAAATGAAAATTACAATTAAGGCGCCTTCCATTAAATTTCTTGAAACAGTGCTGATCGCGTTGTTTACCATTTTTGTTCGGTCGAGAAAAGGTTCTAATTCCACGCCTTCTGGCAGAGTTTTTCTTATTTGAATTATTTTCTCTTTCACGTCTTCAATTACTCTGCTGCTGTTGTCGCCTTTCAACATCATTACTACCGCTCCAGCCACTTCGCCTTCATCATTATAGGTCATTGCTCCGTATCGTGTGGCATTTCCTATTCGTACCTCGGCCACATCGTTTATTAGAAGTGGTGTTCCGTTGGCTGTATTTTTTACTACTATGTTTTTTATATCATCAATGCTTCCAATCAGACCTTCGGCACGGATATATAATACCGTAGATGCTTTTTCAATGTATGCGCCGCCTGTGTTCTCATTATTTTTTTCTAAAGCCACGAACACATCATCGATAGTGATGTTGTATGATTTCAGTTTGTTTGCATCTATGGCAATTTCATATTGCTTCACCCTACCACCAAAACTGCTTACATCCGCTACACCTTTTACGCCAATTAATTGTCTTCGCACAAGCCAATCTTGTATTGTGCGCAACTCAGTTATATTATACTTAGACTCGTAACCGTGCTTGGGTTTCAACACATATTGATAGATTTCTCCAAGTCCCGTAGTAACTGGTGCTAGTTCAGGAGAGCCAACACCTTTTGGTATTTGCTGTTCGGCCGATCTTAATCGTTCCGTTACTTGTTGCCTTGCCCAATAAATATCTACATCATCATCAAAGACGATGGTGATTAGCGACAATCCAAATCTTGAGAAACTACGGATTTTTTTTAGTCCGGGAATACTGCTGTTTGCCTGTTCAATGGGAAATGTAATTAGACGTTCGATGTCGGGTGCACCCAAGGATGGGGCAACGGTAATAACCTGTACCTGATTATCGGTGATATCAGGAACGGCATCAATAGGTAGTTGTTTGAGTTGGTAACTGCCGTAAGCAATGAGACCCAAGACGAAAAGCCCTATGATGAGTTTGTTCTTTATTGAGAACGCAATAATTTTATTGAGCATAATCATTCAATTATTGAAATGTATGAAAGTTTACGATACTTCAGTATCGTAAACAGTATTGTTTGTGCTCGCATATGGAGCACTTCATAATTTCATTAACTGACTTTTGGCGGTTGCCAAATGTTACAGACGACAGTGGAAGAATTGAATGATCCGTTGTAAATGGGAGATATTTTGTCGTAAAATGTGCTTGGTCGTGATATAGAAAATTGAATATGGCTTACTAAAGCTATAGAAAGGTAGGTCGTTGCAAAATCTGTAGTCTTTAAAGGCAAATTCTCATGATCTTGCTGGTCCTTATCTGAATGTTTTTGATGGTCTGAATAGTGTTCGTGGAGAAAGTCCGCGAATGTTTCATCTGCGTCTTGCTCTTGGTGGTCAAGAAAATGATGAATTAAGACTGGCAATCTCAATAGCTGATGTAGTTCTGAGTTAGCACCCAAAAAGACAAAGAGTAATGATATTGCGAATATTTTTTTCAAGAGGTCCAATATACGGTTAAATTTCAAGCTTGGCAGAATGTTGTCGATAGTGGGGATTGCTTGATACGTTTAGAAATGCTTTAATAGTGCTGGTTCTTTCGGGCTTACGGCTCCCTATATTTGGCGAGGATAGCCAAAAGGTTTTTCTGCAAATTGCTTTGTTTGCTTGGTTTTGCCTTCAATGGTTTTGCATTTGCCTCCTTTGAATGATGATGTTACATAGGGACAAGGCTCGCATACAAGTGCTCTTTACTTCCTCCTTCCTATTCCACCAGTCCAAATTGAGCAAGACTCCCAGTGGAATTCTCGATTGAATTTTCTCTCAATGCCAATTGCATTGGGAATTTTGATTAGGAAGGTCGCTCCGCTCTTTTTTGATGATTTGATGATTCGATGATTTGATGAGATGAAGGTCGCTCCGATGAGTTGCTTAGTCGTTTAGTCGCTTAGTTGTTTAGTTGAAATCCAATTCGATAACCTGATGCCAATCGCCTA
>JBDSUZ010000168.1:0-3900 GCA_039927395.1 Saprospiraceae bacterium | reverse complement strand
AAGGAGGTTGTCGACAACTGTATTGATGAGTATGTGATGGGTTATGGCAAGGAGATCGACATCAAGATAGAAGATGGTCAAGTGACAGTCCGCGATTACGGCAGGGGAATTCCCCTGGGCAAGGTCGTCGAATGTGTATCGAAAATCAATACTGGAGGTAAATACGACTCCAAGGCATTCAAAAAATCGGTTGGACTAAATGGAGTTGGTACGAAAGCGGTCAACGCCTTAAGCCAACAATTTACCGTCAAGGCAGTCCGCGAAGGACAAATGAAAGAGGCAGAATTCAATGAAGGACGCATCATCAAAGACGGAAAAATCGTCGGGTCAAAGGAAAAAAATGGAACATACATTCATTTTAGCCCCGATGAGGAAATCTTCAAAAAGTACAAATTTCGTCCCGAATATGTAGAGCAGCAGTTGTGGAATTACGCTTACCTCAACGCCGGCTTAAAAATCGCCTACAATGGGCAAATATTTTATTCTAAAAATGGCTTGCTGGATCTTTTGAACAAGAAGACTGCCGGTGAAGATCTTTGTTACCCGATCATATATCTCAAGGGAGAGGATATAGAGGTTACGATGACGCATGGTCATCACTATGGCGAACAGTATTACTCATTTGTCAATGGGCAATTTACGACACAAGGTGGAACGCACCTTGCAGCATTCCGCGAGGCAGTTGTCAAGGTTGTAAGAGACTATTACAAAAAGGATTTCAATCCTTCGGATGTGCGGACATCCATATTGGCAGCGGTCAGTATCAGAGTTGAGGAACCGGTATTTGAGTCGCAGACCAAGACCAAACTCGGATCGAGCAATATGGCACCCGATGGCGTGACCATACGCAATTTCATTTCGGATTTCATGAAGACTGAATTGGACAATTTTCTGCACAGAAATCCCGAGACTGCACAAGCATTTCTCAAGCGAATCATGCAATCGGAGAGGGAGCGCAAAGATCTTGAAGGCGTAAAAAAACTTGCTAATCAACGTGCTAAGAAGGCCAATATTCACAATAAGAAATTGCGCGATTGCCGCTATCATTTGGGTGAAAAAGCAGGCAGCGAGGAAGAGAGAATGGCCTCAACAATATTCATAACGGAGGGTGATTCTGCCTCTGGATCGATCACCAAAGCACGTCACGTCGAGTCTCAGGCCGTATTTAGCTTGCGTGGTAAGCCGCTCAACTGCTATGGCTTGACCAAGAAAGTTGTGTACGAAAATGAAGAATTTAACTTGCTTCAGCATGCACTTGATATTGAAGATGGCCTTGATACATTGCGTTACAATCGCGTGGTGATCGCTACTGATGCTGATGTCGATGGTATGCACATTCGCTTGCTATTGCTCACATTTTTCCTTCAGTTCTTTCCCGACCTGATTCGCAATCGCCATTTGTATATTCTGGATACACCCTTGTTTAGGGTGCGCGACAAGCAAAACACCTACTACTGTTATTCAGAGGCTGAAAAGCAGGCTGCGATCAAAAAGCTCAGAGGTAAACCCGAAATCACCCGATTCAAAGGATTGGGTGAAATCTCACCAGATGAATTTGGCGATTTTATCGGCCCAAATATCCGCCTAGACCCTGTGTTGATGCCCGATGATATGCAGATCGATGAAGTGCTTGAATACTACATGGGCAAGAATACGCAAGATCGTCAGGAATTCATTATTGAAAATCTGCGAGTTGAAATCGATGATTTGGTGGAAAATGTGGCTGAAACAGCCCTTGAAGAAGCATAATTGATCATGGACGAGCAAATCTGGCTTTCTGAATTGCAGTTTTCGAGCTCGAGATCCTCTGGAGCAGGTGGTCAGCATGTCAACAAAGTGGAGAGCAAAGCCGAAATTCGCTGGAATCTTGCCCAATCGAAGGCAATCACTGAAGAAGAGAAGAACATTTTGCTTCAGAATCTCGCCAATAAACTGACTTTGGCTGGCGAAATTGTGTTGTACAATCAAACCACCAGATCTCAGCTCAAAAACAAGCAATTGGTTCAGAGCGCTTTGCGCCATTTGATCGAAAAAGGCTCACATGTCAAGAAATTGAGGCGAAAGAGCAAGCCAACAGCTGCATCCGTGATCGATCGACAAGAAGAAAAGCAGCGGAGATCTGCTATCAAGAAATTGCGGAGCAAGCCGGAATACTGAGTAACGATATTGAACTCTTAACTGGTGTTTGTGGATTCAATAATTAGATCAAAACTGAGAATTGAAAACCTTAGTAGAGCATATCATTTGTTCGCAGAGTTGCGATATTCAGATATTTCAAGCTTATCTCAGCTTGAAAAAGAAGGGATAATTCATCGTTTGAGATTCACCTTTGAATTGGCCTGGAAAGCATTGATAGACAAGATGGAAACTGACGGTTTGGTGCTTAACATGATTTCTCCAAAAGCAGTTTTGCGTGAGGCCTACAAAGCCAAGTATATTGATCATATCGATTCCTGGTTAAAAATGATTGGTGACAGAAATCTTATGAACCATACGTATGATTTTGCAACATTCGAATTGATTATCCCAACAATAATTGCTGAATACATCGACATATTGGAAGCTCTATACTTAGGTCTTATTGAAAACCAATTGTAAGAAATGGATTTTGGACTAAATACTGTGCAAATCGCAACTTTGAGGGAGATCTTTGAAAGGTATGCCGATGTCAGGCAAGTTGTAATTTATGGTTCGAGGGCAAAAGGAAATTACACCAACAGAAGTGATATTGACTTTGCGATCACTGAAAGCAAAGTTGATAGACATTTGATTGCCAGGATATTAATTGACATTGATCAGAGCGATTTCCCTTTTCAAGTGGATTTACAAGATTACTCTCATATAAAGAACTCCTCCCTTAGAGAACATATTGAGAGAGTTGGAAAGCTTTTTTACCAAGCTGAATCAATTGCCAGCCTCAAACTCTAATTTACTTAGCAATCTCACTGATCGCCCCCACCAATTTGTCCAATTCGCTGAGCAAAGTGTAAACATGTGGTGTCACTCTGACACAATGAATATTTTCCCAATCAATCCCCACCGTATGAATCTTGTATTTGCTGAAAAGCGCATCTGCAGTTTCCTGCACTTTTTGCCCATCAATTGAAAATCCGCCAATGGCACATGAATGTTTGCCTTTTGGCGTGTGATGCTTGACCTTGGGAATATTTGCAGTGCGCTCATACCAATATTCCTTCAAATAGCGCAATCGCGCTTCTTTCCTTGCACCGCCAATCGATTCGTGAAATAGCAATGCATTACCAATAGCTTGTTCGATGGGAAATGATCTGGTGCCAAGTGCCTCAAATTTGCGGATATCATCAGACTCGGGATGATCACCGGGGAATAGTGGATACAGATTGCTGATCTTATCTTTTTTGACGTACAGCATGCCTGAACCGAATGGTGCACAAAGCCATTTGTGCAAGCTTGTACCAAAATAATCAGCTCCCAATTCAGGAATTGTGTATTCGATATGACCGAATGTATGGGCGCCGTCGACCAGTACTTCGATGCCCTTACTATGCGCAAGATCGGCTATTTTTCTAACCGGCAGAATCTGCCCGTTCCAATTGATCATATGCGTGATATGAACGACTTTGGTGCGGGGACTCATTGCATCTTCAAATGCTTTGACGATCGCGTTGTCATCTTCAGTCGGAACATCCAGACTGATCCTTTTCATCACGATTCCATCACGCAATTCTCTCAATTTCCATGCATTGACCATATTGGGATAGTCCTGCAACGTATTGATCACTTCGTCGCCAGCTTTTAGTCTGAGCCCAAATATTACCGTGTCCAGCGCTTCAGTGGTATTGCGATTTATTGCGAGTTCATCTGCTGAACAACCCGCCATTCTGGCCAAATTTGCCCGCAAGGGCTCCCTGCCTTGATCTA
>JBDSUZ010000167.1:0-20455 GCA_039927395.1 Saprospiraceae bacterium | reverse complement strand
GCGCTTTTCTTCTAAAATATAACGGTCCCCGAGCGGAGTCGAGGGGCCTGCGTTGATGCTAGATGTCCAAATCCGTAACCTGACGATTCTGTCGACTGAAGGACATTTCAACTCATCTCATCGAATCATCAAATAATCAAAAAAGGTGCTGGGTGCTTGATATTAGGTGTTGGGAAAATATCAATGCCTGAAATGGGTTGACCATTACTCGACTTCTTCATCACATCAAATCATCGCATAATCAAATCATCAAAAAAGAGCAAAGTGACCTTCAAGAAAATGGGCATAAGGCTTATGGAAACAGCCAAATTCGATGAATTCAACACACTACGCATCAAATCATCTGCGCGCGCTTGCGCCGCGTGCAGATGAGCATCCGATCCATCCCATTGATATCCTTCTTGAATTCGTATTCGTAGTCGTCAAAATCGGCCATCATCAGGGTCATTTGCTGTCGGCGCAAGGCATTGATTTCGAAGAATATGAATCCACCTGCAAGTAAATGTTTACGGCCCTGATCAAGGATAGTTTTGTAAAAAATGAATGGGTCATCGTCTGCGACAAAAAGTGCAAGTGCTGGTTCATTTTGAATAACTCCTGGATCCATTTGCGCGCGTTCGTCGTAAGGGATATAGGGAGGATTGCTGACGATAAAATCGAATTGGGGTAGCGGATTCCAAGCATTCGAATCCAAGGCATCCATTTGCAGAAAATGAACTTGCGCATTCAATTTGGCAGCAGAATATTCCGCCACATCCAGAGCTTCTCTACTAATATCACATGCCCAAATATCAAGTGTCGGGCTCTCCAGTTGAAGAGTACTCGCAATACAGCCGGAGCCTGTGCCGATTTCCAATCCTCTAGCATTTGGCGAAATTTGGCCAGATTTGACTCGCTGCAGTATTTCAAAGACCAGCTCTTCTGTCTCTTGTCGTGGTATCAATACTCGATAGTCAACAATGAATTTCCGGCCGTAAAAATCTGCCTTGCCCATCAAGTATTGGACTGGAACATGCGCCAGCAATTTAGTTAGAAACTCGTCGGTATATTGACCAAAAACAAAGGGCTCGGAGGATTGGGCATCAAAGAGTTTGAATGCATCTTCAAAGATTATTCTGGTCAATTGATTAGCCTCGCCGATCTCGTATACGGGCAATAGCGCATCGCGGAATGCCTCTCTTGCCTCCCTAATGCTCGGCAATGTTATGTTTTCTGATGGCTGCAAAGTATTTTCAGGACAAGCGTGACTTGTAATCTTCGTAATGAAAGACTCTCTTGATATGCAACTGACCAGATGAGTCCAAGACGGCAATTGCGGGATGTCGCACGCCGTTGAACATAGTCGTTTTGACCATCGTATAGTGGATCATGTCCTCAAATAGCAGTCTATCTCCTACCCCTACCTCTTGTTCAAATGAGTACTCGCTCATATAATCGCCTGACAAACAGGACACTCCACCTATTCGATATGTTGCTTGACCGGCAACTGGATCCGATGCTCCTCGTATTCGTGGACGATAGGGCATTTCCAAAGTGTCGGGCATATGCGCGGTGAATGAAATGTCCATCATCAGCGTTTTGACCCCCTTATTGTTGACAATATCAAGCACCGTTCCTATTAGATGACCTGTTTCCCAGGCAAATGCAGAGCCCGGCTCCATGATGACTTTCAAATGTGGATATCGAGCTTTGAAGCTCTTCAAGATACCAATCAAATGATCAATTTGGTATCCCTTGCGCGTCATGAGGTGGCCACCGCCGAAGTTAACCCATTGACATTGAGATAGATATTTACCGTACAGGCGCTCAAAATTTTCAAGCACATGCTCAAGCGTATATGAATCATTTTCGCATAACGCATGAAAATGAAGCCCTTCGACGCCCTCAGGTAGGGAATCTACCAGATTTTCGACCGATAGTCCAAGTCTCGATCCTGGAGCACAAGGATTGTACATTTCCGTTTGTACCTCCGAATACTCTGGATTGACCCGCAGCCCACATGAAACACCAGCAGTCGCAGCTTTATGCTTATAAAGCTCAAATTGGGCAACAGAGTTGAAGGTAATGTGGGAACTATATTTCAAAATATCGTCAATCTCTTCTGGGTGAAATGCGGCAGCATAAGTATGCGCTTTAGCATGCATTTCCTCAAAACACAGCCTTGCCTCGTATAGTGAACTGGCAGTGGAAGTATTGACGTATTCCTTAACTATTGGAAAAACACTCCACATAGCGAAGCCTTTCAAAGCAAGGATAATTTCGATCCCCGCCTCTTGCTGCACTCTCTGGATTAGCTGAAGATTGTTCCTCAACAGGGATTCCTCAAGGATAAAGCAAGGGGAAGGAGCTTCAGGAAAATACTTGGAATCCATGCAATGAGTGTTTATTAGATGCTATGCAAACGCTGCTCAGAGTTCGAGATCTACATTGTGCGCTTCGTGCCATGGAAGTCCTTCGTTGTTCAATTGAGCCATAAATGGATCTGGATCCATCTCCTCGACATTGAAAACTCCTGCTCCATTCCAAACTCCAGTGACCATCATCATAGCGCCAATCATTGCGGGCACACCAGTAGTATAGCTGACGCCCTGCGTTCCTGTTTCAAGAAATGCGACTTCATGAGAACAATTGTTCCATACGTAGTATGACTTTTCGACTCCATCTTTGATTCCCTTGATTCTGCAGCCAATCGAAGTCCACCCTGTGTAGTTTTCGCCGAGATCACCTGGATTTGGCAATACTGCTTTGAGGAACTGCAATGGCACGATTTCGATGCCTTCATACATGATGGGTTCGATGCCCGCCATGCCAATATTCTGAATGACACGCAGGTGCGTCAGATATTCCTCGCCAAATGTCATCCAAAAACGAGCGCGCTTAAGCGTCGGGAAATTCTTGACTAGTGACTGTAGCTCTTCGTGATAAATCACATATGAGTCCTTGGGACCGATATCAGGATAATTGAGTGATTTTTTGATCGAATGAGCTGGAATTTCGATCCATTCGCCATCCTCATAGTATTTGCCGGGCTGCGTTACCTCGCGGATATTGATTTCAGGATTGAAATTAGTGGCAAATGCTTTACCGTGACTTCCTGCGTTGGCATCGACAATATCCAGATAATGCATTTCATCGAAATGGTGTTTTGCAGCATACGCTGTGAAAATGCTGGTTACACCTGGATCAAATCCACAACCCAATAATGCCATCAGACCTTTTTCCTTGAAGCGCTCTTGAAAAGCCCATTGCCAGGAATAGTCAAATTTTGCTTCTTCCTTTGGTTCATAATTAGCCGTGTCCATATAGTGAACACCAGCTTCAAGGCAAGCTTCCATGATCGTCAGATCTTGATATGGCAGTGCCACATTGATCACCATGTAAGGTTTGAATGATTGCATGATATCGACCAATTCGTCCACATCATCTGCATCTACTCTGGCAGTTTGAATGCGATTACCACCAATCTTGGCGGCTATCGCATCGCATTTGGATTTGGTGCGACTGGCGAGTAGGATATCAGTAAATATTTCAGGGTGAGCCGCACATTTGAATGCGACGACCTGACCGACGCCACCTGCGCCAATGATCATGATACGAGCCATAGTATTATTTTGAAAGTGACAAGAGACTTAACATTGCAATCGCAAAAATAGCCCTATAATTGTTTTCTGAATTTAAATTCTTGTAAACAAGTTTTAATCTTGAATGGTTGACCAACTCCCCCTATCGGACGATCAGCAAGCGCAGCACACTCTTATTACTATGGAAACGGATTATTTTAACCCAAATGGCGTCGGCCTGCACAATGGCAATTTTATTGGTCTTCCATTCACAGAAGAACAGTCAATGCTTGTATTTTTCCCAGTGCCATGGGATGTGACGGTATCGTTTGGTGGAGGCACCAGCTCTGGCCCCAAAAATATATTGCGCTGCTCTTCTCAACTCGACTTGTATGATGCTGACTATCCGGGAGGATGGAAAAACGGCATATACTTCAAAGCGCACAATAAAGATTGGTACAAAAAAAGCAAAGATTTGCGCCTAAAAGCCGTAGAGTATATCGAGTTTCTCGAAGAAGGCGGCGATGTGCTGGTCAATGAAAAAATGGACAAAATTCGTCTTAAGATCAACGATGCTTGCATCGATCTACACGATTGGGTTGAACAAGAAACAGGTGCTCTCATCGATAGCGGCAAGCTAGTTGGTCTAGTTGGAGGGGACCACAGCACCAATTTGGGATATATTCGTGCATTAGCAGCAAGGCACGCTGGTTTTGGGATTTTACATATTGATGCCCATATGGATCTTAGGGAAGCTTACGAAGGATTCGTGCATAGTCATGCTTCGGCATTTCGCAATATCATGCAGATACCTAAGGTGACAAAAGTCGTGCAGGTTGGTATCCGCGACTATTGCGACGAAGAAATAGAATTTGCCGCAGGCCAAGCAAATAGAATCAAAGTCTATACAGAGCAAGAGATTCAAGACCACAAGATGAAGGGCGGGTCCTATGAATCTATGGTCGATGAGATCGTCTCAAATTTACCTCAATCAGTCTACATCAGTTTTGATATTGATGGTTTGGATCCGGCGCTATGCCCAAATACAGGAACACCCGTTCCAGGAGGACTACAGTTTGCTGAAGCGACATTTCTATTGAGAAAAGTTGTCGAAAGTGGTCGAAAAATCATCGGATTTGACTTGGTCGAAACTGCCGGAGGATCAAAGGAATGGGATGGAAATGTAGCAGCCCGTATATTATACAAAATGGCATTGCTAGCTATGAAATCAAATATGGTCGTAGCCTCAAATGTATTAATGGAGCCAAAAGCTAAAAAAGCAAATAGCGCGAAAGCGAAAAAGCCAGCAGCAAAAAAGTAGAGTAAATCATCAGCGTATTCATCGGAATATAACTCGAAGGATAAATATCGAAATTGCGATAAAGCACAGTCATATAGTACAGCTTCTCAAAAGTAAATGCAATGGCCGTGCCGATTGCGATACCTTCAAGGCCAAAAGCTGGCAATAGTGCTAATGTTGCGAGCACATTTACGAGGCATTCGTAGATCGATGCTCTCAGAAGATATCTGTTAGCGCCCAATCCCAGCAATACCGTTTGTGGCAGTATCAATCTGCTCGCGGTAATCAACAAATACGCGTTGAATATGAGGGCAGAACCTCTGAAATCGACGTCGTAGACCTTCTCAAATAAATAGGGTGAAGCAAAAAACAGCAACAAGACCATCGGCATGATGAAATGGAAATATTGGCCTGTGCTCTTGCGTATTTGCGCCATTCCTGCCTGCAAATTGCCCGCTACTGCAGGTATCAATGCCGTCGATAAAGCTGTAGCCATTACTAAGGCAATTGGAAATTCTCTGGCGCCATATCGAAACAAGGCAAATGACTGTTCATCAGGATACGCTCTTTGCACTAGCCAATTGTCAAACCAAATAGCCAAACTGCCAAAAAAAGCGTAGACGAACAATGGCATCGCCTTCCTTAATACAGTTTTAAACCATTTCATATCCAAGGCACTGAAAATGCCGCGGCCCAATTGTATCAATAGCAATAAATGGAAAAAACCAAAGGCCATCAGTAGACTCCAGATCACAGTGGTGATGCTGCGATCCATGCTTAGATGGAAGACAATTAAAGCCGCCGGGAGAAACAATTGCAGCAAGGACAGAATCCATAAATAGCGCCCTTTTTCTTTGATCAACAATTGTTGAGGAAATACCCAAACTGGTGTTGAAAGCAAGAAATATAATAGAAATGGTCTGAAGCCCTCGATGTTGCTTTCCTTGAGGAAAATATGTTGAATTGGTCCTTCAAAGATGAAACCCAGAGCAGCGCTAATCAAAGTAAATCCAAGGATCGCCCAATAGAAATGCACTGCCCAAACATTAGATGCTTTCGGTTCATGCTGTGGTGGGGCAGCCATGAAACTGTTGATCAGGCCATTTAACCACAATAGACTCAGCGTATTACCTAGAAATAGCAAACTCTCGTATCGTCCGATGGACTCTTGACCAAGACCCATTTTGACCAGAATAATACTGATCAATATCATCGACAATTGACGGCAAACCTGATAGAATTGGTAGCCCGCGATTGGTTTGGATAGGCTCATCTTGAATTGAGAACCTAAGGATGGAGCCATGGCTGAACTTTTGGGGAGAAATTCATCATGTAATGCAAGGTTTATATCTCATTCCTTGTACTTGGCCCATCAGATCGAAATTTCATTTTCGACGAAATGGATACCATTTGCTTCGAGCTCAGCAAGTACTGGCACATAAATCGCAGGAATGACTGGAATTTGCACACCTGCGAGTTCAATTTTGCCCTGCAAATACAGTTTAGCAAAAATACCAAGAGGCAATCCCACAGTTTTGCTCATACCCGTATTGATCGAGTCTTCACCTACAATCGCAAGAGAGGAAGTTTTTCTGAAATTTTGGCCATTCAACTTGTATTCAAATACGTGTTGCATGACTATCAAGTCAAGATCTTCTGGCTGCAGTTTCCATTTTCTGATGATCAGATCTTCCAAAATTGAGGCTGGTGAGGCATTGTCGACAGGTATCTTTTGATCGGAAAATAGACCTAGCCATTCCAATTGATGCATGACTGGATCATCAGGCTTTAGATCCAAGAAGCGCGCTGTTCTGATTGAAATACTTTCATCGCCTTGCGGCAAATAGCCATCAATCCATTCTCTATAAGTCAAATCGGAGGAATGTACGATAGCATGCGAAGGATCTTGCAATCCAAGGCGAACAATCGCATCCCATCCTGCGCAAAATCCGGCTTTGCGAATGGTGCCACGCATTAGTGTCGGAATCTGCGGTAAGCCATAAAGCTCGCGATACATCAGTGAATCTCTGTTGGGATAGACTTCAAATTCGCCATAGGGAGGGACATTTAGCGGAATTGGATTGACAAACATCCGATTGTAGGGAACAAAACGGTACGCTCCATCCACTATGAATTGGGCGGTGCTTTGGCCTGCCAGCACGACATTGCGTGGATTCCAAGATATCTTGTAATGCCAGGGATTATCATCGCTTGCTGGAGCCACTAATCCTCCCGTATGCGAATAAAATGCAGTCAATATTCCGCCATTTGCCTGAATGGCATGAATCTCCTGCATAGCCGACATGTGATCAATGCCAGGATCGAGTCCCATTTCACCAAGAAATAAGAGGCCTTTAGCGGCAAAATCTGCTGACAATTCTTGGATTTCAGGAGCAACATATGAGGCAGTAGCCATTGATTTGCCTGCAGCGAGGCATTCAGCGGCCACTTCATGATGAAAAGGCGGTGGAAGCATCGAAATGACAAAATCGCTTTGCTGAATAGCCTCTTGCCTTACAGCATGGCTATCAGCATCGAGTTGTATCAATTCCACATGCGATTGACCTGCCAGACGGTGACGGATACTATCGATATAAACATCGCCAACAACTAGTTTCCAGCCATTTTGTTGACATTGTTTGAGTAAGTATGCAATGAGTGCCGATGCTGATCTTCCGGCACCCAATACCAATATTTGCTTTGTGAAGCGGTCCATGCAACAAATATAACAGAGATTAATAAGGGCATTTGTACTGCTGCCAATAATTTGTGTCTTAGAGCGGTCAAGCAAAGGTCAATGCCAGATTTTCGCAACAAACTCGTCAATTGTTGCTTACATTGTCAACCCGATAGATCTGAATACACTGAAATATGAAAAAGGAAAAATCATTTACTTATACCCAAGTCCCCAATCGCGGGGATCTCAATGCTGCCGATCTTGATCTGCTCGAAATAGCTGAACAAGCTGTGCACACTGCATATGCGCCGTATTCCGATTTCAAAGTTGGGGTGGCCTTGAGGCTCGAAAATGGACTGACGGTCAGAGGATCAAACCAGGAAAATGCAGCATTTCCGATGTGTGTTTGTGGCGAGCAAGTTGCATTGGCCCATGCTGGCTCCAATTATCCAGGGATCGCGGTGATCTCCATGGCAATCGCGGCACAAAGCGCTCAGGGATGGAACGGACCATTAGCTCCATGTGGAGCTTGTCGTCAGATCATCGCTGAACATGAAAAACGAGGAGGCAAAGCCATCAGACTAGTATTATTAGGGGGAAAAGATGAGGTCTACATATTCGAAGGAGTAAGTCCCCTCTTGCCCTTTGCCTTCGATGACACTTACTTTTAGCAATGGCTGCTTAGAGCAAATTCGAAAGTTTCAATTTAGCCAATTCAAGGTCCTCAGGAGTATCGATTCCGATATTTTCAAATGCTGTGATCGACACGTGAATTGGGATTCCTGCTTCTAGCCAGCGCAACTGTTCGAGAGATTCGATTTGTTCAAGTTTGCCCAAGGGCATTCTTGTGATATTGAGCAGCGTTTGCCGACGGAAGCCATACAGCCCCACGTGCTGGTAATATTGGTGACCATCGAGCCATTGCTCGACAGGTTTCTGACGAAAATATGGAATTGCTGAGCGACTAAAATATAGAGCTCCTCCTTCTTCATTCATTACCACTTTGACCTTGTTGGGATCCTGCAAATGACGAAAATCGCTGATGACGCCAGCAAGAGTGGCAATTTCGTACTGAGATGAGGACTGCAATGCAGTGGCCAATTGGTCAATTTGTTGTGGATGAATGAAAGGCTCATCGCCTTGAATATTGATTACGATCTCTACCTCATCTAGGTCCGCTATGGCTTCGGCAACGCGATCAGTTCCGCTGGGATGATCAGCATTCGTCATTACCACCTCTGCTCCAAAATCCATGGCATGATCAAAAATCTTTTTGTCATCAGTCGCAATGATCACGCGTTCAAGGCTTTGTGCCTTGAGGCATTGACGATAACAGCGCTCCAAAATGGACATTCCTCCGAGGTAAACCAATGGCTTACCTGGAAATCTCGTCGAGGCATATCTGGCGGGAATAACTCCTACTATCATCAGTTAATCAGTATTTGAGTAAAATAAAGATAGCTCAAATGGAGTTTTCTAAGTGCAAATTAAATACAAAGTGTTATACATTCGTTTTTTTCATAATATATAGTACCTTTGTATGCAACAAATATCCCCTGAAATGCGCAATCTCTTGCTCATCCTATCTTTCATTGTACTCCAACAATCCCTCAGCTCTGCGCAGTCAAATCCAGTAGCGATCTCGATTCAAGATACATTATTGATCAATCCCGGTCCAAACGGGCAACTGCTATTGCCATATCGCGTGCTTCCAAAGCAGACCTTGTACAGCATCAGTCAGTTTTTCAACTGCAGCTTTGACCTGCTATATCAAAACAACCCTTCGGTCAAGGATAAAGGACTGCAGATCGGGGAAACTATTGTAATTCCGCTGCAGATAAGGAGTCTAGCAGCAGTTTTACCCTTGAAGAGCTCTAACTACTACCCTATTTATTACCGCATTCAGGAGAAGGAAACCATGTATCGAATCAGCAAGGTCTATTTTCAAGTTTCTGAGGATCATATTATGAAATTAAATAATATGAAAACCAATCAAGTCAATAACGGCCAACTGATCTTACTGGGTTATCTGAAGGCAAACCTTATTGGCAGCGAAGTACCTGCAAAGCTGGAAGCAAAACCAATAGCTGTGGCTACTCCTGTTGCATCAGCACCTCGCAAACAAAAACAAGATATACTAGTTAAGGATATTCCTGAGACGGGAAGTACGCCGGTAAGAGATCTGTTAAAAGAGGAAGAAAAATCTAGTCCAGAGGAAAACGTAATCGAGGAAAATTTCAAGAAAGCTGGTTTGAAATATCGCAACCACTCCGACAAAGGTGTCGCATTTTGGCATAAAGAAAGTCGCTTGACCAAAGGCTATTTCGTATTGCACCCGACGGCTGCCATTAATTCAGTGATGGACATCACCAATTCATCCAACGGTAAGACTGTTCACGCCAAGGTTGTGGGCAATATTCCTCCAAATACCTACCCTAAAGACATACTAATCATCGTATCACCGCAAGTAGCTGCCGAATTAGGTGCTTTGGATTCACGCTTCTATGCTAAACTTAAATATACAGCTGAAGTGCTACCGGTCAATGATTCCAACAACTAATTGAGTGCTTGAGGATCAATTGTTATCACACAACTGAGCCTATTTGAGGCCTTGACTTTTCAAGAATTTTTTGAAAAGCTCAATCATATTTGGCTATCTCAACGAGCATAAAGGCTTACCTTTGCGCTCCAATACAGAGAATATGAACGTCCACAAGAATATATTAAGCACAATAGGGAATACGCCATTGGTGCAGCTTAATAAGGTCATTGATGATATCAAGGCCACCGTATATGCCAAGGTCGAGACCTTCAATCCAGGCAACTCGATCAAAGATCGCATGGCGCTCAAAATGGTTGAAGATGCTGAAAAAGATGGTCGACTGAAGCCAGGTGGAACAATAATCGAATGTACAAGTGGCAATACTGGTATGGGACTAGCAATAGTGGGCGTAGTCAAAGGCTACCGCTGCATATTTACAACCTCCGACAAGCAGTCCAAAGAGAAAACCGATGCTCTCAAAGCTCTTGGCGCTGAGGTAATCGTATGCCCCACCAACGTCGAGCCCTCTGATCCACGTTCATACTACGCTGTTGCTGAGCGCTTAAGCAAAGAAATCTCCAACTCATATTGGTTCAACCAATACGACAATCTATCTAACTCTGCTGCGCACTACGAAAGCACTGGTCCAGAAATTTGGCAACAAACGGAAGGCAAAATCACGCATCTAGTAGTTGGCGTTGGCACCGGAGGTACCGTTTCGGGCGTCGCCAAATATTTGAAAGAGCAAAATCCTAATATCAAGATCTGGGGCATAGATACCTACGGTTCAGTATTCAAGAAATACCACGAAACTGGCGTCTTTGATGAAAAAGAAATCTATCCATATATCACTGAAGGCATCGGCGAAGACATTTTGCCAAAAAATGTGGACTTCAGCCTAATTGACCATTTCGAAAAAGTAAGCGATAAGGATGGTGCTGTAGTAGCAAGGCGACTTGCCCGCGAAGAAGGCATTTTCTGTGGATATTCTGCAGGGTCAGCTATGGCCGGCGTATTGCAGCTCAAAGACCAATTCACGAAAGATGATGTAGTCGTCGTCATCTTTCATGACCATGGCACACGCTATATGGGCAAGATCTACAATGATGATTGGATGAGAGAGCGCGGCTTCCTCGACACTGAATTACGCGTGAAAGACATCATTTCAGGCAAGAGAAATCAACAATTTCTTGCTGTTCAATCTAGCGATAGCGTCAGAGATGTCTTGCAGCAAATGAAAGAGCTCGATATTTCACAGATGCCTGTAAAAGAAAATGAAGAAGTGGTAGGTTCGATCACCGAAAATCAAATTCTCAATTGCATCCTTGACCAGCCACATCAAAGTGCTGACATCAAGATTTCAGCGATCATGGGTGAAGCATTTCCAACAGTTGAGTCTGACCTATCGCTAAGGGAATTGTCCAAAATTATATCGAAGAAAGTTCCAGCGGTACTTGCCAAAGATGGCACGGGTATGCCATTTATCATCACGCAGTACGATATCATACAGTATATATGATAGCCAAGTACTAGACCTCAATACTTTTCCACCTTCCCATGCTGAAATAATACCAAGCGATCAAGGCGATCAGGCCTTCAGCTATGGGAATCGCAATAAATGCCCCAGTTGACTTCATATCCAGGCCTTTGGCCAAGAAATATGCAAAGGGAATCTGAAAGATCCAAAAGACAAAGAAATTGATCAATGTTGGAGTACGCGTATCACCTGCCCCATTGAGCGCCTGCGACATCACCATCCCTATACCATAGAATATATAGCCAGATCCCATGATCTGCAGGGCCTGAATGCCATATCTGGCAATTGTAGGATCGGTAGTAAAGAAATTAATAATTGGTTCTGAACAGAACAAGAATACGAACATTACGATACCCATGAATATGGCATTGTATTTGGCCGCCAACTGAACGCTCTTGATAGCCCGTTCAGGTAGTTTGGCCCCAAGATTTTGCCCAACTAGTGTAGCTGCAGCATTACTAAGTCCCCAGGCAGGTAATATAAAGAAGACGACATTGCGAATTGCAATCTGATAACCTGCACTTGCATCAGTGCCACCTGTTTCAGCAACCAATCGGGCTAGTACAATCCAACTTCCACTCGCGATGATAAACTGAATAGTAGCTGGCCATCCGATATGGACTATCGACCGTATCAATGCATTGTCATAGATGAAATGCTTTGCATGTATCTTAAGTATTCCCGTGCCCTTGAATAAATGATAACATTGATAGAGGACACCAGAGCTTCTGCCGATCACTGTGGCTATCGCCGCTCCCTTGAGGCCATAATAATGGATTAATATAGGACAAAGGATAATATTGATAATACTGGCAATCCATAGGCTTCGCATGGCCATGGCGGCATTTCCTGCTCCGCGAAATATCCCGTTGATCAGAAATATCAAAATGATCGAGAGGCTACCTCCGAACATGATCTTTGTGAAGATCGCTCCTTCTCTAACTACCTCAGCACTTGCTCCCATAAGCTGTAGTATGTCAGCGGCAAATACTACTCCTGAAATACTCATGATCAAGGTAATCCCAAGTGAAATCAGGATTGACTGAGCGGCCGCATGTGCAGCATCTTCAGGATTCTTTTCTCCAATTCTTCGTGAAACGATCGCTGTAGCAGCGGTGCTTAATCCAATAGCCAGCGAATAGACGATAGCAATCACAGATTCGGTAAGACCGACAGTTGCGATAGCGTTAGCCCCCAAACCACTGACGAAATAGATATCTACTAAGGCAAATACACTCTCCAGGCTCAATTCCAGAATCATCGGAATAGCGAGCAGGAATACTGCACGACGAATACTGCCCACAGTATAATCCTGCTCCACACCGCTCAAAGAGAGCTTTATGTTGGACCAGATATCGCTGATCGAAGGATTGTTATTTGAAGTATTCATGTGCAAAACCTTGGGCAGGGCCGCAAAAGTACAGAACAGAATCAATCTTTAGAAAAGGTATTGGAAAGTATTCAGCACATTTAAAGCCAATAGGGTTGAGTAACTTGGTACCTTATGCAGCTTGTAACTCAACTTTATGAAACAAGAAATCTCTCAAATCGCTTTGCTTGTAGCCGACTATGACGAAGCCCTTGAGTTTTACACCCAAAAGCTACAGTTTCGTCTCCTAGAGGATACTCATCTAGACGAGCACAAAAGGTGGGTGAGGATTAGCCCTGCGGGCGATTCGGCCTTTGCGCTGTTATTGGCCAAAGCGGCCAACGATGAACAAATGAAATTTGTTGGAAATCAAAGTGGCGGCCGTGTCTTCCTTTTCTTAAAGACCGATGACTTTGAAAAGGACCGCCAGAATCTTATCAAGCACGGAGTCAAAATTATCAGAGAGCCGGTACTAGAGAGCTGGGGAAAGGTGTTGGTTTTTGCAGATCTCTATGGAAATCTTTGGGATCTAATTGGTTGAAAATTAAGGCATCCCAAGACTAGAAAATCTTTTCTGCTAAAAAGTTAGAATGTGTTTAAACATACAGAAAGAAAATATTTATTTTGTATTGTCCCATTTTAATATTAAGTCCGTGAATATTCAAAGAATAATACACTAAGTGAGTAAAATCACGTAAAAGTACGACGTCAGGATATGTAAGTTATTACAATATTGAATATCAATTACGCTTATATTTATATAACAATTGCTATCGAAATGGAGCAAATGCAGCCTATTCGTCCGTTTACACTTGATCTATTAAAAGAGCTCATAATAGAGTTGGGCGGCAAGTTGATCGAAGTTATAATATACAAACTGCAAGGCGGGGTATTCTTTGCTAAATTGCTGATGGAAAAGGCTGCAAATACTCTAGTCAAATTGGAAACAAGAACATCAGATGCAATAGCATTGGCAATACGATTTGATGCACCAATATACGCTCTGGATGAAATCCTGCAGGCCCTTGCAATTCCTCCCGACCTCTTCCAATCAGATGCCTTGAGCGGTTCGCACACAAGGTATTCAGTATAGGAGTTGGAAACACTGTTGCAAAAACTAATCAACAACGATGACTATGCGAGTGCAGCGCGAATCAATAAACATCTCAATCAAAGGAAAGGAAAGAACTTTGGCAAGTAGCTCGGTGTTGTTTTCCTATGAATAAACTCCAATCTTATGAGCAATAACAAAATAAGATCCATCATGCAATTGTATGATATTCTGCCCGAATCTGAAAGGATCATCGTTGATGTACTAAGAGAAATCACAATTGGATCTTTGCCCAAATATTGCAAGGAAAAAATCTCCTTCAACGTACCGCTTTTCACCGGCAATCGCGCGATATTGATCATTTGGCCTGCCACAATACCTCGCGGTGGAATCAAATCAGGTGTGTTGCTTGGCTATTGGTACGGCAATAGGCTAATAGATGAAGATCGATATCTTACCCATGGTAAGAACAAACAAATATTTTACAAAATATATCAAGATTCAGAGGAAATCGATGAAGCTGCCATTGTCAAACTACTAGATGAGGCCGTGCTGCTTGATCAGAGTTTAGGAAAAGGAAAATAACGAAAATTAATTGCTTAGATAAAATGCATACTAGGTTGAATTTCCAATGTAAGCTCCTCAAGACCCTTGGATGTAAAAAAAATGGGTGATCTGGCTCCATACAGGTCCTTTAAAATGAGCCTGTTCTCAGCGAAATTTTGGTTTCTCTATAGGTCAATCTGTATTTGGACCATTTCCTTTAAGATTTATGTATTACTTTGAACTTGACTTGCAACAACATCTAATTCAAGATTTCCGTAAATGAATTCTTTACTACGTCTAATCGACCGCATTGCCAACTGGAAATCACTTTTGCTATTTCTGGCCGCTTATATTTTCATGATTGGGTTTGTACTCAAAAATGCTGAAGCTAAAATCAATGAAATGGCCGGCCAAACTGTGGGAGTCATTGATCTTACAATGGGATTTGACCCACAGAAGACGCTCGCAATGGTCGAAGCATATGGAGCCGAAGGACGAGCCTACTATGCAAGAACAGAAGTAACGGCCGACATCCTATACCCATTGATATATTCGATTCTATTTTCCATCATTCTCATGATTTTGTACCGCAATCGATCATTGCGATGGACAGCCAAAATTCCATTTCTAGTCCTGATATTTGACTTTTGTGAGAATATCTTTATTGTCAGTTTGCTGATCAATTATCCACAGCAATCACTCGCGCTCGCCAATTTCTGCGAAGCATTCAAATTGCTGAAATGGATTTGCTTTGGGCTCATTCTTCTATTCATGTCAATCGGTTTATTCATGAAATTTATGCCAAAGTCAAAAACTACCTAGCGCCAAAAATTATGTTCCTAAAATTGAAAGTAGATAAAGGAACTGCCGCTCTCCTGCGCAAAAATGATCGCCAACAGCAACACTGCCCATACTATACCCATTGTTTGCCAAGTCAATTTATATGCCATTGTGAGCACATTTGTATTGCGCATAAGCCAATGAAATAGCAACATCAAGGGGATAATGATAGCCACTTTCAATATCGAAAGGGTTGACAATAAGGGTTTCCCCTCTCCTACCACACCAAACATGCTCTGTAAGATATCTGCAGCTTGAGCAAAAGTGGCTGACCTAAAGAACACCCAGGTAAATGTGATCATAACGAATGTCAGGAATGCATACAGATAATTATCACTTGCCTGCTTAGCTGTTCCCACCAAACTACTTTTGCCTGCAGCATGCTCTTTGTCCTTGTCCTTTCTTATCAATCGCTCTACGACGAGAAACAAACCATGCAATCCACCCCATGCAACAAATGTCCAGCTAGCACCATGCCATAGACCGCCCAGAAGCATCGTAATCATCAGTGCAAAATACATCTTGACTGCCCCATTGCGATTACCTCCAATGGGAATATATAAATAGTCTCTCAGCCAAGTTGAAAGTGTAATATGCCATCTACGCCAAAAATCAGAAAATCCCGTAGCTGCATATGGATAATTGAAATTTTGCGGCAACACAAAACCCAGGCACAAGGCAACGCCAATTGCACAAGTAGAATAACCTGCAAAATCAAAAAATATTTGACCAGAAAATGCCAGAACTCCAGCCCAGGCATCGATCGTGGGCATTGTGCCGCTAGCTCCAAATACACTATTTGCAGTATCAGCAAGCATGCTATCAGCGAGCACAACTTTCATAAATAGCCCTAGTGTTAGAAGGAACAAACCGTCAAATAGCTGTTTTTGCGAAGCCTTGCGTTCAGTTTCAAATTGAGGAACCAACTGCGGCGGACGAACGATAGGACCAGCCACCAAATGCGGGAAAAACGTCACGAACAATGAAAAGTCCAATAGAGATTTGACTGGCTCGCTCTTGCGCTTATACATATCAATGGTATAGCACAAAGTCGTAAATGTGTAAAATGAAATACCTGCAGGCAGTATGATATTTGGCTTAGCGGGATTGAAATCAAAGCCTAATAAATGTGTCAGGGACACAAAATTTTCGAGTAAGAAGCCGCCGTATTTGAAGAAACACAACATGCCGAGATTACCTATCAAACTCACAACAAGCAACAGCTTCTTCTTCGCCGGATTCTCTTGTGTATATAAGGCCCTTCCCACGAAATAATCCACCACCGTTGACAACCAAAGTAGCAGGATGAAGGGGGGATTCCAAGCTGCATAAAATACGTAACTGCCAATGAGCAAATTTACTTTTTTTGTCTTCCAAGGCAACGGAAGATTGTGCAAAACCAAGACAATGACAAAGAATACAATGAAAGTATATGAATTAAATACCATGATCTTAGTTTGAATTTTTGTGAAGATTCCAACCCGTTTCAGTTTCTAAAATGGGAATCAAGGCCTTGGTAAATTTGATCGCATCCGGCTGGGACAAATGTGAATTTTCAGCACATATGAAATGACTTAGCGATTCATGCTCGAGGAAATAAATCCCCTTGCAGCCAGTTTCAGCTAGCAATCTATCCCAATATTTTGTCTTTGGAAAACCCATGCTTTCGCCAATAAACATCCGACCGCTTGAAGGTGTCCTCACAAAAATCACCTCTCCTCCTCTGGCTTTGATCTTATCAATTGATGATTTGACATTCGTCAATATAGTGTCGAGTGCACCTGCAGATTGAGGAGTACCTCCTTGAGCTCGTTTGCCCAATTTGTCCCAAATACTTTTGACTCGGTTTTGCAGATTGGTATCAGCCACAAACTCTTCCGTCATGTACGATTGCCTTTCGATATTGGTCCGTTCAAATTGCATTGGAAATAATGGACCTGCATCAACTCCTTCCCTATTGGATATCGGCAATTTATCTAACATGCTATTTGTTGAAAAATTACTTTTATCGAGAAAGCAAAATGTTGCTTCTAATGGCTTATTGATGAGGAAACTAGCCCTCTGCGCAGGGCTCCGATCTTCATAATATTTAATAGCCTTGTTAGGTGTTTCCGCAAAATGAGGAGCACCACTAAAAAACAGAACCTCTGTCACATCAATCACCAAATTGCCACTAAAGTTTTCGTCATTGGCAAGATCAACTAAAAGAGGAATTGGCGAACTCCCGACACATGACAATTGAACGGCATTCTTGCCTGTTAAGCTCTTCCATGTAGCAATGTCAAGGTCATACTTGATCCTAGAGGATCCAATAAATACAACTGCCTTAGAAGTATCCTGATACACCTCATCTCTAATCGCCGACCATAGCGGTGGTCCATCGTCATAAGAATTGTCAACACCGATGGAGCGGAGATATATTTCCCAACAGGAAATGGTTACTACAACAATGCATGCCATCAGCAATGCGGGTTTCTTCATAGAGGGATTTGTCATGGGAGATTATTGGGGGTTCGTGCTGCTATTATAATACTTGGAATTCAAAAAATCAACAAAGAGCAAGATAATTCGGCAATTCTGATAAGTAATGAACAAATTGTTAATCCCTGCATTGAATAATGATCATCTTACGGAAACAAGTTAAGCAGAACCGAAATGGATTTCATAGATTATTATAAAGTTTTAGGAGTCGAGAAACAGGCTACTGAGAAGGAAATCAAACAGGCATTCAGGAAATTGGCAAGAAAGCATCATCCGGACCTAAATCCAGATGACAAAGCAGCTGAAAAGAAATTTAAAGAGATCAATGAGGCCAATGAGGTGCTGAGCAATACCGAAAATCGCAAGAAGTATGACAAATACGGTAAAGACTGGCAACACGCGGAGCAGTTCGAGCAAAATCAGGCTCAACAGAGAAGCAGATCCTCCAATCAGCAAGACTTCGGTGCTGGAGGTCAAGGAGATCCTGATTTTTCTGATTTTTTTGAATCGATGTTTGGCGGAGCTCGTGGCACATCTGGCAGGACAAGGCAAAATATGCAGTTTAAAGGGCAAGACTTCCAAGCTCAGCTGGAACTTAATCTGACGGAAGTCTACCACGCTAATTCACAGGTCTTAACAGTCAATGGTCAAAAGATACGACTTACCATTCCTGCAGGAATTGAAAATGGTCAGGTAATCAAAATTGCTGGCAAAGGAGAAAAAGGCGCCAACGGTGGGCCAAGTGGAGATCTATACATCAAATTTATCATCGTCAATACCGGCAAATTCAAGAGAGATGGCAACAATTTGTATGCAACAGTTGATTTGGATCTCTACACAGCCGTGCTCGGTGGTGACATTACGACAGACACATTTGACGGGAAGGTAAAACTCAAAGTATTGCCGGGGACTCAAAATGATACCAAGGTGAAACTGAAAGGAAAAGGATTTCCAGTCTACAAAAGCAAGAGCGATTATGGCGATCTAATCCTTTCCTTCCGAATCAAGATTCCATCAAAGCTGCGAGAGGATGAGGTCAAACTTTTTCAGGAACTAAAAAACCTAAACGAAAATGGCAAATAAAGCAATGATACTGGTTGAGACACTTAGTATTCATTATCAGGTAGAACCCAAGTATTTTCGAGCACTGGCTGCGGAAGGAATTATCGAAATACACCAGTTCGAGCAAGCAGACTATATTGATGAAGATAAGATCAGGCATCTTGAACGAATTTTAAGGCTTCAAAAAGATCTCAATCTTGATATTGATAGTGTGGACATAATCTTCACATTACTCAACAGAATTGAGGGGCTAAATGCAGAACTGAATAGCTTAAGAAACAAAATAGAGTTCTATGAAGGCGAGTAATCCTCGCCAAATTGAGTCTTCGCCTAATCGATGATAGCCTGTGGCCAAAATGCCTTACCTTCATTATGACAATAGAATGCCAAATACACTATGGAAAAAATAACTAACATACTTGCTTATGAAATACTGAAATTAGGTAAATACGAAATCAGCATTTATACCATAATAATTATCCTTGCAATTTTCGTAGGTACCAAGCTATTGCTATTCGTAATTAGGAAGTCTTTATTCAGACGCACAAGTCATCATCGTGATGTGGGCAATACCTATGCGCTGTTTCAAATTATCAAATATGTAATCTGGATTATTGCCTTTGGCAGTATGCTGGAAACAGTGGGAATACAATTAACCCTCTTAATTGCAGGTTCGGCTGCATTGTTAGTGGGAATTGGACTAGGACTGCAACAAACCTTCAATGACATAGTCTCCGGCATTATTTTGCTTACAGAGCGCTCTATCAAGGTAGATGATGTACTCGAAATTGATGGCGACATCGTGCGAATCGAATCTATAGGATTGCGAGCGTCAAAGGGCACTAATAGAGATGAGATATCTATTATCATCCCTAATTCCTTAATTACTACCAACAAAGTGATCAATTGGAGCTATCAAACACGCAAGGCGAGATTCAGAATAAGCGTAAATGTCGCATATGAATCAGATATCGATCTGGTGATCAAGGCTTTAACTGAAAGTGTAGATGGCAATCCTGAGGTCAATCACGACCAAAAAATTGATGTTCGTCTACTCGAATTTGGATCATCCGGTATTGCTTTTCAGGTCCTATTTTACAGCGAAAGCATATTCAGAATCGAAAAAGTAAAAAGTGATATTCGGATGAATATCAATCAGAAATTCAAAGAATACAATATTACTATTCCATTTCCGCAGATGGATCTAAACCTCAAATCCATAAAGGGAAAATTGGATGGCAACAATGAAACTGAACCTGCCGATTAAGTGCAACCTATTTGAGGGTAAAATCAAATGCTATTGGCAAGGTTGTACTAGACTTGCATTTGATATTTTCATCAGTCATTGCAGGCTCCCATAGCGGCATATTTTCAATTAACCCTTTGGCCGCAATAGCACAGACGAGACAATCTTCAATTTCTTTAGAAAATTTATCTATCGTTACTTTACCCTTTGCATCAACCCTGCATCTGACAACTATGTTTACCTT
>JBDSUZ010000166.1:0-4927 GCA_039927395.1 Saprospiraceae bacterium | reverse complement strand
TGGAAGAAGCAAGTTGTTGACAATGTAACCAAACTGCCTGACGGATCTGTTTTTGTAGCAGACACATCAGATATCTATCGCGTATTCAGTGGTCGTTTGACATATAACAAAGGAGCGATGGTGCTACACATGCTTCGGTGGAAAATCGGAGATGAGAAATTCTTTGCTGGTCTAAAGCAATATTTGACCGACCCAGACTTACAGTATAAAACTGCTAAGACAAAAGACTTCAGAGAAAATATGGAATCTGCTAGTGGAGAGGATCTCGGCGAATTCTTTACTAATTGGATATATAGAGAAGGATTTCCATCCTATCATATCTATTGGAATTACAATGACGGCGAAAATTTGCATTTAGTGATAGGTCAAGGTACATCACATCCCTCTGTACAGTTCTACCCTATGCCATTACCTATCAGAGTTTATCACGGAACTGACTCATTGGATCTTCGACTTGACAATACATTCAGCGGTCAATCTTATGATATTCCATTAGGTTTTCAACCGGATTCAATCCGTTTTGATCCAGATCAATGGATTTTGTCTAATTTCAATACGATTGAAACTAGCACCGCCACTCAGGATCAATACAGCAAAAGGGTATTGATATATCCGAATCCTGCCAAGGATCAAGCGCAGATTCAACAATTGCCTGATGGCAACAAACTCATCAGCATTGTTGATATGCAAGGAAAGGTGGTGATGAAATTCGAAACTAATCAGTTAACAGTAAATTTGAAAACAGCAGCTTTGAGTGCCGGAGTCTATACCGTATTGATCCAATGTAGCAATGAGAATTTGCTGGGAAGATTGGTGTTGGAGTGACAACAAAATAAAATCTCCTTCTGCGCTTGATAGACAACTGATGTTACAAAACAGATACTATGTATCAGAGCGCAATTCGTGCCTTATTCTTAAATCATAGGCATTACACAGCCTTCAAGAAACCCGCAATTCTTTTGACATTCTGAAAGTTCCTTCCCATATCAACCATAATAAATCTTCGTCGGGGCGAACTGCTCACTTCATATTCAAATATGTCGCCACCAATACTCTTGATTTCAATGCTAATTTTTTCACCCCAGGCTTTCCAGAATTTATCCTTAACAAGTTGTATGCTATGGTCATCAGAAGTGATAAACATCTTACCGAATTTTCGATCCTCGACCAAGTCATTTAGGAGTTCATACTTTTGAGTAATTGATCGGATGCTCTTGTGTTGATCGACTGCAAGATTCTCAGCTACCAAAGGGTTAATTCCCTTCCAGATCAACGATATGAGATGAAAGCCTACTAGAATAATGGTATAGATCAAGCCATTTCTTAGGAAATGCCAGTTAAAATGTCGCAAGTCCAATTCTTCCCCTCGAAACACCTTGTTCGTTACAAGAACAATTGTCATTATGACCGCAAAAAATAAAAATACCCGCAAGAACAATTTCAATAGATTAAACATAACTATGCAATTTTTATGATGTAAAATAGAAAAATTGCTGGACACCAATGGAAACCCAATCGAGAGGAAAGTCGATGCAGTTAAAGACACGGCGACTATTGCCTATTTTCCATCCTTGACTGACCAAAGAAAAGAAAAAATCCAATACTAGCAGAAACACCGGTTTGGTTCATTTTGAAATCGTATTCCCGACGAGAGGGGTAATACAATAGGTCAGAGATTTCAGTTTGATATTTGATATTGTTACTTCCAAAAACTAGATGGGCACTATAAAAAAGTCCAATATTCTTCTTAAAGTAATAGTAGTTATCGCATCCAAACAATGCACTGATACCCCGTTGATCTCCTGAGAAAGTACTGCTGTAAGTTCTTGTGTTGTTGGTCCCTATTTCCTTTCCTTCAAAACTGTAGCGCCCATCTTGTTGCGCTATAGGAAAAGTTACAGAGGTAAAAGGAATAAGCACCAATCGCTTAAAAGCAAATTTGTACCCAAATCCCAAGTCCATTTCCAATGATTTGGTGTAGTACTTTATATCGTATAATTCTGCCTCGTCTACAATTACTTTGTAACCCCCATAAAATGGGTTGTTGAGCCAAACTTGATAAGAATTTAGACCATAGTGCAACGCTGTTCTCAGGGTAATTCTCTTATAAATTTCAATATTGGCCATCACACCGCCGGATATTTTATAGTCCTTAACGATATTAAAATCCCTAGATAATCTTTCATACTTAAATGCCAACCTACCAGATGGATAAGCAGCTATAGCTACTTTACTCCGATAGTTCTTTGATTGTGCATTCAAATTGAAGGCAACCAAAAATAGGATGGCTAGGAAAGATGTTCGTTGCGGCATCAAAATACTGTTAGGGTTGGAGATTCCCTGATGATATGAAGCCCATCACTAAATAAGATATCAAATCGGAATTTCTGCTTTGAATGCAGTGCCGTCGTATCCAAAAGCAGTATATCTTCTGTCTTGCTTAAAAGCATAAAGTCAAGGTATCCGCTAGCATCTGCAGTATTGTGATCTTTGGCAAATAGAGAAGTAACGACAGAATTTACGTCATACTGATAGGAATATTTATGCAATGTGGTAACCCTCAACTTAGTGATATGATTTTTGTATTCTCTACGTGGGTCACATGAAGTGGCATCACACGTTGTCCCCAAATCAATATAGGCCAAATGACCAATAAATGTATCAATGGTAATAAACCGAAAGCCTAGAGCTTTGGGGTTAATAACACTATCATTATCGATCATTGGCGCTGTGTAACTGTTGTCGAGAACTAAAACTTCACAATCAAGGGACTGAAAAACATCAGTACCACAATCACAACCTTGATACAGTACCGGCATGGATAGGAGGCAAAGAACTAACAGAATCTTTTTAAACATCAAGTAATATTTTATGTATTATAAATAGAGGATCTATACGCGAACGGTTCTAAAGTTACAAATATTTACCGGACTAGATCGAACTAAAATAAAATAATGACTTAGAAATGCCTGACACAAACCTATACCTAAGGTCATTTATTTGACGAGCCAGCAATTACATTTTAGACTGACCAAAGGCGAAGAACAAACCTACACTTCCAAAATAGCCGTTTTGGTTCATCTTGAAGTCGATCACCTTACTGGATGGCTCGTATAGTAAGTCTGTGATATCGCTCGAATATTTAAGATTTGTTCCACCAAATAAGAAACCGCCATTGAAAAAGAGTCCGGAATGTCGGTTGAAGTAGAAGTAGCCGTCACAGCCAATTGTTGCACCTATACTATTGTGATACCCAGACAAAGTATTGTTGTAAGTCCTAGTATTATTAGTTCCGACTTCCTTTACACCAAAACTGTCACTCGCACTTTTTTGATAAAACTGGTACGTCAATGATGCGAAAGGAACGAGTTCCAGGCGCTTATAACCCCATTTGTACCCGATGCCCAAATCAAGGTCCATCGACCTGGTATTATAGGCAAGTTCATTGCTGGTGAAGTAATCATCGAAATACGCATAGTCGCCGTAAAATGAAGGTGTTCGGTAAATCTTGTATGCCTTAACCCCATAACGCAATCCTGTTCTTAAGGTCAAATGTTTCTGAATTTCAATATTTGCCATTATCCCTCCTCCCGCATTCTGATTGAATATAATATCAAAATCTTTGAAGGACATCTCTGACTTAAAGGCAACGCTACCAGTTGCGATAAAGGCAATTGAAACTTTATTACGATACCGACTCGACTGAGCATTTGTTTCAGCGACCATGATGATAATAATGGACAAGATTAAGATGTATCGCATCAGAATAATGTTAGAGTTGGAGAATCTTTGATCACATTAAGTCCGTCGCTGAATAGTATATCGAACTGGAACTTCTGTATTGATGGCAATGCAGTGGTGTCTAAGAGGAGAATGTCGTCCGTTGTACTCAACAGTCCATAATCAAGAAAGCCCGAGGCATTGGGAGTGTTGTGATCCTTTGCAAATAATGAAGTAATTACAGAATTGGCTCCAAACAGGTCTGAATACTTATTTAGAGTGGTGACCTTTACTTTAGATATATGGTTGCGATGTTCAATATTGGGTTCACAGGACCAGGCGTAACAAGCCGCTCCAAGGTCGGCGACGAATACATGATCTACAAAAGTATCAACCGTACGAAGTTCAAAGCCAAGCGCCTTCTTACTTAGTACGCTTTCAGTGGTAATTACAGGTGATTTGCCTGTATTGTCAAGTACGAACAATTCACAATCAATTGACTCAAAAATATCGGTACCGCAATCACAACCCTGATAAATGACAGGCATATATAGTAGGACTATAACAAGAAGAATTTTCTTAACCATAATTCAATAGGTAGGTTGATTATAAATATAACGAAATCAGGTCGCAGACACTGCTAAATAAAGGTAAAGTTTCGCGAAAAGCTTTATGCAGTAAGAAAAGTTAAGCGTTCAGAATACTCGAGCATCTTAAAGGACTTTTACCCTAAAATCACTTATCATCGTAATGAAATCTACATTGAATCACAATACATTTTTGGTCAATTCCCCTTTTGCCGGTGATACAATAAACCAATCTATGTTCGGAACTTATCCTTCTAGACCAGAATCCTTTAAGGTCAAAACGTAAAGCTTCTGGTTTTCCTAACCCATCGAATGGTGTTTGACGGATAGATTTCAAAAGCTCAATTATTTTAATTGATAGATCCTTATCATATTCCAGCCAATAACAAAAATCTTCCCATCCATGATTTGTAAATTCAATATTCATAACCGTTCCTCCCTGCTACAGTTCGAAAGAAACGAAATGCTTGTCAGCCATTTGATCGATTGACTCTTGAAGTCGTTCGCTATTTGCCTTAGTCGATAGGAGGTATTCTGCCTCTTTGCGTGAATTGTACTCCTTCAGCGACATGATTACAATCGCATCGTCCTAAAGGTTTCTAGGCACCACCATGATTCCC
>JBDSUZ010000165.1:0-1797 GCA_039927395.1 Saprospiraceae bacterium | reverse complement strand
TCAAAGAATTTAATGACCTAATCTTCTACAAGGCAAAACCAGGCAAACTCGAAACAGTTGTCACTCAATTCGGAGTGCACTTGGTTGAAGTAACTGGCATCAAAGCCGGCAAAGGAGAAATGGGCTATCAATTGGGTCAACTCTCCGAGACCATCGCTCCAAGCGAAGAAACTCAGAACAAGATCCTATCTGAAATCCAACAGATCCTAACAAATAATCCTTCTATTGAAGCATTCAAAAAGGCGATGGCCAAGAATGAAGACATACAAGTAGAAAAATCTGGACCTCTCAAACGCAATGACTTCGCCATTGGCCAATTAGTTGCTAGCAGCGGCTCTAGGGACATCGTCCGTTGGGCATTTGGAGCAGATGCAAGCGTTGGCAATATGTCAGCAGATGTATATTCATTCCAAGAGCAAAATGCTTACTATGTCAACAAATATGTAGTAGCTGGTCTTACGAGAGTCATTCCAAAAGGCACTCCAGGAGTTGATGACCTACGTGATGATATCGCCATGGAGGTGAGAAATAAGAAGAAAGCTCAAATAATCATTGAGAAGCTCAAAGGAAAAGACATTTCAGCTGCAGCTGCTGCTTACAGCGTTGCTGTTGACACGGCCAAAGGAGTTGCATTTTCAAGCACATTCGTACCAGGTCTTGGCAACGAAATGAAAGTCGTTGGTACCACTATGGCAATGGCAGAGGGCAAGGAAAGTGCTCCTATCGAGGGCACCAGCGGAGTATTTGTAATCAAAATGTTGAGCAAATCAACCAATCCCGCCGCTGCGTCAATGACAATCGACCAAGTCAGAAATGAAATGAAATCAGCCGCTCAAGGCCCAGTTGCTTCAAGATTTATCACTGAATTGCGCAAGAATGTCAGCATTTCAGACGAACGTTATAACTTCTATTGATCTAAGATATCTCTAGCAAAAAGGCCAATTACATAACCTGTGGTTGGCCTTTTTTGCTAGATGCAGATTGCAAGTACTTTTTGACCACTTTAATCCCAGCTTAGATGATCTTAGTTTGTTTTGGCACAAGGCCCGAAATCGTCAAAGTTGCTCCTGTAATTCAGGAAATGCAGAGGCGCAAACTTCCATTTAAGCTAGTATTTACCGGTCAACACCGCGAACTCTACGAAGATGTGCGCTCCCTGATACCAGATCCTGATTTCCACCTTGATATCATGAAGGACAATCAGAGTCCCAATGATATTCTCTCGGGCATCATCAGCAAAATGGATTTGATACTACGCGAAGAAAAACCAAAATTGGTGGTAGTACAAGGGGATACCAGCACGGTACTTGCAGCATCCCTTGCAGCATTTAACAACAGAGTTAAGATAGGACATATCGAAGCAGGGCTGCGGACCTACGACCTCGAAAGCCCATTTCCTGAAGAAGCAAATCGCCAATTAGTGTCTCGGATAGCCTATTTCAATTGGGCGCCAACTCAAAGGGCAGCCGATGCACTTGCTTCGGAAGGTGTTTCAAATATTTTCCTGACGGGAAATACCGTGATCGACACATGCCGGGGCTTTGACTTCGAAATTTCTTATGGCAATGAGGTGATCATCACTTTGCATCGCAGAGAAAATTTTGGGGAACGTATGGAAAGCCATTTCAGACAAATAAATTCATTGGCTGAAGCCCATCCCGAGCTGAAGTTTGTGTTCCCAATGCACCCAAATCCCAATGTTCAGTCCCTGCGCCATCTCCTCACACATGTCGATGTCAGGGCCCCATTTACCTATCCTGAAATGGTGCAAATGCTCAGCCGTGCGCGCTTTGCAAT
>JBDSUZ010000164.1:0-1767 GCA_039927395.1 Saprospiraceae bacterium | reverse complement strand
TACCCAGTCATACTCAAGGCCACAGCTGGCGGAGGTGGCAAAGGGATGCGGATCGTATGGGAGGAATCCGAATTCGAACACCAATGGGATGCCGCAAGGATGGAAGCACAAGCTTCCTTTGGAAATGACGGAATTTATGTCGAAAAATACGTCGAAGAACCACGTCATATCGAATTCCAGATTATTGGCGACCAATTTGGCAAAGTCGCTCACTTGTCTGAGCGCGATTGCTCAATACAGCGTCGTCACCAGAAACTTGTAGAAGAATCTCCTTCCCCTTTCATGACAACCGATTTGCGCAAGAAGATGGGAGAAGCTGCTATTAAGGCAGGAGCTTGTATCAATTATGAAGGTGTTGGCACAGTAGAATTTCTGGTAGATAAATACAGGAATTTCTATTTCATGGAGATGAATACAAGGATCCAGGTCGAGCACCCGGTGACCGAAGAAGTAATCGATCATGACTTGATCAAGGAACAAATCAAAGTTGCTGCTGGCTTGCCAATTTCAGGCAAGAATTATATCCCTCAATTGCATGCGATTGAATGTAGAATAAATGCTGAAGATCCATTCAACGACTTTAGGCCAAGCCCAGGGCATATCACCTCATTTCATAGCCCTAAAGGCCATGGTGTCCGCGTCGACACACATGTGTACGCCGGATATACTGTTCCACCATACTATGATTCACTGATCGCCAAGATCATTTGTAAGGCACAGACCAGAGAGGAATGCATCACCAAGATGGCAAGAGCTTTGGACGAATTCATAGTTGAAGGAGTCAAGACCACAGTTCCATTTCATCAAAAACTGATGAGAAATGAAGATTTCAGGGCTGGTAATTTTACTACCAACTTCCTGAATACCTGGGATTATAAGAATGCAGAATAGGATTCTGCCCAAACATTTGCTCAAAGCTTTGAACATTCATGGCTTTAGCTTATTTATTTAATCCATGCAAAGTCTTAGACTATTATTGCGCTATCTGGCAGTCTACAAGAAAGCGGTCTGGGGCAATATTTTTTCAAATATATTGATGGCGGTGTTCACCGTGGTGAGCATTCCGGCGATCATTCCGCTTTTCCAAATATTATTCAATCAGACTGAAGCCGAGAAAATCGCAGAGCCTGACCATTTTGGCGCCGACAATATTCTCGAAAATCTCAAATTCCTATTTCAGGAATATGCAGCCCAACACGATAAACAAAGCGTCGTATTGTGGATTTGTGCGCTGCTATTGATGGTGTTTTTCCTCAAAAATCTCTTTCGCTATCTATCGCTATACTTCATGGCGATCGTTCGCAACGGGACAGTGCGAGATCTGCGTCAGCAGCTTTACAAGAAAGTACTTTCATTGCCAATTTCCTTCTTCACCGAAGAGCGCAAAGGAGACCTGATCTCGCGAATGAGCGGTGACGTGCAGGAAGTCGAATGGAGCATTCTCAACGTACTAGAGACAGTATTCCGCGAACCAGTCATCTTGGTCGGTAGCCTTGCATTCATGATTTATTTGAGTCCTAGTTTGACCGGCTTGGTGTTTATTGTTCTGATCGGTGCGGGAGTACTGATAGTTGCCATAAGCAAGTCATTGCGCAGGAATTCTGCCACTGCGCAGGAGAGGCTGGGAAGCATGATTTCGACCGTTGAAGAGACATTGTCTGGCCTCAAAGTCATCAAGTCTTTCAATGCCGAGCCATTTCTCTACCGTGCTTTTTCCAAACTCAATAATAGCTACCGCGATATACTGACCAAGCTTCTTCGAAGGAG
>JBDSUZ010000163.1:0-14673 GCA_039927395.1 Saprospiraceae bacterium | reverse complement strand
AGCGGGGCAATATTATGATACTATTCCAAATGCCGCAGGTTGTGATAGCATCAATTACGTGCTTGATTTTGACTTGTCGGTTTTAGAACCGATCATCCTTGATGGCGACACGAGTTTCTGCGAAGGTGGCGCTTCATCGTTATCCGTAATAAGTTCGACTACGCAATTAGAGCTCAACCACAAAGACGTACCACCTACTTTTAAAATTTCAGAACCTGGCGATTACATTTTGACTGGAATAGACAAGAATTTCTGTCCGGTTGAACTCCAATTTACGGTAGAGTCTTTTCCTACCCCTTCAGTATCGACTAGTGATCTTTTGGATACAGTGTTGGGACAAGGACTATTGCTGCCAGTTGCCTATATTGGCAATATTATTAATTATGTATGGAAGCCTTCTGAGTATTTGAGTTGCAGTGACTGTGCTTTCCCAACTTTGCTTGCTGCAGAAAGCGGACTCTATAGTATAGAGGTTACTAATGAATTTGGGTGTAGTTCCACTGCGACGATCAATGTGGATCTACGCGACCCCAAACTGTATGTGCCCAATATGATTGCGAATAATCCATCCGATCCTCTCAATGGCATATTCTTTGTGCAGGGTAATTCAGGAATTATCTATGATTTGATGATATTTGATCGCTGGGGCAACATTCATTTTAGTGGCACAGATCTACTTTTGAATGATTCATCAGTAGGATGGGAGCCCGCGGGCAAAGTAAACCCAGGAGTCTTTGTCTACATGATCACCTATACGATCGGCACAAAGCAAAAAGTGATTGCAGGGGATGTAACAGTTAGGTAGGGAGACCTTTCCGCTCATTTTTGGCTCAAAAACTCCAATTCCCCACCCCTCCCAAACATCCCATCTACCTTTCTGCTAACAGCAGGATCAACTTCCAACACTGGCGCATGATGTGGCTTGATCCGCGCATCGATGATCAATGGACCATTACAGCCCCAATGTTTGTGTTCAATGAATTCGTCGACTCCATACACGTCGTGCGAAGGATTGCTGCGGGTAAAAGTCACCCAAACAAAATTGTTGGTCGTAGCCACGGTAAATTGACTGTCATCTACCAGTACGATCAAAGGGATGCCTGTCCAATCAAATGATGCTATAGACCTGGCAAATTCCTGGATTTTCGCTTGCTCAACAGTTGATGCGCTGTAAGGCTCCATCTGGATGACAAGGACACCAGCTTGCCACAATTGTGGATTGCTGAAAGGTGCGCTGAGCACAAGTCCCGATGGTACATTGCTATTGAGTGATCTTAGTTCAGGCCCGCAAGCGGCAATGACCAATTTGGAGCCTGCATTCCAACCATCGCCTGAATAGTCGAGCGTATCGATAGTAGTCTGTGTCTGAAAATGTAAATCCCGCCTCCAATCGACCCGCTTGAGCACATGTTGCAAAAATGCAGGTATGTCATGCGTGGAGGGCATCTGCGTGCCCTGTTGTGCCGCTATAATGAGAAATTTGGCCAATGAGGTCTGTCCGGAACCCAGGATCCTGTTGGAAATGGTGAGGATCTCCTCGGGGCGCTGCTCTCTGAATGGCATATAGCGCTCTTGTCCAATAGCCAGTAATAGGGGATGGACGCCAGCAGCATCGACGGCATGGATCTCGACCAGGCCTGGAAATTCAATCGGGGTTAAGTCGCGGACTATTTCATGGATCAACCAGCCAAAACTGGAATCTTCTGCTGGTGGCCGTCCTACAACGGTAAAATGCCAAAGGGGATCTTTTCGGTGATATACGCCCGTCACCTCCATCACCGGAAAATCATGCGCCAGGCTGTAGTAGCCGAGATGATCTCCAAATGGCCCTTCAGCCTTCATCACATTTTCCTTGACATATCCCGTGATCACAAAATCAGCATCAGCAGCCATCAGGAAATCATTTTGCCTGAAATATCCAAAACGCCTGCCTCCCAACATGCCAGCAAATGTCAGTTCACTCATGCCTTCAGGTAAAGGCATAATAGCTGCAAATGCCGCTGCAGGACCTCCTCCAACAAATATGCTTACTGGAAATGGCTTCTGGAGACTCTTGTATTTTTCGTGATGGACACCGATGCCCCTGTGAATCTGATAATGCAGTCCAATTTCCTTATTTGGAATATAATCGTTGCCGGACAACTGTATGCGGTACATGCCCACATTGCTGTGCATAACGCCCCGCTGCTCTGGATCTTCCGTGCAAACCTGTGGCATGGTGATAAATGCACCTCCGTCCATAGGCCAGGATTTGATCTGTGGCAATTGATCGATGCTAGTTTGGCCATACAATATTGGTTTGCGGAAATGCCGGCGTTGTGGAAGGGCGTGCAGTGCAGTAAATGCTGAACCCAATGACTTGAAGGGTTGGCTCAGGAGTTTTCCAGGGTCATTCTTGATTTCGATGAGCGCCTGCACTTTTGCCAAAGTATCTCTAAACAAATAGCGGGTGCGCTCGTTTGTGCCATATAGATTGGAAATGGCCTGAAAGGGAGAACCAATGACTTGCTCAAATAACAGCGCTGGTCCGCCTGCATCATATACTCTGCGGTGGATTTCCGCCATTTCCAGATTGGGATCCACTGGAGTCTTGATACGCAGCAATTGACCGCTTTTTTCCAAATCAAGGGTGCAATCCCGCATGCTCGAGTGAGACATATATTATATTAAGTAGGTAAAGATAGAGAAGGAGAGCTGAAGGAAGAGAGGATAGGGAAGATTTTGGTTAAACATGCCGAGGTGATCTGTTCCAAATATATTTTATGCTAAATTTTTGGACCCCTAACATTCGTTAGGTATCTGATTGAATGTTTTGCACCTAATATTACAATTATTGTAAAAGCGAGTGTAACCCAAGCTTCTGGAATGTATCAAGAAAACTTTACCTTGTCCATGCAACCAAGTGGGAATTATTATATCATGATTACCCATAATGGCGTTTACGATTACCGCACTGTAATACGAGTGCCTTAATGCTAAAATCCCAAAATCATGAATGCAAGTAATTTTTACTTCCTGGTTTTTATATTTTTTTCCAAGGTAGCGGCTGCCCAAGTTGATAGTTACTTTGAGTTACCTATTTATTTTGTTGATGGAGTCGGTAATCGGGATACAGTCATCGCCGGATATAGCGATACAATTTCAATGCAAGCATGTGAAGGCCCTTTTATTAATCCTGAATTTGGTGAGGTAAATGAAGCGAACATCCCTTGGGATGAAGTATTTGAGGTGAGAGCTAGTGAGGCTTTTTTATGTCTCCTTGATTTTTTCCAAATCCAAAGTCATAAAGCCATTACTAAAGTAGAAGGTGATTGCGACATATTTCCTGGAGGTCAGGCAAGAAGAATATTTTTAATTGCAAAAGTGAAACATATGCCGTTGACAATTTCATGGGATACCACTCTGCTAAATGAAGGGGAGGGGCATTGCAGAAATGGATCACTATTAGATAGGACACCTTTTTCGTCACTTTATCCGGATATAGAGTTTCCTGAAGGTGCTGTTGCAAGAATGAATAAGACCGATCACCTTGTAGATTCATTTCCAACAAATTTGGATATTCTTGAAGAAGGCCAATTTGGAACCTGGACTAATATTAGAAATCAAGGTGGAAATTTAGATACATTTCGAATTTACGAAGTTAAATTTGGAAATGACTTCTGGCTGCCACCAGTGGCTACAATTGACCTAAATGAAATTCCTCTAACTCTTTATCCCAATCCAGCTTATGAGGAAATCCGAATTGATGAAATGAAAGATATTCAGTTTGTTTCAGCAGGGGTTTATAACATTGCTGGTCAGGAAATTCTGTTTAGCGAGTTAAATCCTAATGTTGGTCTGAATATTATACCTGTTTCAAATCTTACGCCGGGCTTTTATTCAATAGTGGTTAAAACTTCTAAGGGAGAGCTCATGAAGGGTAAGTTTATTAAGCAATAAACGTTCATTCAATTCTGGTTGGTGGTTTTTTGGCATAAAGCCAATTATCGCCAGCCAGGATAGTTATAGTACAATCAAATTTGTTTTCTGTTTTAACGTATGACTCACATAATTGTAAATTGTTACCGGTAAAGTTTTAATTGGCGTACCAAAGATTCCACCTCCGTATAATTTGATTTAGGTGGTTACCTTCCAGGAATTTACTAATTGTAATTATAGGACTCAAAGCAATTACAGGTGCTCAAAGTTTTGGTTACAAACCATTGATTTGAACTTCTACGATTATTATTGAAATGAATGCCCGGCTAGCCGGGCATTTTTATTTGGCAGGTATATCAATCTTAAGATGACCTAGAAAGTATAACCCTATCTTTACCTTTTAGCTTCGTCTGGATTTTTACTTATGTCAATTTGAACCCTTTGATTTAAACCGCTTCAGATTACTAATTTGAGTAGATTTGCAGTTCGATACACGTTAATTTTAATGAATATGAGCTTTTAGCTATATGAAGGCCTACCACGATCTTTTACAACATATTCTGGATGAAGGCAATGACAAGTCTGACCGCACAGGTACTGGTACGAGGAGCGTATTTGGCTACCAAATGAGATTTGACCTGGCTAAGGGCTTTCCCTTGGTGACTAGTAAGAAAGTGCACCTCAAATCCCTCATCTACGAGTTGCTTTGGTTCCTCAAAGGCGATACCAATGTGGAGTATCTGCAGCAGCATGGAGTGAGTATTTGGAATGAATGGGCAGATGAAAGCGGTGATCTCGGGCCTGTGTATGGCAAACAATGGCGTTCGTGGCAAGCGGCCGATGGCAGAGTGATCGATCAGATGAAAGAGCTGCTCACGCAGATCAAAAGCAATCCCGATTCTCGCCGCCTGATCGTCTCCGCCTGGAATGTAGCCGATCTTCCCGATATGGCACTGAGCCCATGTCATTGCCTCTTTCAATTCTATGTAGCCGATGGCAAATTGTCCTGTCAATTGTATCAGCGTTCAGCCGATGTATTTCTTGGTGTACCCTTCAATATTGCCTCATATGCACTGCTCACGATGATGATTGCGCAGGTCTGTGAGCTCCAGCTTGGAGAATTTATCCACACATTCGGCGATGCACATTTGTACAATAATCATTTCGAGCAAGCAGCTTTACAACTGCAAAGAGAACCAAGGCAATTGCCTGTAATGCGCCTCAATCCTAAGGTGAGAGACCTTTTTGATTTCAAATTTGAGGACTTCGAATTGATCGATTACCAACCGTATCCGGGTATAAAAGCGCCTATTGCGGTCTGATTTTTATTTAGATGCAGTCTAAATAGAGAGCCAATTTAGATACAAGTGTTAAAGAAGTTAACAGTTGTTTATTTTTGCCTGACAATACTATGACAACCGTTCAAGTGCGGAATTATGTTATACCAAATCCTTTGCGGATGTGTTCAAAAGCTATTCTTTCTAAGTTTATTTTCTTATTTGTTGCCCTGACAATATCGTGGTCTGCGCAAGCGGCTGCTGATATCAAGGTTGGGCAGGATTTGTTCAAGGCCAATTGCGCCAGTTGTCACAACAAGAACATGAAGGACAACCTCACGGGTCCTGCATTGGGTCAGCTTGATGTGAATTGGTCTAAGTACCCTCGGACGGATCTATACAAATGGATTCGCAGTTCATCTGCTATGATCGCAGCCGGTCACCCAAGAGCCACCGAGCTATGGGGCCAATGGAAGCCAACGGTAATGACTCCCTTTCCTGCACTTACCGACGAGCAGATCGAATCCATATTGCTATATGTAGATGGCGTATACAAAGGAGAATATCCGCCCAAGTCTAAGGAAGTAAATGCTACTGGTGTTAAAGACGGTGCCAAGGATACGGGCTTTAGCTCTTACATATATATGGCCTTGCTTTTCATATTAGTGCTTTTGGCAGTAGTATTGACCAGGATTGTCACCAACCTCAATCACCTTGTTGATGTCAAAGAAGGTAAGACTCCGGCGGAGCCAAAATCTATCTATGCAATACTGACCAGCAAGAAAGTGATTGGCTTTGTCATATTCGCTCTCATTGTACTTGGCGGTTACACAACTGTGCAAAATGCGGTGGCGCTTGGTCGCCAACAAGGATACGAGCCTGAGCAACCCATCAAATTTTCGCACGCACTTCACGCGGGTACACATAAAATTGATTGTCAATATTGCCATGACGGCGCCAGACGATCTAAACAATCTATCATTCCTGCCGCAAATACTTGTATGAACTGCCACCGTGCTATCAAGAAAGGTAGTCTGCATGGTACTGGTGAGTTGACCAAAATATTTGCTTCAATAGGATATAATCCTACTACTGATAAGTACATCGACAATTACGACAAGATGTCGCAGAAGGATATTGAATCGATTTACAAAAAATGGATCGTTTCCAATGTTGAGGAAGGTGATGCCACGGCAGCTGCCAATGAGCAATGGGACGAAATCCGTAAGTCACTGACCAATGAGCAGAAAAAGAATGTACAAGGTCCGATCGAGTGGAAATTGATTCACAAAGAGCCTGATCATGTTTATTTCAATCACGCTCAGCACGTCACTGCTGGCAAGGTTGCTTGTCAACAGTGTCATGGCAAGGTTGAAGAAATGGAAGTTGTAAAGCAGTATGCATCTCTATCGATGGGATGGTGTATCAACTGTCACCGTCAGACTGCAGTCAAATTTAAGGACAACAAGTACTATGATGATTACACGCGCTATCATCAGGAGATGAAGGATGGAAAACGCGATAAAGTTACCGTGGAAGAAATCGGTGGTTTGGAATGTCAAAAATGTCATTATTAACCCTCGATTCACTCAATCTCTAGCTCTTTTTCAAAACGATATATGAAGCAGGAAAATCAAAATATCTGGATTGGTACCGAGGACCTCAATGGCAGCAGCGCTTTCGTTGAGCAGGCTTCTCAGGAGTTTTTCAATGTGCCAGTATTGAATGACCTTACCAGTCCTGAGATAATGGAAGACAAATCCAAAGGCACAAGCCGGAGGGATTTCTTGAAATACATGGGATTTGGTATCGGCGCTGCGACTATCGCTGCTAGCTGCGAGATCCCAGTTCGTCGTGCTTTGCCTTATGTGATCAAACCTGATACTATTGTTCCGGGGATCGCTACTTATTACACATCTGTATATTCAAGAGGCGGCAATTTCTGCCCGATACTTGTCAAAACTCGTGAAGGCAGACCGATCAAGATCGAAGGTAACCCAATGACTGATCTGATGCGTGGTGGAACTTCCGCTCGTGTTCAGGCTTCAGTCCTTGATCTATACGATACTTCAAGACTGCGCAATCCAGGCAAACTTGACAAAAAAGGCCTTGCCGAAATGTCATGGGCCGACCTTGATAAAGAAGTGAAGGCAAAACTTGCAACTGGCAATATTCGCATATTGACCAATACACAGATAAGCCCTTCAGTTCAATCTGCAATTGCAGAATTTACGACAAAATATCCTTCAACAAAACTTGTAACCTACGATCCAGTTTCATATTCGGGTATGCTATTGGCCAATGAGCGTTCATTTGGTCAAAGAGTTATTCCTGGCTATCGCATTGATAATGCTAAAGTGGTAGTGAATTTTGGCGCTGATTTCCTTGGTACATGGTTGTCTCCAATCGAATTTGCTGCACAATGGTCCAAAAATCGCCAGTTGCGCGATATGAAAAACCGCCAGTTCTCTCGTTTGATCCAGTTCGAAAGCGGAATGTCTCTCACGGGATCCAATGCCGACAATCGTTTGCTGATCAAGCCTTCTGAGCGAGGTTTAGCTATCGCAAAATTGTATAACGCCGTTGCGTCCTCTGTTGGCGCTCAAGCCATTTCAGTTGCAGGTACATTGTCCAACGCTAAGGCTGAGTCTGCTATCATAGCGGCTGCTAAAGATTTGCTCAAAAACAAGGGAGCAGCACTCGTTATCAGTTCAAGCAACAATGCCGCAGAGCAAGTATTGATCAATACGATCAACGAACTTGTAGGATCATATGGCTCGACTATTTCATTTGCAAATGCAAATCTGCAAAAACAAGGTATCGACAAGGATGTGGTGGATCTGATGGCTGAAATGAATGCTGGCCAAGTCGCTACTTTGATCGTCCTCGACGACGCTAATCCCGTGTACGATCTACCAGAAGGCAATACCTTCAAAACAGCAATGGAAAAAGTTGCTTTGAAAGTAAGTTTGACGACAATGCCTAGCGAAACGGCTATGGCTAGTACATATGTAGCTCCGACTCCTCATTATCTCGAATCATGGGGAGATGCTATGCCTTACAGAGGCTTTTACAGCATTCAGCAGCCTACCATCAATCCTTTGTTCAAGACGCGATCAGTAATCGAATCGCTGTTGGTTTGGAGCGATCAAATCGCCCAATACAATCCGGCAGATGATATTACTTACCAATACGTTCAAAAAGTAGCTTCAGGCCGATTCTTTGGCGCACAGAGCAAGTTTTCAACGAGCAAAGGATTTTGGGAAAATCTACTTTTCGATGGCTACGCCCAAATGAATACTACACCATCAGGTGGCGCTTCTAAGGCAAATGTAGTCGAAGCAGCAGCAAATATATCTAAGCCATCCGGCGCCAAATTAGAGGCTTCATTTTATGAGCCAGTAGCAGTAGGAGCAGGGCAAAATGCCAATAACCCATGGTTACAGGAAATGCCTGATCCCGTCACTCGCTCAGTATGGGACAACTTCGTAGCGATTCCGATCCAATGGAATGGCACCAACGATTTCACATACTTCAATGATCTGGCTAAGGACGGAATGCTCGTCGATGTCAATATCAAAGGCAACAAAGACCGCTTACCCGTGCTTCGTCAATTTGGCCAAATGGAAGGCACTGTCGCTATAGCCCTTGGCTATGGTAGAGAAGTATCAGGCAAGGCAGGCGAAGGGGTAGGAAAGAATATGTTTAAGAACCTGACGAGGGATGCTGATGGAAATATTCAGTATTTCAGCGCTCAGGTGGAGGTTTCTAAGGAAGTTGGATTCGATCACGAGTTTGCCACTGTTCAACATCATCATTCGATGGGATTGAAAGGCAAAGATGCCAGCGCCAATGGTGCTATCATCAACGTCGATGAGAAGGCACTGATGACGCTAGGCGATGGATTTCAAGGCAGTTTGGTCAAAAGATCGATCTTGCGCGAAAGCCATTTTGACAAACTTGACGAAAAAATGGAGGCCCTGGCTGAAGAGCGCAAGGAATTCCAACACCTCAATTCTCAATCGCTCTATGGCGGTCACGAAGATCTATATCGACTTGGCCATAACTGGGGTATGTCAGTTGACCTTTCGTCATGTGTAGGTTGTGGATCTTGCCAAGTAGCTTGCGTTGCTGAAAACAACGTTCCGATGGTTGGTAAGAGAGAAGTATCCAGACATCACGAGATGACCTGGTTGCGTATCGACCGCTACTATTATGGCGATATCGATTCTCCTAATGTTGTATATCAACCAATGATGTGCCAACACTGCGAGAATGCGCCATGTGAGAACGTATGTCCGGTAAATGCAACTAACCACAGTAGCGAAGGACTCAACCAGATGGCTTATAACCGTTGCGTTGGTACGCGCTATTGCGCCAATAACTGCCCGTACAAAGTACGTCGCTTCAACTGGTTTGACTTCACCACTGCTGACCTTTGGCCAAGCAATGAGGAAGGCTTAATGGCTGATCAAGATGTACCATTCTACGCTGACAACTTGACCAGGATGGTGTTGAATCCGGACGTCACGGTCCGCTCAAGAGGAGTTATCGAGAAATGCAGTCTTTGCGTACAGCGTATCCAGGAAGGAAAACTGTCGGCGAAGAAAGAAAATAGAACTTTACGTGATGGCGATGTTCGCACCGCTTGTCAGACTGCCTGCCCTACAGGAAGTATCATATTTGGTGATACCAATGATCCTGAGAGCCAATTGATGAAGATCTGGAGTTTGCCTAGCAACTACTTCGTACTCGAAGAGACTAACGTGAAACCAGGTGTAGGATACCAGATGAAGATCACAAATCAGAATTTGGAAATCAGCGGTAAAGAAGCTTAATCACAAAACGCACTGAAAAAAATTAAAATATGAGCGTATATGTTTCCCCAATCAGGGAGCCTCTAATCCTCGGCAACAAGACCTATCATCAGATTACTGAAGATATCTGTTCGCCTACGGAGCGCACCCCCAGTCGACTGTGGGTATATGCTTTTATCACGGCAGTATCATTCCTATCCTTTGGATTGTTTTGTATCCTTTGGCTATTTTGGTTTGGTGTCGGTACCTGGAATCTTAACCGTACCATCGGTTGGGGTTGGGATATCACCAACTTCGTGTGGTGGGTAGGTATTGGTCACGCAGGTACCCTGATATCGGCCATCTTGCTGCTATTCCGCCAAAAATGGCGTACAGGAGTAAACCGTGCAGCAGAGGCGATGACGATATTTGCGGTTATTTGCGCAGCGATATTCCCAGGGATCCACGTCGGACGTATCTGGGTGATTTTCTTCTTCTTCCCTGTTCCCAATACAAGGGGACCGCTTTGGGTCAATTTTAACTCTCCATTGTTGTGGGACGTTTTTGCGATCTCGACCTATTTCACAGTATCATGTTTATTCTGGTACACAGGTCTAGTTCCGGATTTTGCTACGGTAAGAGACCGCGCCAAAGGCTTCCGCAAGAAAATGTACAATTTCCTTTCATTGGGTTGGACCGGTAGCGCCAAGCACTGGCAACGTTTTGAATCGCTTTCATTGATTCTTGCAGGTTTGTCGACTCCATTGGTACTTTCTGTACACACGATAGTAAGTTTTGACTTTGCGACTTCAGTTATCCCTGGTTGGCATACCACGATCTTCCCTCCATACTTTGTGGCTGGTGCGATCTTCTCTGGTTTCGCCATGGTGCAGACACTGATGATCATCACTCGTAAAGTATTGAAGCTCGAGCAATATATCACGCTGAGCCATATTGAGTCCATGAACAAGGTAATCTTGTTGACGGGAACAATGGTTGGTGTAGCTTATTTGACAGAGTTATTCATAGCCTGGTATTCAGGTTACATATATGAGCAATTTGCCTTCTACAACAGGGCTTTGGGTATATACTGGTGGTCGTATTTCGCGATGATGACCTGTAATGTTATTTCCCCACAGTTGTTTTGGGTCAAGAAATATCGACGCAGCGTGGTTTGGACATTTGTTATGTCAATCTTCGTCAACATCGGTATGTGGTTTGAACGTTTTGTGATCATCGCGACTACGCTCGCTCGTGATTATTTGCCATCAAGCTGGAGCTACTATTCACCTACATGGGTTGAAGTTGGTATTTTCCTCGGCACACTAGGTATCTTCTTTACTTTCTTCTTGATTTTCACCCGTTTAGCACCAGTGGTTGCGATCGCAGAAATCAAATCTATCCTGAAAATAGCTGGAGATCAATATGTGCAGAAGAATACTGAGCACTACGAAGAAGAATTGATTGTGGTCAATGATAATGATATGACATTGGCACATGACGAGCACGCTGACAATGGTCACGGCCATCATTAATTGAGCATTGTATTGAACTTATAATTAGGTTATGGTCAGATATCAAAATAAAGAAGTCCTGTACGGACTTTACGACGATGAAACTGAATTGCTATCAGCGGTGAAAGAAGCCAATGCACAGCATCTCAACATCATGGATGTATTTACACCATTTCCGGTGCATGGTTTGGATCCCCTGCTAGGATTATCCGAATCTAGACTGCACATAGCCGGATTCTTTTATGGTTTGACAGGTACTTGTACAGCTTTTGGTTTCATGACCTGGGTATTTACGAGAGATTGGCCCGTCATATTTGGAGGTAAGCCCTACTTTTCAGTACCAGCATTTATTCCGATCACTTTTGAGTTGACGGTTCTATTTGCTTGTATCGGCATGACGGTAACCTTCTATACCGTGTGCGGAATGGGTTTTGGAGTTCGCAATATCGTATTGGATGAGCGGATAACTGACGATAAGTTCTGCATCGCTTTTGATGTCAATCATTCAAGTCAGGAGCAGATTTCGCAATACAATGATTTCCTGAGATCGACCGGAGCTAATGATATCAATACTAAACGCATTTAATCGCCTCTTGCGCAATTTGCTTATGAAAGCGACTACATTTTTTGTTTTAAGCACCTTGTTGATGTTCATGTTTGTCCTGGAGAGTTGTTCTCCCGCCAAAGGAACTGAACCTGGTCATGAGTATATGCCGGATATGGTACACTCCATTGCATACGAAGCCAATTTGTATGACTACTATTCATACAATCGCTGGGGCGGAGATTCAACTTATTACCGTTATGCACTTGCCCGTACACCGGTCAAAGGCACTATGGCTGTAGGAGAATATGGTCTGATGCAAAAAACACTTGCTGAACAGGCAGATCTAAGGCATACCCTGGCCATGTATCCGCTTAGCGGAGCTGACCACTATGCATATGCCAATACAGAACCGGATAGATTGCGTGCAGAGGCAGAGTTAAGCAATCCACTTAGTATATCTACTGATGGATTGGCACAAGGCCAACTGTTATATGATATCAATTGTGCCATTTGTCATGGACCTAAAGGTGATGGAGCTGGATACTTGGTAAGAGATGATGGAGGAATGTATCCAGCTGCTCCTGCCAATTTGGTTAGTGATCCATTCATAGCCGCCAAAGACGGTCGTTTTTATCATGCAATCATTTATGGTAAAAATGTGATGGGTGGCTACGGTGACAAAATGTCTTTGACAGAACGCTGGGAAGTCATTCATTATATCAGGAGCCTACAAGCTGGAGCTAAGGGCCTCAAATATGATCAAACTGACAATACTTTAGACAGGATGCATAAGCCTGCTCAAGGTATGGCGACTGGTCAAAACGCAGTTGCAGTAGCACCGGCAGCAGTTGATACCGCTAAAGTGGCAATGAAGAAATAATAGAAGCAAAGCACTCACAATAACAAGTTCGAAATGAATACATTTCAGTTCGCTGGCAAGCAGAAAAATTTCCTACTCGGATTAATGGCACTGGGCATATTATGTCTCGCATTGACCTGGTTCAATGACGATGAACTACATACTCGCTTTTGGTCTAATATCTTGTTGAACAGTATCTTTTTTACCGGAATTGCCTTTATCGCCATTTTTGGGATCAGTGCTTTTTCTATGACATATGGGGGCTGGTACACGGTTTTCAAAAGAGTTTGGGAAGCATATGGCCTTTTCATGATCGTCGGATTGGGTTTGATGGGCATCATCATACTTGGTATCTGGTTGCATTGGCACCATTTGTACCATTGGGCCGATGCTGAGGCAGTGGCTGGCGATGTAGTACTTAATGGCAAGAAAAGCTTTTTGAATCCTATCTGGTATACAGCTGGAACTTTCATTATTGGAGGCATATGGTATCTATTTGCACGCAAGTTTCGCTCCCTATCTTTGGATGAAGATGTTAATGGAACGACCAAATTTCGTCATCACCGTAAGCTCCGCAATTTTGCTTCGATGTTCCTGCCGATTGGCGGTTTTACGAGCGCTGCAATACTGTGGTTGTGGGTCATGTCAGTCGATGCCCATTGGTACAGTACGATGTTTGCCTGGTATGCCACTGCAAGTTTGTTTGTATCTATGTTGACTTTAACAGTGCTGATCTTGGTTTACCTCAAGTCTAAGGGATACTATAAGCAAGTAACTACTGAGCATTTGCACGATTTAGGAAAATTCATATTTGCTTTCAGCATATTCTGGACATATCTGTGGTTCTCACAGTTCATGCTGATCTGGTACGCCAACAACGGTGAAGAGACAGTCTATTTCTTTGAGAGAAGAGAAAACTACTTTGTGATGTTTTGGGCTAACCTGATTATCAACTTCTTGATGCCTTTCCTAGTCTTGATGCGCAACGATACAAAACGCAAAACCGGTTCACTGGTATTTGCAGCTTCGATAGTATTCTTTGGTCACTGGTTGGACTTCTTCCTGATGATCAAGCCGGGCGTGCGTATCACGGCACTTGAGCATATCGCTGAACATCATGAAGGCCATGCCGCTATCGACCCGCATGCTTCACCTGCTCTGATGCATGATGCTGAAGAACATGCAGCTGAAAGTCCTGCTATTGATAAGGCACATGGTACTGCAAATAACGCGACGATATCTGACGATACAAGTATGCATGTAGCTGACATGACGGACGCTGCTGTATTAGCTCCCAAAGATGAGCAGGCTCTGGAAAAGAATGATGCCTCAATCGCATCTGAAGAAGATGGTATTCCGAAAATTGATCAGGCTGAAAAAGTAGATCCATTGCCTACTACAATGGGCAAGGAAGACGAAGCAAAACCTCTTGGCTCAAAAATAGAGTCGGAGGAGCATAGTGAGGTGCATCTCAGCGAAAGTAAAAAACCATTTGCCGCAGGCTATACAATACCGGGGTTACTTGACCTAGGGACCTTTGCAGGTTTCCTTGGATTGTTCTTATACTTTGTATTTGCACAATTGCGCAAGGCGCCTCTAATACCTAAGAAAGATCCTTACGTGGTCGAATCACTTCATCACCACGTATAAGATGAATAAATTGCATTTCTATCAACCGAATACACAAGCGTAATGGCCACATTAGTTGTATTGTTTAGTATCTTTTTACTTATTGTCATATTGATCCAGATCAGTAAGATCA
>JBDSUZ010000162.1:0-7276 GCA_039927395.1 Saprospiraceae bacterium | reverse complement strand
AAGATTTCCTCATCAGGGCTGAAATGAATGTACGTTCCATTTTTTTCCTTTGAGCCGACGATCTTTCCGTCTTTGATGATGCGTCCTTCATTGAATTCGGCTTCCTTCATCTGTCCTTCGCGGACTGCTTTGACGGTAAATTGTTGGCTCAGAGCATTTACAGCTTTTGTACCAACACCATTTAGTCCAACGGATTTTTTGAATGCCTTGGAATCGTATTTACCTCCAGTATTGATTTTTGATACGCACTCGACGACTTTGCCGAGGGGAATTCCTCTGCCGTAATCACGCACAGTCACTTGACCATCTTCGATTTTGATGTCGATCTCTTTGCCATAGCCCATGACAAACTCATCGATACAGTTGTCGACAACTTCCTTGAGCAGGACATAGATACCGTCGTCGGGGGCCGAGCCATCGCCCAATTTGCCGATATACATACCTGGACGCATCCGGATATGTTCGCGCCAATCAAGTGATTTGATATCATCTTCTGTGTAATCGAACTTCATTTCGCTCATGGGTGATCCCTCAAATTAAATATATGTGCAAATATAATATATCCTGACTCTAAAGCCGGAACAATGGAGAAGACATGGAAAATGACGTAAAAATTGTGAGCGAAACCTACGTTACAAAGCCCATTTGACCCAGTTCCTCAAAATCTGCAGTCCGTACTCTGTGAGTATGGATTCTGGATGAAATTGCAGGGCCGCAATTGGTAGCGTTCTATGCACAAATGCCATAAGCTCATCGCTTTCAGTCCAAGCCAAGGGCTCAAGGGCAGGATTTTGCAGTTCAGTGACCAATAGTGAATGATAGCGCATGACACTTAAATGCTCGGGGATATCGTCAAATAATGGATGTGGCAAATGTTTGATGACGCTAGTTTTGCCATGAACTGGCAAGCGGGCCTTTTGCAGGCTTTCGCCAAAAAAAATACCAAGGGCCTGATGACCTAGGCAAATGCCCAACATTGGTTTGACTTGATGAAAGTTCTGTATGATGTCCATCATGGTACCCGATTCCTCTGGTCTTCCTGGGCCTGGTGAAAAAACGATCCCATCAGGATTCAAATCTTCGATTTGCGAAATGGTAATTTCGTCATTTCGAAACACCGAAATAGCAAGCCCCAACTGCAGAAAATAGTCCTGCAAATTGTAAGTAAACGAATCATAATTGTCCAGTAGGAGCAGCTTCTTCACGGGGCTAAATTAACAAGCTTTTGCAGGTAAAACTTCAAGAGCAAAATTTATGCCCTAGAAAATGGTCAAGCCAGGCTTCAATATTTAAGATCAAAATGCCATTGACAAAATATACCTTTAGTCATAAATAATCGGGAATTGCGCCGAACCAAGCTCAGAGCCTCCTTCTTTCTCCTCCTACTCTCCTCTCCATTTTGGGGTACATATTTGTTTTTCCAAATAGAGAAAACGCATATTCACAGCACTATTGCCCGGAAAATAAAGCTGGAAGAAGAATCACTCGAACACAAGATTTTAAAAATTCCAGTTTCACTGACAAAGTGCGATAATGCAGAATTTGAATGGAAAGAAGCTGATGAATTTAGATACAGAGGTTTGATGTACGATGTGATAAAAAGTCATCAGATCGATGACACAATTTACTTCACTTGTTACCAAGACACTGAAGAAGGGCGACTATTTGAAAAAATGGAGGAAATCGCTGCGCATTTTTTTGGAGCCGATCCTCTCCCATATGGCGTTCAGGATCAATTAATGCAGTATTGTGCACTCGAATATATAGTTCCCAGTTTGGACAATTTGTCCAATCGAAAACAGGAATTAAAGCTCAGCAGTAGCAATTTCTTTACAAGCAACTGGACCGACCGAGTCAGTTCACCAAGCAAGCCACCTCCCCGGCAAAGCTGAATTCAAATACCAAATAGAGGTAAATTCCGACTGGATTTTGCCATTTTATTTACCCCTAAAAATGAATTCAGCGTATGAAAGCTTGGATCATGCTATTAGCAATTTGGATCATTTCCAAACCTGCTAGTAGCCAAATTATTACACTCGTCGACGGCAATACACAACAATCAATTGCCGCAGGCACATATCTCGTCGGAAATTCTGATCCCAATTCGCAGGGATTTGATGCGCAAAGAAAATCTTTCAGCGGCGGACAAATCAACCTCAATGGACTAGATCCACGAGATTCGATACATATCTTGGTGATGGGCTATCAAGGTATTCATCAGACAGTCGCTGATCTGATACGCGCAGGCAATCCGATCAGCATGGAAATTGCAAGCCAAGAGCTCAGCACGTTCGAAATAACATCCTCGCGTTGGGGACAGGCCAGACGGCAGATACCTGCCAAACTCAGCTTGATAAGCTCCAAAGATCGGTCACTTCAAAATCCGCAAACAGCCGCTGACATGCTCGGTATTGGATCAGAAGTATTTATCCAAAAAAGTCAGCAAGGTGGTGGCAGCCCAATGATTCGCGGTTTTGCAACAAACAGAGTCTTGTTGACAATTGACAACGTGCGTATGAACACCGCAATCTATCGCAGTGGAAATGTTCAGAATGTCATCTCTCTCGATCCGCTTGCGATCAGCAGCACTGAAATACTGTTTGGGCCGGGCTCAGTGCTTTATGGCAGCGATGCTATCGCAGGAGTAATGAATTTTTACACCTTGAGTCCCACCTTTTCAAGCGATGGCAAATTGCTTTTTTCTGGAAATGCCTTTGCGCGTTATGCGAGTGCAAATCAAGAAAAAACGGGTCATGCTGATCTCAATTTTGGCTTCAAAAAATGGGCATTTCTTACCAGTTTCACCTTCAGTAGTTATGACGATCTCAAAATGGGAAAAAATGGCCCTGATTCATATCTGCGCAATTTCTACGTTGAACGAATTGAGGGCAAAGACAGTCTAGTGGCCAATGATGATCCGCGGGTGCAAAAACCAAGTGCTTACGACCAGATCAACTTTATGCAGAAGATCCGCTTTCAAGCAAAATCCAATCTTGATATTCAATTCGCATTCCATTATTCGCAGACCAGCGAGTATGCTCGATATGACCGACTTACCCGTCCGAGAGGTAATGGACTTCGTTCAGCAGAATGGAACTACGGACCGCAGATTTGGTCAATGAACCACCTTCAAATTAAAGGTACATCTACATCAAAATGCTTTGATTCCTACACGGTTCAAGGAGCGCATCAGTACAATGAAGAGAGTCGGATCGACCGAGATTTTGGGAAAGCAACGCGATTTATTCGCACAGAAAAAGTGCAGGCGGTATCTTTCAATACGGATTTTGTCAAGAACTTCTCTCGCAGAAATAGTCTATTCTACGGTATCGAGGGAATTTACAATAATGTGGGATCGACGGGAATTGATGAAAATATCGAAACAAATACTCAGAAGGCAGGTCCATCAAGATATCCTGATAATAGCAAATGGTATTCAGCCGGGATCTATGTAAATCACAAATATCCGATCACAAACTATTTTGCTTTGCACACAGGATTGCGTTACAATTTCAATGCAATTTCTGCCACATTTGACACAACATTTTATCCATTCCCATTTACGACCACCAAGCGGCAATATAGCGGATTGTCAGGCAATTTAGGACTTGTGCTAAATGCAGGCAAAAGATGGCAATTTAGCTTGAATTTGTCCAATGGATTCAGAGCTCCTAACGTCGATGATCTGGGTAAAATATTTGACTCAAGCCCAGGATCTGTGGTCATTCCCAATCCAAGTCTTGGTGCAGAAAATGCCTACAATGCAGAATTGGGAATTTCGACTTCAATAACAGATTGGATCAAGATCGATGTTGCTCCATTCTATATGTTGCTCCAAAATGCATTGGTTAGACGAGACGCTCAGTTGAATGGCCAGGACAGCATATTCTATCAAGGAGAATTGAGCCAGGTGCAAAGCATCCAAAATGCAGCAAAAGCATGGGTCTATGGCATTCAGGCTGGAGTAGAAATTAAATTACCCGCAGGATTTGGTATTTGGTCAAAAGTAAATTACACCAAAGGTGAAGAGGAACTCGATGGCGGTGAAAAAGCACCATTGCGACACGCTGCACCATTCTTTGGGACTGCACATTTGACCTATTCTAAATCAAATATCAGTGCTGATATCTATACTGTATTTAATCAGGAAGTCAGCAATGATCAACTAGCACCAGAGGAACAGGGAAAGGATTATCTGTATGCAGTTGATGCCAATGGGTTGCCATATTGTCCAGGATGGTATACTATCAATGCTAAAGTGAATTACAGATTCAACAAGTCATTCATCCTTGGTCTTGGCATCGAAAACATTACAAATCAACGATATCGGCCATATTCTTCCGGATTAGTATCTGCAGGATTAAATGGTATTGTTTCGTTGAAATATAGCTGGTAATTTCACCTAGCAAATGAAATTAATCACCGGATTGAAATGGAAAATGAACTAATTGAGTTTGAATCGCGCATCTTCCAATTGGAGTATTTACTTAATGTCAATTATGTAGAAATTCCAGCCGATATCATTGCAAAATTGGGAGGCAATATGAAGCAACGCGTTCTGTGCACAATCAATGGTCAATTGACATTTCAATCCGGTTTCATGGCGCTAGGCGAAGGCAAAGCTTATGTCACTGTCAATAAGTTGCGAATGAAACAACTGAAGCTACGAACGGGAGACCCTGTCGCAATCAGGCTGCAAAAAGATGAAAGCGAATATGGCATGGCTATGCCAGAGGAACTCTCAGAATTGCTAAAAATCGACGACTTGGGAAGTGAGCGATTTGAACAATTGAGCCCCGGCAAACAACGCTGGATGATCTACTATATCAGTCAGGTCAAGAGTAGTCAATTGCGCATTGACCGGGCGATACTAATCCTTGATTACTTAAAATCAGTTGCTCCTGGTAGATTAGATTTCAGAGAGATGATGGGTATGGATCCAAGATAAGTACAAACAAAAAGGGGGCTATTGCCCCCTTTACATTATCTCTATTTACCTCGACTGTTCCACCAGCCGATAATAGCACCGGTCAAAGCTCCCATGACACCCATTACTATTGGATCTACCAAAGCGGCAGTCATATTAGCAATATTGGTGGTGCCATACATGGTCAAATCCATGCCTAGGCCAAAAAGGAATCCAATCCATAAACCTGTAGTTAATCCATCCATCATGCTATTTACGCTCATACGGGAGTACAACAAGCTAAACAATAATCCAGTGACCAAACTGCCTAAAGCGACATAGGGCAACTCCATCATTTCCCCTTTATCAACCCCGGTGGCAGATCCGGCATTTTCTGCGAAAAAATCCATCAATAACATTCCATACAAAAGCCATCCTGCAAAAAAGTGCACGATACCTCCAAGAATTGCTCCAACAAGTACTTTACTGTTCATCTCGCTTCGTTTAAAAAGTTCACAATAAAATTAAAACACAGCGGAATATACAAGCTTTCTTTCAGATAATCAAGCAAATACATTCAGAAAAAACTTGGAGATGTCATGCAAAATGCCGAAACCAACTTAATAGTTTCGGCATTTTCACAATCGTCAAATCTTGGCGAAAATTCCGGGAGGAGCTTATTCTTGCTTTATTGCTATTGCTTGACTCTAAAATGATACTGAAGCCCAATCGACACGAGGCTGTTGTCCTGTCTGAAATTGCTGTTACTCAAATTGAATGATCCCATGACTTGCAATTTCAACTTGAGCCTTTCGAGGCCTCCTGTGAGCGTCAGGGCAGGTTCGATTAAGAAGTTATTGCTTTGATCTTCAAGCGCTATCACCTGATCCTCCTGCTCAAATATGAGGCTGCCCTCAATGTTGGAGTAATGAAGAGCCACAAAGCGCGCTGAAATCGCCGCCGTCAGGTACTTGGTCACAAATCCAAAATTTGGCTGAATGCCATAGCGAATGATATTTGCCTTAATATCACCAGTTGTCCCAGGATTATTAGCCACTTCTGAAGGCAAATGGTTTTCGACGTTGCCAAAACCAAGCAAACCATAGGTCTCAAACACAAAATTATCGCCAATCGGTTTGTAATAACCAACTCCAGCTTCAATTACCTTGCCTGAGCCTCCATTGCCATTGTCGAGGTCGGAGGGGAAGAATATACCGCCATTCAATTGCAAGCCGATCATATCGCTTACAGCAGTCGATGCCTGCAATTCGATTTGATTTGCATTTCCTGAAAGGCTGATATTGGATTGCCCTTTGGCCTGAAGCAAAGGCACATTTTGCGTGTTGGGTGTGTAGTATTTGGGACTACATTGACACAATAACAATGGAAGAATTGCCCATAAATAACAGGATTTTGTCATGATAATTTCGTTTTAAATGAACAATAAATAATCTAACAATAAATTAGATATTACCAGTAAGATAACGGAATTTGTAATAGCTCTGGAATTAATGCAATGATCTTTCGTTCTATTTTTACTCCTGTGTTTGGTTCTATTTGCCTCTTTTTTGCCCTCTGGTCTTAGGTTTTCCGTACTTTATTTTCATCTTATCGACATATCTGACCTTCTGATTGGTCTTTTGATTTTTCAGGCTTTTCTCGTGAAATGCGGCATTGCTTTCGTCTCTGACGATGATGTTGGCTTTGATCTCCTTCATACGCACAACCGGCATTTCAGAGTCAATTAGCACATCTGAAAATAGCAACCTCTTCAGGTATTGGCAATTGCGGAATCTCGTACTGCATCAGTGTCTCTATCGCAGTCAATTCCTCCGCTTCGACCGGGGCAACCAAAGTTATGGCAATACCTTTTTTGTCGGCCCTACCTGTCCTACCTATCCTATGTATATAATGTTCAGGTATTGAGGGTACATCGAGATTTATCACGTGCGAAACCTCCGAAATATCAATACCACGAGCAATGACGTCTGTAGCAATCAATATCCGATAGGTTCCATCTTGAAAGCTCTTGACAGAGTTGAAACGGTAATTCTGATCCTTATTGGAGTGAATGACCCCAACTTGTCCTGGATAATCTTCTGACAATGGTTCATACAATTGATCTGCCAATTGCTTTGTAGCTGCGAACACCAAGACTTTGTTAAATGCCTCTGGATCAGCAATCAGGTGTTCAAGCAAATTCAGTTTTGTCATGAAATTTGGAACACGATACTGGATCTGCGCGATATTTTCCAAAGGAGTACCAACCGGCGATGCCTCAATCCGCAATGGGTCATTGAAAAACTCAGCCATCAAAGCTTCGACTATATCAGGCAGCGTGGCCGAAAAGAGCAGATTCTGCCTTTTTGG
>JBDSUZ010000161.1:0-2512 GCA_039927395.1 Saprospiraceae bacterium | reverse complement strand
TCTGGCACTACCTCAGGAGTCAAATACATTCCTCTTACCAAGGACAGTTTGCCAAACCATTTTGGCACGGCCAAGAATGCCATTTTCAATTATGCCGCTAGGAGCGGAAATTTTGATTTCTTCAATGGGAAGATCATTTTCCTATCTGGCTCGCCAGCGCTTGAGGAGGTAAATGGAATTAAGGTAGGACGGCTCTCAGGTATCGTCAATCACCAAGTTCCAGCTTGGTTGCGCAAAAATCAGGTTCCCTCATTCAAAACAAATTGCCTGGAAGATTGGGAAGAGAAATTGGAAGCGATCGTGCTCGAGACTGTCAAGCAAGATATGCGCCTGATATCGGGGATTCCGCCTTGGGTGCAGATGTATTATGAACGACTCTTGGCCAAAACGGGCAAAGACACAGTGCTTGAGGTTTTCCCCAATTATAGCGTATTTGGCTACGGCGGAGTCAATTTCGAACCTTACCGCAAGTCTCTGGAATCACTTGTGGGAGCCAAAATTGATTCAGTAGAAACCTATCCGGCTTCGGAGGGATTTATCGCATTTCAAGATCAGCCTGGAGAGCCTGGGCTGCTGCTAAATGTTGATTCAGGCATCTTCTTTGAATTCGTTCCAGTGTCAGAGCTCGGCTCGGCCAATCCATCGAGGTATTGGCTTGGCGAAGTTGAAATTGGCGTTCAATACGCCGTGATAATCAACAACAACGCTGGCCTATTTGGCTACTCGATTGGCGACACGATTCAGTTTATTTCCCTCAATCCGTATCGCATCCTAGTTAGCGGCAGGGTCAAGCATTTCATATCGGCATTTGGTGAGCATGTCATCGGCAAGGAAGTTGACACTGCGCTATCGGAGGCTTGTGTAAAGCACAATTGTCAAGTGACGGAATTCACGGTAGCGCCACAGGTTAGCCCCGGCAACAACGAATTGCCATATCACGAATGGTTTATCGAATTTGAGCGAGAGCCGGCGGATTTGGCTGCATTTGCCATATCATTGGATGAGGCCATGATCAAGCAAAATATCTACTACGAGGATCTGATTAAAGGCAAAATATTGCAAAGCCTGATAGTCAGGAAATGCCCTGCTCAGACATTTATCGGCTATATGCGTAGCCAAGGCAAATTGGGAGGGCAAAATAAAGTGCCACACCTGAGCAATGACAGGAAGCTAGTTGATCTGCTGAAAATGTAATTTGCCCGACGGAAATCTACAGTACCACCAATTTCTGTACTGCTTTTTTCTTCGACCCTTCATCCGTTATCTGCACAAAGTATAGGCCAGGACTTAGCTTATTCGACGGAATTTCATTCCATTGATTCTGTACCGCATGCTCAGCATGATGCACTCGACCATTTAGGTCTATGACCTGCACCTGATAACCCATCGCATTATTTGGCAACCAAAGCATCGAAGTTCCTTCCGTTGGATTGGGCGCAATTTTGATTTCATCAACCAGTTTAAATGGCTCATTGACAGCAGTTTGTAAATTGCCTAGACCTGTTGTGTCGAGCGTGTACATGGCTATCATGACCATCATTTCATCGTGTGAAGTGGCGCCAAACCACACTGGACTTGGTCCATCATTGATATAAGTAGCCTGATGTATGAAGCCGTTTTTGATCGGCAATGGCAATAGTGGCCACTCGAGTTTGAGCGGAATATGTTTGTAGTCAAAATAAGGAGAAGCGCAGCCTGGGACGCCCTCTCCGCAAGAAGCATCATATAGCAATTCCGCCTTGGAGCCGTTGATATTCCGTTTGTAGATCTTGTAGTCGGTGCCGTATTTATGCGTGTGACCCATCAATCCCCAGAGGTATAGATTGCCCGGAATATTCTGCGAATATGCTTGTTCGAAGGTCACAGGATTTCCATTATTTGGAATGAAGATCGACACATTGGGAATCAGTGCCGAATACATCACCTGTTTTGCCGTGCCTTTGGGTTGCGTATAGATATTGACGTAAGCTTCGGCCTGGTAAGGATAATCGTTGGAGTAATTGATATAATGCGAGTTGAGATCCAGTATGATGTCTTTGATCCACTGAAATGCTGTTCCAGGAGGCAGTTTCAAGTCTGTTGCGCCTTGCACAGCGGTAACTAGTCCAATATTGTTGTGATTTGGCTCTGGCCTTAGTCCTGCTGCTGTTAGATCTCCTTCATTTCCTTTGAAATCATAGATGATGAAATGATGCGAATAATCAGCAATGATGACGTCGACACGGGTAACTTCCAGGTCTTCAGGTATATCTGTTTCCCATTTTTGGAAATATTCTTGCTCGCCACCTGGCGGTAAATAATAGGGCCCCATTTTGATTTGAAATCCTTCACCTACGCTCGGAGGAGCAGGAGGACCATCAGGAAATGCCTTCAGACCAGCAACATTGTAATAATTATTTAGCAAAGCGTCATTCATGACCTGGCCACTAAGCGGAGCGCCAAAAAGTATCCACTGACGTACCAATTCCGTTTCGACATTTGTCAGCTCGACTGGATAATCGTGCGCTCCTTC
>JBDSUZ010000160.1:0-4266 GCA_039927395.1 Saprospiraceae bacterium | reverse complement strand
TTCCATTTGGAGAGCTCCATTCCATTTCGCAGTAAAAGTTCGAATCGATCTAATTTCATCTAAGCTGAGTTTGCCTTCATTTTCAAAGATAAAAGATACCTTTGGACAGATTTAATTTGAAGGATATATGAGAGCATTATTATTGATTTGTTTTCTTGTTTTCATAGGCATTTCGGCTTGCAAGCCGGAGCCCAAAGAGATGTCAGTCACTCCTGTGTTGAAAGATACTCAACAAATTGTTGGAGATACCAATGCTGCAGTGGCGTCGCCTATCAATAGTCCATCGTCTAATGACAAACCTGTTGGCAATTCTTACGTCCATGATGCACAGGGTGGTGAGACGCATGAGGAAATCACCAAAGCAATGAAAAACAGTTTCCTAGTCGATGAAGACTGGCGTGTTGAAGCCATAGTTGAAGTCGGGGCACCTCATATTCAGAAGAATTTCAAAAATGAATCCTGGTATTTTGGTGTAGATGGCAATTACAAGCACGTTCTCGAGGACAAAAGAGTGGAAATGGGCGTTTACAAATTTGACGAGGATAAGATGAATATCGAGTTGATCCCATCAACTAAAGACTTCAGTCATTCGGAATTTCACCTTCGCCTAGGCGGCAGCATGATGATTTGGACCGGTACCTCGACCTATGGCAACAATAGCATGATGGTCAAAATGGTCAGAGTCATTAGAGATCGTTCCAAAGATCTGCACTGATTACAGAATGCCAATATCCTGCAGGTATTGCCTGTATCGGTTGGCATTTACCGCATGAGCTTTGAGCGTTTCTGCGAAGGCATGTTGTCCACTATTGTCAGGTCTAGCACACATGTATAAGTACTGATGGTTTTCTCTGTTTAGTACTGCATCAATAGAATTGATAGATGGCATACTGATCGGTCCAGGAGGCAAACCTGCGTATAAGTATGTATTGTATGGCGAATCCTTGGCCAAATGTCCAGAATATACTCGTTTGATGGTAAAGTCCTGATTGGCATAGACCACAGTTGGATCCGCTTGCAATCTCATGCCGATGTTTAATCGATTGAGGTAAAGGCCCGCTATGGTCGCGCGTTCGGCTTTACTATTACTTTCCTTCTCGACTATTGAAGCCAATGTGTATACCTGTGCAGTATTCAGATGCAAAGCTGTCGCCTTGGCAAGTCTTTCATTTTCACTCCAAAACTTTGCGGATTCTTTGCTCATTCGCTCGAGGAAATCCTTGGGAGAACTTGTCCAATACATCTCGTAGGTATTGGGAATGATCAATGTCAACACGTTGGCAGAATCGATATTGAAAGATGAGAGTGCAGCACTATCTCTGAATAAGCTCAAAAATGCAAGTGAATCTGGTTCTAGAAGCTGAGAAAGCGTTCCAGCTAGATTTTCGGCCATTCTGAAATTATTGAGGACAAGTTTTACTGGTGTTTGGCGTCCCGAAATCAACAATCTAATGATTCGAAAGTAACTGGCTTGCTTGTCGACAAGATAACTTCCAGCGATTGGAGTATCATTTTTTAAGCCTGTTAAGGTCGCGAGAATAGAAAATATTCCTCTTGAAGAGACAAATCCATTTTGATCTAAAGTATCAAGTACTTGATCAAAGGTACTTCCAGTCGGAATTTCGATCCGGTCCTTGATTCTGTCAGATTTCTTAGCCGGAAAAAATAGAATGCCCAATCCAATAAGTCCAACTACAGCCAAGAATATCAGCAAATAGGAACGTCGAAAAATACCCACAGAAAACGATTTATATATGGATCAAAGATACTTCAATATTGTTCCTTTTCATTTGGAAAATCTCTCGACTTGACATCTTCGATGTAGGATTGAGTCGCCAGTTTCATGTCTTCGTATAGGTTGCGGTACCTTCTGAGAAATCGTGGGGCGAATTCCTTAGTGATGCCAAACATATCGTGTGACACCAATACCTGTCCATCCACATTCGGACCGGCTCCAATGCCAATGACAGGAATAGCCAGAGATTCTGAGACTATTTTTGCCAATGAAGCTGGAATCTTTTCAAGTACTAAGGCGAAGCAGCCCAATTCTTCAAGCAACAAGGCATCAGATTTCAATTTATTAGCTTCTTCTTCTTTTTTTGCGCGGACGGTATAGGTGCCAAATTTGTAAATTGACTGAGGTGTCAAGCCAAGATGCCCCATGACTGGCACTCCAGCGGAAAGAATTCGCTTAACAGATTCAGCTACTTCCGCACCTCCTTCAAGTTTCACAGCATGCGCCCCAGATTCTTTCATTATGCGTATCGTTGAATTCAAAGCTACTGATGAATTGCCCTGATACGATCCAAATGGAAGATCCACCACCACAAATGCCCTTTTGACTGCTCTGACGACGGAAGCGGCATGATAGATCATTTGATCTAAGGTGATTGGTAGCGTAGTTTCATACCCAGCCATCACATTGGAGGCCGAATCTCCGACCAGCAGCACATCGATCCCGGCATCGTCCAGTATTTGAGCCATTGAGAAATCGTAAGCCGTCAGCATCGCGATTTTCTCCCCCTTCATTTTCATCTCTTGCAATGTATGGGTGGTGATTCTTTTTACCTCTTTGTTGATTGACATAGCTGTTATTGAAATATTTGAAGTAAAAGTATTCCCAATTTTCGATAAAATACATCGTATTTTTGCGTTCCAATTGCATCGTAGGCAGTCAATCTCTTTAAATTCCTTGTAATGTTTCGCAATATTTTAGTTTTCGCAGTTCTCTTAGGCACGCTTTCTTCTTGCAGCAATGATTTTGATGTAACTGCTCCTTTCAAGGATATTCCAATTGTCTATGCCTTACTTTCCAAAAGCGATACAGCACATTATATCAGGATTGAAAAAGCTTTTTTAGATCCAAAGACCAACGCGTATCAGTTGGCTAAGGTTGCAGACTCCCTTTATTATCCGAATGCAGAAGTTAGCTTAATCGATATTGCTACAGGCGAGGAATTTAAGCTTGTCAAAGTAGATGGAAACTTGGAGGGATATCCGCGTGAGGACGGCGTATTTGCTACAAGCCCCAATTATCTATACAAGATCAAAGCCAATGCGATTAACCTTAAGGCTGGTGCAGTATACAAATTGCTTATCAAGCCTAATTTCTCCGACTTAGTGGAAGCAACAGCGACTACTACCATCCTTAAGAGCTTCACAATCTCGAGTCCAGCCGCTAATGCCTCCCTGAAGCTAGACAACTACTTCAAAAATATACGTGTCGAATGGGACGATGACAAGAATGCGTACCTGTACAATGTCAGCGCAACTTATTATTATCAGGAGACTGAACCAGGGGGAGTAGTATTTCAGGACAAACAAAAAGTACAGATTATTGTCAAGGACCTGCCAAGAAATCCCTCGGCACTCCCAGATTACGATTTTCCCATTGGAGACCTGTATAAATTTCTTGGAGGAGCACTTGTAGTAGATCCGACCATCCGCCGTAAGTTTCAATCAATCTCAATTAGAGTTGTTGCCGGCGGCAAGGAATTCAACGATATCCGCCTGATCAATGTCGCTAACTCTGGTCTGACTGGAGCTCAAGCCTTGCCAACCTATTCTAATATCAAGAACGGTTTGGGAATATTTTCATCCAGGAGCACCGCTCAAGTTGATAATATCACCTTCCATCCAGTATCGCTGGATAGCTTGCGCAACGGAATCTATACCAAGCAACTTGGCTTCGAGTAGATTTCTTACCAGCATATACATATTCTTACTTGTTGTCTACAGTCAGTAGTCAATCAAATTGCCTATTTGGCAGTTAGTATTTGACAAAATCTGCCATTTTGGATGCTAAAATCTGCCATTTTATTGCAAAAATGTCAGGAAATGGTATTGGCATATAGATTGATTAAGTGTATTAAACGAACAATAAAATCTTTAAGCAATGGGTAAAATAATAGGAATCGATTTGGGTACCACCAATTCATGTGTAGCCGTAATGGAAGGCAATGAACCAATGGTCATTCCAAACGAAGAAGGTAAGAGAACAACGCCATCTGTTGTCGCATTTATGGACAATGGAGAACGTAAAATCGGTGACCCGGCCAAGCGCCAGGCGATCACTAATCCAACAAGAACTGTAGCCTCTATCAAGAGGTTTATGGGAGCGAGATACTCAGAAGTGTCTAATGAAATTAGCCACCACGCGTATTCCGTCAAGAAAGGCGACAACGAATCAGTGAAAGTTGATATCGAAGGTCGTATGTATACAGCTCAAGAGATTTCTGCCATGATCCTTCAGAAAATGAAGAAAGT
>JBDSUZ010000159.1:0-7758 GCA_039927395.1 Saprospiraceae bacterium | reverse complement strand
ATTGATAATAGTACTTGAGTGACAGGAGCGTACATTCCCAATTGATAGGATTGAAACATTTGAACTATCGCACTCAGATTGATTTGATGGATCAGTTCATTCTCGACGATTGCCTGTTGGTCATCTGCGTTTGTGAGCCCATTGTGCATATAGGGCAGATAGATCAGAAATGTCAGGGCCAAGGATAAATAGATCCATTTGCTGTTGCCTGAGCTTTGCTTTGGGACATATTTGACAGTAGGATTGCTCTGCGCTACTTTTGGATTATTTCGGGACGGTTTTGCTTTGGACATTGAAATTGCACGTTGATATCGCAAAATACGCTTTTGATATAAATGAAAATAATGAATATGTTAGCCCCAGCAGCGAGTTGCAATAGTCATCAGGAGTTGAGTACTTCTTAAACTCCTTATGCTTCCCAAAGTCGGTAAACTTTTGATCTCTTTGAAGGCCCTGAAAGACCATCAGGACATTTGCGTGGTCGATTTATTCGAATATAGCTTTTGGACGATTCCATCACCAAATTTTCCCTAAACTCTTAACTCTACACATTAAACAAAAAATGCATTATATCACCGTCCTTCACGACATATTCTTTGCCTTCAACGTTCATTTTACCAGCAGCTTTGACCGCGGCTTCAGAGCCTAAATTGACAAAATCATCATAAGCTATTACTTCAGCCCTGATAAATCCTTTCTCAAAATCTGTGTGAATCACGCCAGCAGCTTGTGGGGCTTTCATGCCTTGATGAATTGTCCAGGCACGAACTTCTTTCACACCTGCGGTGAAATAAGTATATAGTTCAAGTAGGTGGTAGGCAGAACGAATCAACCTGTTGACGCCTGGTTCTTCTAATCCCATGGCTTCTAGAAATTCCTTCCTTTCGTCTTGGCTTTCCAATTCGGCAATATCCGCTTCGATACCTGCACTAATCAGGATTACCTCAGCATTTTCGTCCGCGATCAGTTTTTTGAGTGCTTCAACGTGTTTATTGCCAGTTAGCACACTGTCTTCGTCTACATTACAAACGTAGAGAATTGGCTTACCTGTGAGAAGCATCATTTCATCCAATATGGCCTGCCCCGTTTCGTCCAATTTCATGCTGCGGGCAGGTTTTTCGCTATTCAAATGCTTTAAAATGTTTTCGGCAATCTCAACATTGTGGAGTTCATTTTTGTCGCCTCCTTTTGCTTGTTTCTTGTATTTGTCGATTCTCTTTTCAGCAGTTTCGATGTCTTTGAGCAATAATTCCATGTCGATGATTTCCTTATCACGTACTGGATCGACGCTATTCTCAACATGGACGACATTATCATTGTCAAAACAACGGACAACATGAATTACTGCATCGACTTCGCGGATGTTAGCTAGGAACTGATTGCCAAGACCTTCACCTTTGCTTGCTCCTTTGATAAGACCGGCGATATCGTAGATTTCAACAGTGGTAGGCTGTACTTTTTGCGGTTGTACTAATTCAGCCAATTTATCCAATCTAGCATCAGGAACAGTGATGATGCCCAAGTTTGGTTCTTTAGTTGCAAATGGATAATTAGCCGCTAATGCTTTGGCTGAGGTAAGGGCATTGAACAATGTGGATTTTCCAACATTAGGGAGTCCAACAATTCCACATTTTAGAGACATGTTCCTGATTTTTACAATGAAGCCGCAAAGGTAAGCAATGTGAATTGGATTGAGGAAGCAAGTTTCTCTATTTGCTTAGCTCAAGGCTTCTGCGGAGGTATTTCCCCAGAATATCAAACTCGAGATTGACGCCCTTGCCAGGCAACAGGTGTTTGAAATTGGTATGCTCGTAGGTATATGGAATAATGGCTACACCAAAATCTTCTCTGCTGGGATCAACAACTGTAAGACTGACTCCATTGACACAGACTGAGCCTTTGTCAATCAAAAGTGCCGCATACTCTTCTGGAAATTGGATTCGAAATGTCCAGCTTCCACCAGCATCTTCCTTGGCAATACAAATGCCAGAAGTATCACAGTGCCCCTGCACAAAATGTCCGTCAAGCCGCGTTTGCAAAGTCAGCGAACGCTCAAGATTGATCTCATCGCCGACCTTCCACTGACTAAGTATCGTCCTATCTAAAGTCTCTTTGATTGCAGTCACTTGGTGTATGTCATGGTCAATTTGGGTCACAGTCAGGCAAACGCCGTCATGAGAGACGCTTTGGTCTACTTTCAATTGAGTGGAGATCACCGATTTGATATGAAAATGGATATTATTTTGTTCTGCCCGGATCGCTGTAATGATTCCGCTCGCTTCTATGATTCCTGTAAACATGACTTATCTGATGATTTCGATATAGCCGGTCAGGGCTGTAGGATTAGGAAGCACACCACCTTGGCGAATTTCAAATACTCTGCAAATGTAATGGTATGTTCCATCTGCCAGTTCCTTGCCATTGTTGTTTTTTCCTTCCCAATTAAGATCGCGACTGGTCGTCTGAAATACGACTTCACCCCAGCGATTGAACACTTTGAAATCGACGCTTGCCACAAAGCGATATGGATATGGTTTGAAGACATCATTTTGCCCATCTCCATTTGGCGTAAATGTATTTGGCAATGTGTATGAAGGACAATTGTCAACGCAGACTTTGTTGCTTGCCAAACTTTCATTTCCAAGAGAGTCGAGAGCTGTCACGACGTAACAGCCAGCTATGCCATCAGGTGTTGAATGCAGAAACATCAAGGCTTCGCCCTTATTTACAATTCCAACTAGTATGAACGAGTCTTTGGGATTTGCCTGATAGTAGATATTGAATGTTGCTACATCAGAGACACCAGGACAAGTTATCTCGGGATCAGTCCAGCTCAGTTTATTGACAAATTCAGTCTGAGGATCCGTTGGATCTGCAGAATTGCAAGGATTGGTGATTGCCAACACAGGTGCACAAGGAGGAACAGTGTCGATTGGAGTTCCACAATTTTCTTGCGAAAAATTAATCAAAGGGCTTGGTATATCGGGCAAGCCATAAGATCCGGATGCTCGGATTTTGTAGCAGTAGGACTTTAGATTTTCGAGAGGTTGATCTATGTATGAGGGAGCTGATACCTTGGCAATGGAATCAAATACTCCGCTAATATCATTGAACCTAAAAACTGTATAGCTGAGATTTTCCCATGGAACTGCTTCAAACCAGCTTAGGATATTCTTGCGGTCACTTGATATTATTTGAAGAAAAACCGATGACGCTGAGCTTGAAATACCATAAAGAATTTCTGGTGATCCCGTGTAGAATGCGATTTTGTAGCTGTATGGGCTTACCACCGTATTGATGCCAGTATTGTCAAGAAACATAGTATCATTTGCTCCTGCAAATGTTCCAGAAGTAAATACAGCCCCTGGAATTTCAACTACAAAATCACCTGAAAGTCCTTCACTTCGCAATACTTTGTATGTGTAGGGCCCTGGATATTTGATAGTGTCGAGATCGGGATATTTTGGTTTTGACCACCTTACCTGGATTTCGCCTGCAGGATCGGTTTTGACTACATCGACATTTGTGATCAATGGAACGTCCTTGCTCAACTGCGTACAAACTTCAGCAGATGCCAAACTCTCCACTACGTTAAATGGATTCCCTCCCGGCGATAACTTTGCGAATTCTGCCAATATGCGGTAGCAATAGGTGCGTCCCCGCTCGACTGTGGTATCAAGAAAGACATAATTATCGCCTTCAATAGACTTTTGATTACCCGCAATTTTGACATACCCACGGCCCAACAAACCTGGCGTGCAAGTATCAGGTTGAAATGGATTGCTACTGTTCTTTCTCCAGATTGTAAATCCGCGAAAGAATTGATTTGGAACATTATCACAGGTATAAGGTGATTTCCATAACAACTTGATATCCCCACTTATTACTTGTGTCGAAGGCTCCTCAGGCGCTGGACCGACAACCTTGATTCTCACGGTCTTGAGTGCACTTAAACCATTGGTGTCGAGAAGATTATCTTCTGCCTTGAATACCACAGAATAATACTGGCCTGCAATATGCTCGCATAGAGTATTCCATGTAAATGTGCCATCAACTGGAGGATTTACAAATTGCGTTGGCGCCTGAAATGTTGCTGGAGAATTATCTAAGGTTAGCGGCGCGCCGAGCGCTGTCAGTTTAACCTTCTGATTGAGCCCAATATCGGGATCTTCTGCGTGAACATTGAAGCTGACGCTCTGTCCTGCGATCACACAAATTTCGTCGATTGTAGTGATTTTTGGGGGCCGATTGTCACATTCGAGGATCAGGATTTGCATATCTCTAATCATCGTGTTGATTAGTTTGCCATTTCTATATTCGTCGATCTGGATTGCAATATTGTATTCACCAGCTTTTTGCGGCGATTCCCAGACGAAATCTCCTTTGATTGCATCTAGGCTAATCTTGTTAAGCGGCCCGGGATTTACTTGGTCGGGATAGGTGTAATTTGGGACATTAGTGCCGACAGACTGCAATGGCACGATTAGCTTGTACGATAAGCTATCACCATCAATTTCCTTTGCGTTTGGATTGTGCTCAAATCTTTGCCCTACACAACCGAAGTCGATTGGAGGTTGCAGCAAGATGGGCCCATTATTGTAACCTTGAAACTGCGAGCTTAAGAAAGTAAATGTTGTCTGAATGTGAAATGGCACATTTTCTGAAGCGGGAGGGTTCACATTGATAATCCCTCCATTTCGATTAGGATCCGTCATGGAAATCGTGTAGGAAGTCCTGGCAGGATAAGTGTGCTCAGCTATATAATAGTTGACTTTAGTGTCATTGGGCAGCAGATCGCCATTACCATTGAATCGCTGTACGATCTGGCTGGTACCATCGCCCCACTCGACCAATAGGCTATCGCGATCGGCCGCAGTTGAGCTAGCTTTAGTGTACGTGGTGACTGTCACTCTGATCTTGAGATCCCCAATTTGTTGGTAGGTAATCTCCCCAGCTCTATTGTGAGTAGCTGATGCTTTGCCGGCAAATAAAATCAGAATGAACAGTAACAGATTCCTCAAGACGTATCCCTTTATTTCAATAACGATGGATTGCCCAATAAGGTACTAAGTTACAAAGGAAAATCGCCAAATGAAATCCTCTCTTTTGAAATCTCAGGAACTTAATCCCTACATAGTCTCAGCCGCCTTCAGTTGTTTAAGGCAAAGGGCCAGATTTTCTTGCCAGGAATTTGGCACAAAACCTGTCTCATTTTCCCACTTGCGAGTATCCAAAATCGAATAATTTGGTCTAGTAGCAGGAGTTGGAAATTCGTCCGTGTTTATTGGTTCTACATGAACCTTTGGATTCGCTAGTGCGAATATTTCAAGGGCAAAATCATACCAAGTGCATTCACCTCCATCCGCAAAATTATAGATGCCACCTGGAATTGCCGTATCAAGAAAATGACGATGTAATACAATTGAAATTGCTTCTGCTATGCTTTGTGCCCAAGTCGGCTTACCAATTTGGTCTTTGACTACACGCATTTGATCTCGGTCTTTGCCAAGCTTAAGCATAGTCTTCACAAAATTGTGACCATCCTGGCTATACACCCATGAAGTACGCATAACGATAGCACTGTGATGAATCTGCAGGATGGCTGTGTCGCCAGCCAGTTTACTTTTAGCATATACACCTTGAGGTGCAGCGGGATCTGTTTCTACAATCGGCCTATTTAGCGAATTGTGATATACGTAGTCGGAGGATAAATGAAGAAGCCCTGCTTGATTTTCAACGCAGATTTGAGCTACGTTTGCAGCCCCCCTTTCATTTATTTGGAATGCCAGTTCAGCTTCCGTTTCAGCTTTATCTACTGCCGTAAATGCCGCTGCATTGATGATGTAATCAAATGGAAAATTAATTGTATTCCGCATTATTGCTGCATCAGAGATATCCAATTCCTTTTTGCTGTAAAAATGAAAATCCCATTGCGGATATGATTCGCTTATACGACGAATTGCCGAACCAACTTGCCCCATGGCACCAGTGACGATGATGACTGGTTTTCGACTTACATTTTCACTCATATGGCAAATGTTGACCTAAAATTGGAAGAATTTGGTCCTTTTCAGACACAATAGCATCTGATTGTTCGATCCTCCAGTTGATTTTGAGTTGTGGGTCACAATGTAGCAGACCACCTTCAGCCGATTTCTGATAGAAATTGTCGCATTTGTACGAAAATATAGCTTCATCACTCAATACAGCATAGCCATGCGCAAATCCTCGTGGAACAAGTAATTGTTTCTTGTTATCGCCGCTAAGTTCGATGCTAAAACTCTGCCCATATGTCGGCGATCCGGGACGAATGTCGACGACAACATCTAGCACAGCACCTACGATTACCCTCACCAATTTAGCTTGTCCAAATGGTGGTATCTGATAATGTAAGCCCCTGATCACTCCCCTTTGTGAATACGCCTCATTGTCCTGTACAAAATGATAATCTAGACCTGCGGCCTCAAACTGCTGCTCAGAAAAACTCTCAAAAAAATACCCTCTTTCATCTTCAAACACCTTTGGCTCGAATACAAAAAGATCAGGTATGCTGGTTGGAATGAAAGGCATAGAAAATCAAGAATTGTGAACAGGCGATTTGGAATTAATTTCCCTTTATTTTTCCCTCATAAATAATCCAATCGGTACGCCCGTCAATTTGAAATTGCTGCGGAGTTGATTTTCAAGGTACTGCTTATAGCTATCCTTGACGTAATTGGGATTATTGACAAAAAATGCGAAGGCTGGGAAATAAGTAGGCAACTGAGTGACATACTTAATCTTGGCATAACGCCCTTTGACCGATGGGGGAGGTACACGTTCGATTGCCGCCAACATGATATCATTGAGTTCCGAAGTCTTGATTTTGCGATTTCTGTTTTCGTATACTTCCATTGCCGTCTCAATGGTCTTGAAGATCCTGACTTTGTCAAGTACAGAAATGAAGAGAATCGGAATATCAGTGAAAGGAGCGATCTTCTCCTTGATGGTTTTCTCAAATTCTAAGGCGGTATTGGTATCCTTCTCGATCAAATCCCATTTGTTGACTGCGATTATGATTCCTTTATTTCTCCTCTGGGCCAATCTGAATATCGCCATATCCTGAGCCTCTATACCTAAGGTAGCATCGATCATTAATATGATGAGGTCCGATTCTTCTAGTGATTTGATAGCTCTCATCACTGAGTAGAACTCAAGATCTTCATGTACTCTCGCTTTACGCCGCACTCCAGCTGTATCGATCAACATGAAGTCAAATCCAAACTTGGTATATCTGCTGTGAATCGCGTCTCTAGTTGTTCCTGCAACTTCCGTTACGATATTTCTCTCCTCACCTAATAAAGCATTTGTGAGTGAAGACTTACCGACATTAGGCTGACCCACTATGGCAATTCTTGGTATCGTGCCGTCGGTTGGAGGAATATTCTCAATTCTTTTTGCTATTTCATCCAACAATTCACCTGTACCGGCGCCTGATTGAGAAGAAATGAAAAAATTATGATCAAATCCCATGCTATAGAACTCGGTTGCGTCGTGTAGCCTATTGTTGTTGTCTACTTTGTTGACCACAAGCAGTACTTCCTTTTTGTTGCGACGAAGCATATCGGCTACGCGTAGATCAAGATCAGTTATTCCTGTTTCAGCATCGACCATAAATACCAGCACTGTGGCTTCCTCAACCGCAACTTTGACTTGCATGCGGATCGCTGATTCAAACACATCTTCTGATCCTTCAACAAATCCACCAGTATCGACTAT
>JBDSUZ010000158.1:0-2221 GCA_039927395.1 Saprospiraceae bacterium | reverse complement strand
CCGAGAGGGGCACTCCTATCTGCGAGTTGTAGCTCTTTGGGCTGCGTACTATATTGTATTCAGTATGTAGCAATTGGGCCAGCCATTCCTTGACGATAGTCTTGCCGTTGCTACCGCTGATGCCGATCACTGGATATTGATATTGTCGGCGGTGATAGGCAGCTATCTTTTGCAGGGCGTCAATTACAGATGCTACTGCGATGATATTGGCTCCCGGCAATTCGGGCAGCGTTTTGTCTTCCTGCACTACGAAATTTCGCACTCCGTGCTTGTACAAGTCTGTCAGGAAGCTATGGCCATCCCTGCTTTGGCCGGGTAGGGCGAAGAACAATGATTTGATCGGAAAGAAAAACTGCCGGCTGTCGGTGATGAGATTTTCGATCGGAAAATCCTGATCTGCCCTTTGCAGGATATGGCCATCGACGATATCAAATAATTCAGCGGCAGCATAAGCGACCATAGTTGCATTGTATTAAAGACCGCTAAAGGTAAAGATTCCTGCTTCGATTTACCCAGGCGCTTGACATTTAGCCTTGCGGCGATGACTTGTCGGCCTCTTATAGCTCGATGCGCCTCAATCCGCTTATCTTTGGCCCATGATATTGATCGGTGATATATTGGTGAGTGAGCAATTGGTAGAGAATCGCTTTGTGTGCAATCTCTCTGCCTGCAAGGGCGCCTGCTGCTGGGAAGGAGACCTCGGTGCACCTGTGGATGCGGATGAAGCACAGATCCTCGAGCAGATATATCCCATCCTCGAGCCTATGCTTGGCATAGAGTCGCGAGAGATCATTGCCAGAGAGGGCACAGCTATGTATTACAAGGAGCTGGAGGGTCTTGGCACCCCGCTATTGGACAATGGGGCTTGTGTGTATCTCAATTTTGAGCCCGATGGCACTGGCAAATGCGCTATCGAGAAGGCCTACGAATCCGGAGCAGTCGACTTTAAGAAGCCCATATCCTGCCATCTCTATCCTGTGCGCGTCATCGAAAATCCGCAAACCCGCTTCGTCGCGCTCAACTATGACGAATGGGAGATCTGCTCTGCCGCCTGTGCCCTGGGCGCTCAATTGCAGGTGCCTGTGTACCAATTTGTGCGAGATGCCCTTGTACGCAAGTTTGGGGAGGATTTTTATGAAGAGCTGGATGCAGCGGCAGCGCACCTATCGGGGCTTTGACAACGGGAGCGCGAATATTATTTTCAAATATTTTAAAAAAGATGTGTTCAGCTATTGCTTTTTGCCTGTCATTGCTCGATATGTATAATTAATAAGAAAAAATTAGGAGCTGTTAATATTTTCCCTTTATTAAATACTAATCACTAAGGTATTTCTAATTTAAACTCACTTCCTAAGAGAAATTCTTTAGTTCTTCCAAGAATTTATCAAAAACCAACGGAATTCTGTCAATGAATTCTTGAACTAGTTCAATTCTGAAATTCTCCAATTGGGAAGATTTTGCAGTACCCATTTTACTTGAAACCCAAATATTTTCACCCTCATTGTTCATCCCAACTTGGATTCTAGATCCAACTATAATATTAACGCTGTCGTCGGTGAAAGCTTCACAGCCCCAAAATAACCACAGATATATTCGAATTGGATTTTCAATGGCAATCACAGTAGCATATCCTTCTCTATCAATCAAGTCTTTTTGTTTTTTTTGAACTCCGACTGCTGAGTTTTTGCCAATAACTGAGCCATTACTCCCAGACTGTAATATACCAACCATTGATGATTCTAAATTATCAAGTGCTGACTGCACATCGATTCTTATTGAATCATTGACTTGATGAATAAAATCAACAATTGCCTTTCTTTGTATCTCCTCACTAATGTTTGGTTGCAAAAAGTAATTAATTTCTTCTAATATCTGTTTAAGATCAATTTTGTTCGCTTTTTGTTTTACAGGATTTGACCAGGCTATTAATTCCTTGTTAAATTCCTCCATATCAATTCTCGTCTTCGGGTCAATTTTAGTTGCTCGATTTAATAATATATCCAGAATGCCAATTCTGGGATGATTAACAAAGGATGATAAATGAATGCTTTTGAAGTTTAAGTCGTGCTCGCCAGGTATCGGATAAGTTTGATTTGTTAGTAAAACCCACAATGACTTAGCTAACGAATAAACATCAGCTTTTCGGTAATCAGTTAAGATGGATGGGTTTAGCATTTCCGGGGCTATATAGTAGATAGGTCCAAGCTTTCCATTGTTAGTT
>JBDSUZ010000157.1:0-39252 GCA_039927395.1 Saprospiraceae bacterium | reverse complement strand
GAACTGTCAAATACATTGCTGCCACATTCAAACACAAATGGACCAGCATCAGTACCAACCCAGACCGCTCCATCTAGATCTACAGCGAGGCAATTAATAGTGTTTGATGTTAGCACAGAATTGCCAGTGTTAATAAATCGCACTTTGTCGTCTGCAGTAGAGTTAAAATCTGCACCTTCGTTAAATACCATTACCCCTCCACTATTGCCCTGCACTATAAACCATTTGTTGTCCTGCTGATCGACAACAACTTGAAATAGATTGGTCTGCGTCACGGGTTTGAAGCTCTGCCAGCTACCATCAGATTTCCTGACAGAAATGGGTCTTGGCGCTGCAAAATTGCTGACCCAGAGATTTCCTTTACTATCAAACGCTAAACCACTCACCCGCTCGCGCTGAGCATCTCCCACTGCTCCCTGCAGACTAGAATTGTCTTTATTGTAGACAGTAAAGTGACTGTGATCGTACTCAAGAACTCCGCCCCAATATGTTCCAATGAAGAGGTGATTGGTCTTGGGGTCAATCGCCAAGGCGTTGTAATCATAAAATATAGGATCGGCTAATTCTGGAGTGAAATAGTGATTGAAATTAGTCCATTGACCATTACTATACCTAAAGAATCCATCTGATCTAAACTGGTAAATGCCATTGGACTGGATACCTCCAGAAGCTATATATAGATCATTATTAACAGGATCCACAACCATATCGGTTGCGAAATGGGAGAATGGCGTATTGAAGTCCTTCGAATGACATTCGCCAGATGGATAATCAATGTATTTGAAAGGAAAGAATTCGTCGGCAAACCAAATTCGTCCGGATTGGTCTTCTACTCCATATATCGGACGTCGAATACAATCATTATTGAATTCATTAAGCATTGTGGATTGATCCCACACTTGAAGACTGCCGTTGCAGTCACCATTGCATTTCCAGCCAACAAGCAAGTGCGGCCCTTCAGCACTTATGTATTGGACCTGATAGCCAGATTTTTGGGCTACCAATTCAAAATTTCCGCCGTTTTGTTTCTTATAAAGATTTCCATCAATTGCAGCCGTCAATGAAGCTCCAAATTGACAAAGTGAATTAGCCGAGTATTCATCAGGAAGGCCAGATTCGGCGCCGATTTTTGTCCAGTTGGCGAAGTAAGCAGGATTGGCGTGACTGCGAGATATCCTATAGATACCATTTTCGGTGGTCATATAGATCGAGTCTTGGAACACAGCAACATCAAAGACCTTGGTGTCGGTAAATGTGGTAAAGCCGAATTCTTCGTTTTTGATGTTTAATTGGACCAGTCCAAATCCACAAGCCAAATATGCCCAACTGTCATTTTCAAAATAGATAGTATTTATTCTCTTGTCACCCAATATGGCCGTGTTCTTGAAGATTTCACTGAAATTAATTACATCATTTTCAGTGACCAGATCGACGTTACTATTACTATATGCTACTAACAGTTGGTCAGCATAGGGATTGTATTTGGCAAGGGCGACATCAACATCACTTAATCCTTCGACCTTCGTTAGATAAGTTTCTGACAAGTCAGTTTTATCAAGTTTTAGCAGTGAAAACTCAGCTGTAAAATAGAGATGGGAAGCGCTTTGTGTGACGTAGTAGGATGTGTGATAGGGCAAATATTGCTTCCAATCACCAATGCGAGTACTGGATTGCGCAGAGAGATTGCTACAAACAAAAAGTAAAAAGGGTAAAAAAGTCAGAAGGCGAAATTTCAACATACGCTATCGATATTGCAATTGATTAAGTTCTTTCGACCTGAAAGTAACGTTTATGGGCCTGTATAAGTGTGCTTAGGTGGAGAAACATTCCTCCGTTTGTCAATGTCGGTACAAACCGCTTTGTTCCAAATCGGCAAATACCGCATCAGGCACCAAATACTCAACGCTCTTGCCAGATTGGATGCATTGCCGGATATATGTGGCCGAAATGTCCATCATTGGAGCTTCGAAAAATGAAAATTTGGGGTGACCTCTGTATATCCCTGCTTCGTAACCCGGCCGACTATAAACATAGAATTGATAGCGTTCGATCAGCATTTCATAATTCTTCCACCTCGTAAACGAATCAAGATTATCCGATCCAATTATCGGGCAAAATGTCTTATCTGGATGCTTTTCCGCCAAATACGTGAGCGTATCAATTGTGTAAGAAGGCTTTGGCAAACTGAACTCGATGTCAGTTGCCTTAAGATGCATATTGTTGCCAATAGCCAGATTGACCAGATGTAAGCGGTCGTAATCGCGAGCCAGAGTCTTCTTGTCCTTAAAAGGGTTATGGGGACTTACGACAATCCACACCATATCAAGATCAGTTTGAGTCGCCATGAAATTGGCGATCACCATATGTCCGGTATGAACAGGATTGAAGGAGCCAAAAAACAATCCAACTTTCATGTTACAGTTTGCTTATGCTGATAGCATCACAGGCATGACTAACATCAACAAGTCCTCTGCCGGATCTGAATCCATTGGAATTAGGATGCTCGCCTTATTAGGTTTTTCAAGTTCTAGCCGGATTTCGTCGGAGGTGATCACGCCAAGCATTTCAACAAGAAACTTGGCATTGAATCCAATCGTCATTGCGGTGTCCTGATATTGACAAGACAACTGCTCGGTAGCTTCATTGCTGAAGTCCAAATCCTGAGCGGATATAGTCAGGCTGCCCTCGGCTATAGTTAATACTACCTGGTTTGTCGTCTTGTTGGAATAAATCGCAATGCGCTTAAGTGAATTCTGAAAATCTGAGCGATTCACAATCATTTTTAAGGGATTGTTTACGGGGATTACCAAATTGTAATCCGGGTAAGTAGCATCGATCAATCTGCAAATGATGTTGGTATCGCCGCATTGAAAAAATGCATTTACCCTAGAGTGCGATAGCACAACTTTGTCAGATGCTGGAATCGCATTTTTCAAAAGGTTAAGCGATTTCTTTGGAAGGATAAATGAAGCAGTAGCTTCTCCTTCAATATCCGAAAATGAATAACGCACAAGCTTATGGGCATCAGTGGCAACAAAAGTGATCTTCTTTGGATCGATTTGCACAAATACACCTGTCATAGCAAGACGCATTTCGTCATTGCTCGTGGCAAATAGCGAATTGCTGATCGCTCTATTCAATTGTAAGCCTGAAATAGTTACAGAGTCCATTCCGTCCTTTTCGGGGATTGGAGGATAATCGTCTGGATTGTCGCAAGCTAGTTTGTATTTGCCGTAGGCGGAGGTGATCTCGAGAGCATTCTTTTCGTCGTTCAATGCGAAAGAAACTGGCTGCTCAGGAAGAGCCTTAAGGGTATCCATCAAAATACGTGAAGGAACAGCCATTTTGCCATCGACTTCAGACTGTACCTGAATAGTGGTCGTAATCGCAGTTTCCATATCGGTAGCCGTGATCGTTAGGGTGGAACCTTGGATTGAAAACAAGAAATCTTCCAGTACCGGAATGACAGAGCCTCCCCCTATTGCGCCATGGGCAATCTGTAATTTCTTTAGGAGTTCTTGAGAAGAAGCAGTGAATTTCATAACCGATATCTTTTATTTGAAGTGGGCAAATATACGTGGTTTTATTTGATGCATTTCTCCAAGAATGGATAATAAATATTGGCCAGCAATGCAGATCTGGACTATAATCCTCTGACAAAATCACAGTGATAATGAGACATTGAGACATTTGACTTGAAGAAAGTACCTTTATCGGCTATTTCAATTTATGCAGAATCGTAAGCAAGCTCCCCCTATCGTTCCCATTCAGGATGTGCCTATGCCATCGTATGCTACATCGAAACTGGCCAATGGAGTGACAATTTATGACATTCGTAGTGGCAGCCAGGAAATCCTTAGGCTGGAGCTCGTATTTCCCGGAGGGCGCTGGAAAGAAAGAAAACCCCTTGTATCAAAAGCCGCGGCCGCTCTATGGAAAGACGGCACCACGCTGCATACCAGTGCCGAATTGGCGCAGAATATCGATTATTATGGCGCCTCGATCAATACATTTTCAAATCCCGATTTTGATGTAATCGTACTCTATTGCTTAAAAAAGCATTATCGGCCCTTGCTCGACATTTTGCTCGAAATACTGCAATTTCCAAGCTTTCCGGACTCAGAACTTCAAACCTTTGTCGCCAACAACAAGCAAAGACTCAAAGTGGATTTGGCTAAAAATGATGTGATCGCTTTTAGAGAATTTACAGAAGCCATCTATGGCTCCAAGCATCCATATGGGTATAATTCAAGCGAAGAACACTACGATGCACTGCTGCAGCAAGATTTAGTTGATCACTATCAAAGGATCTACCAGCCCTCCAACTTGAAAGTGTTTATCAGCGGCGATACTGATGATGAACTCATAGGATTAACTGCCCAATCTTTTGGGTCGATCAGGGAAGGAAATAAGGCCAAAGGGCCAAAATTGAACTTCGCTAAGCCACAGGGTAATCCGGGAAAGATCATATTGCAGGGAATGCAGGATATGCAGGTTTCGGTGGCTATGGGTAGGCGAATGGTTAAACGCAGCCACAAGGACTATGCCGGATTATATGTATTGAATACAGTGCTAGGTGGATATTTCAGCTCCAGATTGATGACCAATATCAGAGAAAAGAAAGGATATACGTACAACATATATTCTCATCTTGAGCCATTGCTCAATGACGGTTACTTCTATATTTCAACCGATATAAGCAAGGCATTTCTAAAGGACACCTTGCACCAGATAAACCGCGAGATCAAGCTTTTGCAGGAAGAGGAAATTGGTCAAGAGGAGATGCATATGCTGAAAAACTACCTAGCGGGAAATTTCCTGAGCGCAATTGATGGTCCTATGAACATCGGTGAACTGGTCAAAATGATTGAAACCGAATCATTGCCAGTTTACTATTTGCCAATGATAGCCAAGGAAGTTCGGGAACTTTCATCAAAGCGGCTGATGCAGTTAGCGAAAAAATACTTAGACCCTAGCACATTTACCTTAGTGATCGTGCAGTGATGATCATTTTACTGACTCTTTTTGGCTCCACATGCTGTTGATTAGTCCTTCAAAAGGACTATTAAGTATCATTTGAGCAGAGATTTCGCCACATTTTGACAAAAAACTGTTGTTTTATAAGGCTTAAGGTCTATATGCGCCCTACAATAGTTTCCAATCGCTATCTTTGTCCGCTTTTAGGCACAGTAAGTGCTTAAATTTTTTTGAGTCAAAATTCGAGAGAGCACCCGACTCCCAAAATGCAGGAAAGACAACATGAAACTGTTTAAATTTTTTACTCAAGAATTGGCAATAGACCTGGGTACAGCAAATACGCTGATCATACAGGATGGCAAAGTCGTAGTAGACGAGCCAAGCATCGTTGCAATCAATCGCAAAACTGGCGAAACGATTGCGGTCGGCCAGCGAGCAATGCAAATGCACGAGAAGACGCACGAAAATATCAAAACGATTCGCCCATTGAGAGATGGGGTTATTGCTGATTTTCAAGCGGCAGAAAGCATGATTGAGGGGATGATCAATATGATCGATACCCGCAAGAAATTTTTCTCGCACCTCAAAATGGTAATCTGCATACCTTCTGGTATTACTGAAGTTGAAAAACGCGCCGTTTTTGATTCTGCAGATCATGTTGATTCTAAAGAGACTTATCTAATTCACGAACCAATGGCTGCCGCCTTGGGGATAGGACTTGATGTGGAAGAGCCAATTGGCAATATGATCATCGATATAGGGGGAGGAACTACGGAAATTGCAGTGATTGCGCTGTCAGGGATCGTATGTGACCAATCAATCCGTATCGCAGGTGATGAGTTGACCAATGATATCATGGAATACATGCGTCGTCAACACAATTTGTTGATAGGAGAGCGCACGTCGGAGCAGATCAAGATTCATGTGGGCTCTGCCTTGCAAGTTTTAGATTCGCCGCCAGCTCCATATTTTGTCAATGGCCGTGACCTGATGACAGGTATTCCAAAGCAAATTGAAATCACCTATCAGGAGATCGCACTTTGCCTAGACAAATCCATTTCCAAGATCGAAGAGTCTATCTTGAAAGCACTTGAAAATACGCCGCCGGAATTAGCAGCGGATATATTCAAGACAGGCCTTTACCTAACGGGTGGAGGTGCTTTGTTGAGAGGACTTGATAAAAGAATTGGTCAAAAGACCAAACTACCAGTACACATCGCTGACGATCCGTTGCGCGCAGTAGTTCGAGGTACGGGGATAGCAATCAAGAATACTGATAAATTCTCTTTCTTGATCGACCGCAAAAGCATCTAATCAACCGACAATTTGTAGCCGGCTATTATGCAGAACCTCCTTCAGTTCCTGGCTAAATACGGCGCATTGCTGCTTTTCTTCTTCCTTGAAGCCATCAGTTTCTTTTGGGTAGTCAAATACAACGATGTCCAGAAGGAAATCTTTATTCATTCAGCCAACCTTGGTACAGGGAAGGTCTATGAACAGTTTGATCGTCTCGCCCAATATTACAATCTGACGGCAGTCGCCGATAGCCTTGCAAGAGAAAATGCAAAATTGCGAAATCTCGTTTCCAATTCATTCTACGGAGACACTCTGCGCGAAGACGCACTCTTTGATAGCATCTATTTGCAACAGTATAATTACATCGACGCCAAAGTTATCAACAACTCGCTCAAGCAGAAAGACAATTATCTGACATTAAATCGTGGCGAAATGCATGGTGTTGGTCCAGGCATGGGAGTGATAGGCACGGAGGGCATTGTTGGTATCGTTCGAAACACATCTAAACACTATTCGCAAGTAACATCGTTATTCAATAGCCAGATTCGCATAAGTGCCGCCAATCAAAAAACAAATTTTTTCGGTGCACTCATTTGGGACGGTTCTGATGTTCAGCACATGACCTTGGTCGACATTCCAAAGCACGCGCAGGTTCACAAAGGAGATTCTATCGTTACCACAGGATATTCGCCAATATTTCCCGAAGGGATTTATATTGGATCAGTGGACTCTTTCAATATCGAAGCAGGAAGCAATTTCTATTCAATTAGAGTTGCCCTTGTTAATGACCTCAACCAAATTGGACGAGTGTACATTGTCAAAAACATGATGAAATCGGAGCAGGATTCACTTGAAATGAAAAATAAGCGCAATGGCAAGTGATTGGATTCGAAATGGCTGGCGCTTGCTTATTTGCATACTTCTGCAAGTGCTGATTTTGCAAAGAATACAACTGGGATCAGCAGGAAATGCTTATTTCAACATCCTGTTTTACCCAATTTTCTTGTTTCTGCTTCCAATTCGAATTCCTGCAACAGTGCAAGTCTTGATTGGCTTTGGCTTTGGACTTATCATGGATATGTTTTTGAGTACCCCTGGGATACATGCAAGCGCTAGCACATTTACAGCCTTCATAAGGCCTTATGTGATCCAATGGCTTGAGCCCAGAGGAGGTTATGCCATTAATGCGAGCCCCTCCAAAAATGACCACGGCTTTAATTGGTATTTGTCCTACATATCCATTTTGCTGGCCTTCCATCTCTTCTTCTATTTTTCCGTGGAAGCTTTTACCTATGTCTACTTTTTCCAGATATTGCTCAAGACGATCATCAGCTTTTTCCTATCTATGCTGTTGATGCTCATTTATACATTTCTATTTAATCCACGCTAAGCAATGACCAACCAGGACGAAAGGATGCGGATCATTGCCTTTGTGGTTATTGGCTTAGTGTTAGTGATAGTGATCAAACTTGCTCAGCTGCAATTGTTTGACTCGTCATACCTCGACCGGGCTAACGCCACAGCGATTGATAAGCATACCGTGTATCCTTCGAGGGGACTTGTCTATGATCGCAATGGCAAATTGATGGTGTTCAACAATGCGATTTACGACCTGATGGTGACCGTGTCCAAGATGGATCCAAAGATGGACACTACAAGATTTTGCAATTTGTTGAAAATCGACAAGGCAGGTTTCATTGAAGGACTAAATAAAGACTTCAAGAGCGGCAGATACTCGAGAGCGGTGCCATTCCCATTTCTCAAGGGAATACCCTCTGAACTTTTTGCTGGATTTCAAGAGACACTGCTAGAATTCCCTGGATTTGATATTCAGGTGCGAAATGTAAGAGGATATGAAGTAGAGCATGGCGCCAATGTGTTGGGATATATCAAGGAAGTCGACCAACAACAGATCGATCAATTCAAAGGCGCTTACGAACCAGGTGATTATATAGGAGCTACTGGTATGGAGCGTCAATACGAGCAGAAATTACGTGGAGCCAAAGGGGTAAAATACGTCTTGAAAGATAACCTTGGACGAGAAGTGGGACCGTATCAAAGTGGCGAATCAGATTCACTTGCTATATCAGGACTTGATTTGGTGACAGGCCTTGATATGGATATGCAGGCTTATGGAGAGTCACTGATGGTCAACAAGACCGGTAGCATAGTCGCAATAGATCCTCGGACAGGTGAGATTTTGGCTTTGGTGACAGCACCCAATTTTAATCCAAGTGATCTGAGAATTGACAGAGACCGTGGTGACGCATTCAAGGCTTTACTCAATGATCCCCTAAAGCCCTTCTTTGATCGCTCAACAATGGCGAAATACCCTCCTGGGTCCATATTCAAAACTGTGGTTTCGCTTATAGGCATGCAAGAAGGAGTGCTATGGCCCGATAGACATATTCCATGTTCGGGCGCATACTACTACAACGGATTTAGATGGGGCTGTAGGTCCCATCCATATACAGATGGAGTCCCTGGAGCATTGCAATGGTCCTGCAACACTTACTTCTATACTGTCGTAAGGGATATCATCGACAAATATGGATTTAACAAACCCAATTTGGGATTGGACCAATTTGAGAAATATCTGCGTCAATTTGGCTTCGGCAAATCCCTCCAAACAGATGTTGTTTCAGAGTCGGCCGGCAACATACCCAATACCAAATATTACAACAAGCTCTATGGCAAAGGAGCCTGGAGATCTACTTTTATTCTGTCGATCGGAATCGGACAGGGCGAAATAGAACTCTCAACGATACAGATGGCCAATTTGGCAGCCATAATTGCAAATAAAGGCTGGTTTTATATTCCCCATTTGGTCAAATCATACAAGAATAGTGATCATCCCATTGATTCTGCTTTTCTAAAGAAACAGTATACGGGAGTAGCTCCCAAATATTTTGACCCCGTAATCGAAGGAATGTATCGAGTAGTGCGATCAGGAACTGCACAAGGAGCATCCCTATTGGACATCACCGTGTGCGGAAAAACCGGAACTTCACAAAACCCTCATGGCGAGGATCATTCGGTTTTTATTGGCTTTGCCCCCAAAGAAAATCCAACGATTGCGATCGCGGTCTATGTTGAAAATGCAGGCCACGGTTCGACTGCAGCCGCGCCAATAGCAAGTCTCATAATGGAAAAATATCTGAAAGGAGGCTTGTCAAAAGTGGGCGAGTACCGCGAAAAACAAATCAAAGAAATGGACATAGTCCACAAGGTCCTCAAAAAGAAATAACAATGCGCGTATCGGCAATAGTAGCAGCAGCTCAAAACTGGGTAATTGGACAAGACAATCAGATACCTTGGCACCTTCCCGCTGACTTGCGATATTTTAGAGATCTAACCTTGCACCACTATGTAATCATGGGACGCAAGACATTTCAGTCGATGGGCAAACCACTCGTCAAGCGAAGCAATGTTATAATAACAAGAGACCCGTTTTATATTTCATCAAATTGTCAGATCGCCCGCTCCATAGAGGAGGCCCTTCAAATGGCAATCGACGCTGACGAAACGGAGGCATTCATCATTGGAGGCGCTGAAATATTCAGATTGAGTATGCAACTATGGGATCGATTGTACCTGACAGAAGTTGATCTCCAACCCGAAGGTGACATAGTGATGCCACAACCAGATTGGTCCGAATGGACTCTAATATCGGAAGAGGCCCACTTTGCGGACGAAAAGAATCCTGCGAACTATATATTCAAAGTTTTTGACAAAATAGCGTAGCTATCCACTTTTTTCTCTTTCGAAATATGGAATTTCTCTAATAGACACTCTCTATTAGAAACACCTGATTCATTGAATGAGAAAATCATACAACTAGCCTGGCAACTCCAACTATTTGACCAAAAGCAATTGCGGCTAAAGGACGGCAGTTCGCTTAGCGTGCTAGATGTCGGCCAAGCAAATACAAATGCTGGTCCTGATTTCCTGTTCGGAAAAATCAGCATCGACGGCCTGATATTATTTGGCCATATCGAGATCCATGTCAATAGTTCAGACTGGATCAGACATGGCCATAGTCGCGATCCCGCATACAATATGGTGGTGCTGCATGTTGTGCTCAACGATGACAAGGAGATCAAGACGCAAATGAATTTTACTTTGCCCACGCTTGAATTGAAAGAGCGCTTGGGCAAGGAAAAACTTGATTTATGTGAAGAACTGCTGGGAAGTCTAGATCAGATTCCTTGCGCAAATCGAGCCAATACTATAGACAAGATATACTGGCACCATTGGATGGACCTAATGTACAGAGAGCGAGTGGACCACCGAGTTGCAGAGCAGGAGTCGTTGCTGCATATGAACAATAATGACTGGGAAAATTTATGTTTTCAGATGTTGGCCAAAGGATTTGGAATTCAAGTCAATCGCGACGTTTTTCATTTGCTATCGCAAACAATTCCATGGAGAGTTATTCAGAAACATCGAGCGGACCCATTTCAAATTCAAGCAATCTTGTTTGGGCAAGCCGGCTTATTGAGTGGAAATTTTCAAGAAACCTATCCTCAACAATTGAGGACAGAATATGATCATCTCAAGAAGGCTTACAAGCTGATCCCTTTACAATCAGGCATTTGGAAATTTTCAAGAATGAGGCCCGCTTCATTTCCGGGCATCAAAATTGCCCAACTTGCCAGTGTGCTGTCATCCAAATCTAACCTGGTCTCCGAGATTTTGCATATCGATTCGATTGATAAATTGCAATCATTTCTTAGTTGCGATATGCCGACATACTGGCATGATCATTATCACTTTGATCGAATAGGAAAAGCGCAGCAAAAATCTATTTCGAAAGATTTTACCAAACATATTTGTATCAATTTCCTAGTTCCATTTCTGTCCGTTTATGCCAAAAACACAAGACAAGAACGATTTGAAGATCGCGCTATTGAATTGATGGAATCTCTCAAACCTGAGGAAAATGTGATCATCAGAAAATGGGAGTCAATCGGCATTATTCCGGAACACGCAGCCGATTCACAGGCCCTGATTCAGTTAAAGCAAAACTACTGCGACCAGAAAGCATGTGTACGATGTGAGATCGGCAGAAAGCTAATCCTTTGCGATTCGGTCGATTAGCGTTCTGAATTTTGTTCTAGCTTAGAGACTATCTCCTCTGCAATTGCCAATTTTTCCGCTGAGCCCACATCCAACCAAATTGAGGAACTAGATTGATAAGCCAGCACTTTGTGCTTTTGGGCGAGCGTCAGATACCAGTCGATACTCGAGAAAACAAATTGATCTGGCATTTGGTCAAATGCGGCCGAATCAATGATCTGAATACCACTAAATGCAAATTGATTATATGTATCAATAGGGCCATTTACCCATTTGAATTCACCTTTATTATTGGCCCATCCCCTTAATTGGTTCTTATCGTCAAAAAGTAGCTGCCTGCTCGAAGAGCGCAGTCTCACATCAAGGGTTGCGGCTGCGTCATTTGACTCGTGAAATGCTAGCATTTCGCCAAAGTCAAGGGTAGAAATAATGTCAGCATTGACAACCAAAGCTTGCCCAGTTTTTCCAAAAAAATCTCTTGCCAAGCGCATACTTCCACCAGTATCGAGCAAGATTTCCCTTTCGTCCTGAATATATATTTTGACATCTGGCAACTCTATATGCTGTAGAAATGTTTCTACCTGATCAGCAAAATAGTGGACATTGACCAAGATCTCTCTTACTCCTGATTGGGCAACATGCCTAATCGATCGCTCCAACAACGTGACTCCATTGACCGGAATCAATGCTTTTGGTATATGGTCGGTGAGCGGGCGCAATCTGGTACCGAGGCCTGCGGCAAGTATCAATGCTTTCAATTCTGCACTATTAAGTAGGAAAAATACAAGTAAGCATTGGCATCGCCGATAATTCACACAATTTCCAGCTAATTTTATCTCCAATCGATCTCTGAAAATGCTCCAAAAAAGACTGGTTCAATTCCTACTCTTACCTTTTTCCCTCCTATATGGTTTGATCACCGGCTTTAGAAATTGGATGTATGAACGTGGCTACATGCGTTCCAGCAAATTTGACTTGCCAATAATAGGTATTGGTAACTTGTCGGTTGGAGGCACTGGAAAATCACCACATATCGAATATCTCATCAGGTTACTCGGAGACTATATTCAACTCGGCACATTGAGCCGTGGGTACAAGAGGAATACTGTAGGATATCGAATGGTCACCGAGAAAGGTTCTGCGGCCGAATATGGCGATGAACCGCTGCAATTCAAGCGTAAATTTCCCGAAATACCGGTAGCTGTTGCAGAAAACAGGGTGTCCGGCGTCACACAAATATTGATGGACGCCCCTGACACACAAGTGATCTTGCTTGACGATGCATTCCAACATAGAAGTATTAAGCCCGGCCTTCAGATAATGTTGACGGATTACAACAACCTTTTTACTCGTGACTTTTTGTTACCATCAGGTAGACTGAGAGAGTGGAGATCAGGCTATCATAGGGCTGACATTATCATCGTGAGCAAATGTCCTGAAAACTTGACGCTGGATAAGAAGCGTAAAATTATAGCTGAGATAAATCCTAGCACAGAGCAGCAGATTTACTTTTCTGCCTACAAATACGGACAGCCATATTACATTTTTGATGCCAGTTACAAATTGGACCTCTCTGTTCCTTTTGAACTTTTCTTGCTGTCGGGTATCGCAAATACAGACTATCTGAAGGAGTATCTTGAGCCCAAAGTCAAAAGACTAATTCCGATAGAATTTGAAGACCATCATCATTATTCCAATTTCGATATAGCTCAGATGAAGCGGCTTTTGGAATCTCTGCCAGGCGATCGCAAGGCTGTCATCACTACCGAAAAAGATGCCATGAGGCTTGAAGCTCATAGAGACTTTCTCATTCGCGACAACCTGCCGGTCTTTGTGCTGCCTATTGAAGTGTATTTCCTCTTTGCTGAGAAAGATGAATTTGATCAACGAATAAAAGATTTTTTGCTCGAGTTCAAATCATGATTTTGCAGGCAATGATCGACAATGTAGATCCTCGTGTAAGATCGCTTTTCCCATTTTAAGTATCTTCGGATGATGAAGTACTGTGGCTTGATCTTCTTTATTTTTCTCTTCCACGTAGCTAGCGCGCAAGACAATGTGCTGTCCTCAGACATGGACGCAAATCGAGACATCGAACGACTTATCCTACTCTATGGCAATCCAAGTAAGATGCCATGGGTCGATAAACCTCTGTACCGATCAAAGATCTATGCCTTGGCTCTGCATTGGGACACAATCGTCGCAGCAGATAACACTAAAGATCATTGGAAAATTAACAAATTACTTAGGGACAATAGCGAGTACAAAGCATTGGCCCTATTCCAAATGAATGATAGTTTATCGATTGCGGTAAAAGTGCCCATTGAGCCAAGAAAGCCATTTGTACGTAGAATCCTCAGCAATTTCTATCAAAGTTCAGCGCATTTTTACGCAATTGACAGACCTGATTACACGATTCGCATCAATCCGTTATTGAGCCTTAATGCTGGCATCATGCTGAGTAATGAGCCAATGACTTTTGCCAATCAGCGTGGTATGGAGCTAAGGGCCAGCATCGACAAGAAGCTCTTTATCTACGCAAATATCCTCGAATCTCAGTCTGGCTTTCCCACCTACGTGGATCAATACGAATCCGATTTTCAAACATTACCAGGCACAGCTTTTTACAAAACTTACAACAGCAGCGGCGGTAGATTATTTGGTTACGACTATTTGAGCGGCGAGGGTTCGATTGGATTTAAGGTTTCCAAAAATATTGGAATCACCTTCGGCAATCGCCGCAATTTTATTGGTGACGGTTACCGCTCTTTACTATTATCCGATTTTGCTAGCAATTATATCAACCTCAAGATTGATTGGAGTCTTGGGCCATTCCATTATCAAAATATTTTCGCAGAATTGAATGCAGGTTCCAACCGAAGCAATGGTGCCAATAATGCCATAATTCCCAAGAAATATCTGGCGGCCCATCACCTCAATTACAGCCCTAATTCTTGGTTCAGAATTGGAATTTTTGAGAATGTAACATTTGCGCGAGCGAACCATTTTGAATTCAATTATCTAAATCCATTCATATTTTATCGCTCCATCGAAGGTGCGATTGGCAGCCCTGACAATGTGCAATTGGGACTTGATGGATCAATTATACCAGCCAAAGGCCTGATGATATATGGACAATTTCTTGTTGATGAGTTGAAGGTCAAAGAGCTGTTTGGAAAGAATGGTTGGTGGGGAAATAAATATGGCATTCAATTGGGCCTAAAATATAAAGACGCCTTTGGATTGAAGCAATTGAATATGCTGACGGAGTTCAATCTCGTGCGGCCGTACACCTATTCACACTACGATTCAATAGCCAATTATTCACATCAGAATCAGGCTTTGGCGCATCCATTAGGGGCGAATTTTAAAGAACTACTTCTCAAACTGCAATATCAGATCAGTCCTAGACTGTCTGTGGAGGGAAATATATTTTATTTCATCAAAGGGGAAGATGCAGACTCAAGCAATTTTGGTGGGAATATTTTGTTGCCAAATAGTAGCCATATTTCAGACTTTGGTATAAATATTTTGCAAGGCAATCGATCTGAAACTATCTTGGGCCGCATCGATTTGAGCTATGAGTGGTTTCATCAATTCTACATTGAAGCGCAATGGATCTATAGAGTAAAGAGCTACCAAAACGAAAGTAATGAGCAAATGACCAATTCTATAAATCTCGGCATCAGGTGGAATCTGCCAAAGACGCGATTTGATTTTTAGAAAGTAACGAATATCGACAATATCAAGCTATGCAATTCAAACTTGGCCTAATCGCCGCCTTCATTTTAACTAGTTCCCTATGCGCCTGGAGCCAGGAGAAGGAAGAACTTGCGGTAAGGGAAACAATTGAGCGCTTCTTTGCAGGAATCAGAAAAGGCGACAGTTCAGCAGTTCACACACAATTGTTGCCTGATTGCCGAATGCTTACTACCTATTATAAGACCCCAGACAAGCCTGAATATAAAGAGGAGAATGTGAAGTCTTTTTTGAAATCAGTAGGTACGGCACATCAAGAAGTTTGGGATGAGCGCATATTGAGTTATGACATCCGAGTGGATGAAGGTCTGGCTTCAGTTTGGACCAATTATGCATTTTATTCAGGCAAACAATATTCACACTCAGGTGTCAACGCATTCCAATTGATTAAGACTTCCAAACAATGGAAAATTAGTCAGATCATAGACACCAGACGCAAGAAGAACAAATATCAGGCACCCATTTCTACCATTGATTCGCTGCTAAATCAGTGGCATAAAGCAGCCGCTAAAGCTGATGAAAATGTATTCTTTGGCTCGATGACAGAAGATGCAGTTTATATTGGCACCGACGAGACAGAATTCTGGAAGCGCGATGAATTGAAAAAATGGTCAGAAAAGTATTTTGCCCGCGATAGCGCCTGGACCTTCCATCCCTTTGAGAGGCATATTTATATAAGTGACGATGGACAAACGGCTTGGTGGGACGAAAAGCTTCACACAGGAATGGGCCTATGTCGCGGCTCGGGAACATGGAGCTTGATTGGAGGCAACTGGAAGATGAGACAATTTGTGTTGTCTTTGGCTTTGCCAAATGACAAACTCGATGCATTTAAGGACATGATGAAGACAGAATTGCCTACAATTAAGGAATAGGCGCGGCAATTGATGTAATTTTGATAAATTATTTGCCTTATGTACAAAGTGATTTCCTTCCAAATTGCTGATAGTATCGATATCAAGGCACTGAAATCCTCATTCGCTGCACAGCTCCATTTTTCTGATTCCGATGAGCTATTCTATGCGCTTGACAATGAGCAATTTATTTACGTTTTTGAATATGGCGTCATTTGCTTTATCAATTTTGATGAAATAAAGATTTCTGAATTCATACAGTTTATTGCTCCTCATTGTACCAACTTATTTGAAACCAAATTGATCGAAGAGTTTCAGATAATTCCTGGAGCTAAGGACTATAAATTTGGATATAATGAAATTGAGATTGTTGAGCCCGAAATAGAAGTTTTCAGGCTGATCATGTTGAATGTATCTCAATCTGTTGCGCTGGATTACTATGCCCAGGAAACCAAAATATTGCTTGAGAAAACTAATCTACATACCAAGCATCTCGAACGCAATGGGTCCTTGTCTATATCAGGCAAAAGCCTGACGAAATTTATTGGACAAACTCTAAATCTTAAGAACAGGATTGCTGAAAATCTATACATTTTTGACTCTCCACCGGAGACCTGGGAGGACGAAGTATTGAGCAAAGTTGATCATGGGCTAAAGAGGACTTTTGATCTCCAGATTCGCTATCGCAATGTGCATCAGGAATTGCAGACCATCAAGGAGAATCTGGAGCTATTCAAAGATCTCATGCAATACAGAAAGAGCAATCAGTTGGAATGGGTAATTGTGTTGCTCATCTTGGTTGAGGTGCTCAATCTGTTTTTTGAGAAATTATTCCCGCGTTAACGATCTTCTAAATCAATTTGTATTTAGATATAGTTTGTATATCTGGCTTGAATGATTGTTGATCTTCCAACAGAAACTCCAAGGTTTGAATCATTTTGTCCATTGGGTTGCTTCTTTGTAAGAAGGGAAAATTTGACCAAGGACCTTTAGACGCTTCGGCCTGTACTATCGCTGCGGGAAAAGTAAAATCCCTGATCCATTGTTGGACATATTGTAAAGCCGCCTGTGCTGAATTGAATTGTTCGGGAAGGTAATTGCTTCTTGAATTTGTATTAATGGCTGATGTTGGATTATTCCAGTCGATCTGAATGAATCGCTCCAACTGGAGAAATCTTGCTGCCCTTAGGAGGTAGATCGTGCCTAGCACATTGGATTTGCGAACTGCGTATGATCTGAATGGCCAAAAATCAGAAAGCAATCCTGCATGAATGACACATTGGCAACCTTGCATGGCATCGACGCAGTCTTTGAAATTTGTCAAGTCGCCCAAATAATGCTCGAAATTGTTTCTCTTGAATTGTGACAGATTGAGCGATTGCGCATTTTCAATAAAAAGCCTGATTGGATAGCCTAAATTTGAAAGTGCTTTTAGCAGCATTGAACCTTGTGGGCTTGCGGCGCCAGTGAATAGAATCTTTTTCATAATTGTATATTTAATATTTATTCTTTCTATCAAACTTAGAGGCTTTTGAGGTGAGGAATCATCAACTTGCGACAGTGACACATTAATATTTATCTAATATGAGCAAAAATTGACTTTTAGGTCAGGCTTGCTATATTACTTACCTTTGATCTATGGAAGACAAACCATTTCTAAGCCGGGAGGAGTCGATTCGCATATTTGAGAAAGAGTTGTTGCCGCATATCACAGCGCTGACGACATTTGCTTACCACTTAACATTGGACGAGGCTGATGCTGAGGACTTAGTGCAGGAAACATACCTCAAGGCATTTAAATCCATAGAAAAGTATATGGAGGGAACGAATGCCAAGGCATGGTTGTTTAAGATATTGAAGAATGGATATATCAACGACTTTAGGAAGCGCACTAAGCGGCCTAATCGTGTTGATTTTGAAGACTTTGTCAACTATCATGACAGTGATGACGACAACAATTCAGGTTTCCTGGATTTGCGCGAAGAACTGTTTGACCAATTGATGGGTGATGAAGTTACACGCGCCATTAATTCATTACCAATTGACTTTCGAACAGTAATTTTGCTTTGTGACATTGAAGGATTCACCTACGAAGAAATTGCAAAAATTATAGACATACCTGTCGGCACCGTTCGATCTCGTTTGCACCGTGGCAGGAATATTCTGAAAGTACAATTGCGAGATTATGCTGAAAAACAAGGATTTGCCGATCCAAGAACACATGTGTCGGATCCAGAATCTCAAGATGGCGCCGGGAAAGAAGAATTGAAGTAGATCTCTATTATTGACCAATAGTTTTGCAGCAAATGAAAGAGCCAAACAATCCAAACGATATCCATAACAAAGTGTCCATGTACCTTGATGGAGCGCTCAACGAAGAAGATCAAGATAATTTATTACGCTCTGTGGCTGAGGATCCTAATATTAGCAGAATGTACAATAGAGAAAAATCCTTCCGCGACCTCATACGCAGCAATGTGAAGAGACCAATCGTATCGCAGGAATTCATCCAGACGATCAAGGACAATATCAAGAAAGACTAATCCAGATTTGGGATTTCCTGTGGGATATTAAGATCAAGATTCTGTTAAATTTTTGCAGAACATACTATAATTATTTTATATATAACAAAAGTTGTATATCTTAAGCAGCGATTAGGGTTTTTTTGTTTGAAAACAATAGACATATTCCCCTTATGCCTACCTATACGCATGCTTTTAGCCTTATCGCCGAAACCGATAAGCAAATCGAAATCCAACAATTAGCCGCCGCTTCAAGGGATTTCATTTCGAAGTCATTGCTCAGAGCGCAAAAGCAAATTCCAAATTTGGAATACTGCACGGACTATCTAAAGCTAAGGGCTTACACTAAGAAGCTTCACTTATTCTGTTTTGATGCCGCATTTTTTGCCACCTCCTTGGCATCGATTAATGGTCATGCAAAGATTGGCAAAGCGATTCCTAATTATGTACTCGTCAATCTGCTACGTTACTTCAATAAAGCCAGGATTGAATATCAACCTTACCTCAAGGACAAATACAAACCCTTGGAGGAAATATTGGAGCATCGGTATTACGATGTGCGCAATTCCCTGTTTCAACTAATCCAATCGCATCTGCATGAGCGCCCTCAGTTGGCGACTTTGAATACTTTCTTTATCCAATTTACATGCACGGAGGCTCAGATCCAATGGATGGTCAAGCACAGTGCCGGTGAAGAGATTTTGATCAACAGACTATTGAGATATTCGCGCTCGCAAATGGCAATAAGCCAATGGGCAATTTCACTACTAGACGAAAGCATTTGGTTGCCAAGAAAGGGCGAAATAATAGGTCGGATTCTTGATTTTGACTCTAGTTTTGTTGTGCCGAGAGGTGTCATCTACAGAGATCTGGCAGAGTTAGAGCAGATGCTCTATCAGATCAAAAGACATTTTACATTCGAACCGATAGCAGGCCAAGGACTATTTGACAGCCTTACCCTCGAAGAGGCAAGCAAACGTCAGATGCCTATGCTGGTAACACCAGATGGAGATCTAATCGACGTCAATGGTGATCAGGCTACATTTGCTCCAGAGCCACAGATTATTCCCAATTGCCCGATTACCACCAGTTTTATTTTCAGCATGGGCAAGGTTGGCTTTCATCTCATTGACAACAATAAAGAGATCGTCCAAATGCTCTATCAATTCAAGGCTAGCCCGGGCTTCAGGTATGCCTACTTATCGGGAAATGAGCTACATTCAGAAGCTGACCCCTCAGAGATTTTCAGAAGATTAGACGTGAAAGCAACGGTTGAGTACTGGTTAGAACAAGTGCCATTGTTCTACAAAAAGTTGATGCTTTGGGGAATACATTACAGCCATTTGGACCACCAGCAGAAGCTGCATCTATATCAAAGACATCTCGATCCGGAGGTATTTGATACGCTATTGTACATTGCTGACAAAGAGGAAAATGTGCCAGTGCTGAATTGGCTGATGGAATCTCAGAAGGAGTAGAAGCCTATGTTGAGGCAAGTTAGAAATAGTATTAAATACTAAAAGCATAACAAAATCAATGCTTCTGAATAACTTTGCGGGCCAATTAGGTACCTAGCAAGCATTTCCCATGTCCATCATAGATAAATTAGAAGCAGTCCAGAATCGATTTTATTACGTCGAAGAGCAGCTATCCAATCCGGAGGTTTCATCGGATATGTCGAAGTTTAGCAAGCTCAACAAAGAGTATTCCGATCTAAAGGAATTGATGGGCGTTTACCAAAATTACAGAGCTACAGAAAATGCAATCAGTACGGCCAAGGAAATGATTGCCGAAGAAGATGAAGAAATGCGCGTGATGGCAAAAGAGGAGTTGCAAGAGCTTGAACCAAAATTGAAGCAATTGGAGGATGATCTTGAAATGCTGCTTCTGCCAAAAGACCCTGATGATGCCAAAGATGTTTTGTTTGAGATACGTTCAGGCACAGGAGGTGACGAAGCAAGTATTTTTGCGGGCGACCTCTACCGCATGTATACCAAGTACTTTGAATCACAAAACTGGACAGTTGAAGTTCTCTTTAGCAATGAGGGAACAGTAGGAGGATTTAACAAAGTAGAGCTCGAGGTGCATGGTAAAGACGTGTTTGGCAAACTAAAGTACGAGTCTGGAGCCCACAGGGTGCAACGCGTGCCTAAAACAGAATCACAAGGAAGGGTCCACACTTCAGCAGCCACTGTTGCCGTCATGCCTAAGCTTGAAATGGAAGATCTTGACATTAAGACCACTGATCTGAAGATCGATGTATTCCGTGCATCAGGCGCGGGAGGACAACACGTCAATAGAACGGAGTCGGCGGTGCGTATTACGCACATTCCGACTGGTGCCGTATCAGAATGTCAGGAAGCAAGATCTCAAATAAAGAACCGCGAGATCGCGCTGACCAGATTGTACAATAAGATACAAGAGCGCATGAAAAAGGAGCACGAAGCCACCATTTCAGCGAATAGGAAAAGCTTAGTGGGATCTGGAGACCGTTCAGATAAAATCAGAACATACAATTATCCGCAAAACAGATTGACCGATCACAGGATCAACTTGACTTTATACAATCTTGACCAGGTGATGGAAGGAGATATAGATGGAATCATCAAGTCCCTCCAAATTGCCGAAAGGGCAGAAATCATGAAGGGAGTTGAAGAATAAATTGCCCTTTAGCTTGGCTTCTTTGACCCTGTATCTTTAGGTACAAATGCCTGTACCGACGGACTTTTACCTGTACCCTGATTGCGGTCAGTTTTATAAGGCGAAATGGCTTTCACTTTGCCAGCTTTATCAGCCGGAGCTTTCTTTATGTTCTTAGTTCCTCTGTCTTTACTCATGATGATTGGATTGATGTTGCGATAAACAGACAGTGTAAGGTATCAATAAAGAAACTATGAAAGGAGTGGAGGAATAAAAAAAGCCTTCCCCCGCTATGAGGAAGGCTCTTTAAAAACGAGAACTACTATTTTAGTTTTTGATAATACTCAACACAACGGAGGAAATGTTTTGCTGCGATCCAATTTGCACCAGATAATTTCCAACGGGAAAATCGCGCACATCGACATTAATTTCATTGCGTCCCTGTTGCGTTTGAAACTGTTTTGTAAACACTTCCTTGCCTAGTAGATTGGAGATCTTTAGCCAGTTGGTTGTTACATATTGAGATTCAAATCGCATCGTTACCTGGTTATTTGCTGGATTTGGCCAAATCTCAAGAAATTCTGTTTGATTGCTTTCGGCAGCTTTGTTTTTGATTGCCGCATCTTGCTCACCAATGGTCTCATTGTGCAATAGACTCTCATTCGTCAGATCTAGATTCGTTTTGCAAAACAGGCTATCCTGACAAGTTGTAACACATCCGTGTTCGTCTGTCAAATGCAGGATGATACTCACGGGTGTCCAACCGATGTAAATGTTTATTTCGGGAGTTCCCTGACCACCGGTCAACAGACATTTTTCACCAACAATTTCCCATTCATATTTGATATTTCCAAAACCGTTGCTTGTATCGGCTGTGATTACTACATTATGAGTATTGCATTCTATTGAAGCAGGAATTTCAATCTCACATGCAAAATCTGAAATTGGAATCCAGGTGATATGTTGGATATAGACAGTCTTGTTTCCACAATTGTCCGTGACCGTCCAGGTACGTGTAATTTCAAAGACGCCTGGTTTCGTGCCATCTTTTTTTGTTTCAACGTAAGTAATCACCAGTGGTATTGCTTCATTTATTGTACCAATAGCAGGTGCGGGTGGAAGTGGTGCACATACTATAGTCAAATCAGCCGGCAATACTGTAAATTTTGGAGCCTCATCATCAATAAAGTCAACGGTAAATGAAAGGGTACTTGAATTGCCGCAAATATCAGTCACCACCCAAGTGTAAATTCTCCTTTCAAAATATCCATCACTCAGGCAGTTTCCTTTAACTATTTGGACTGTAAAAATAGGGATGATCAAGCTATCACAATTGTCATCTACATACACGCTCTTGGCATTCAGCGCAAGTAATAGTTTGATCAAGTTTTTATCAGACAGGAGGACTTTATTATCCAAATGACCAATAAATAAATTGATCACTGAAAACGGGGGAATGATGATTGAAGGAGCAATCGTGTCATGCAGGACAATGATCTGATGGATTACAGTAGTATGGCCACAAGCATCGGTTGCAGACCATTTCCTTTGGACCACTAGCCCATCCAGGCACGTTGTGCTTATTGTGTCTTGAACCATAATAACCTCTACGATTTGATTAGCACAGGAATCAAAAGCGGAAACAACAGGAAAGTCCAAATCATCACAAACAAAAGGAACTACCCCCTGAATGCTTGGACCCGCTCCATTTCCGACATGAATTATTTGCATCAAACTCGTCGAGTTACCACATAAATCAGTTGCTACCAGGTTGCGATATATACTGAATTCAGAAGCACAAATCCCATTGACGATACTATCGATATTGGTAACAATGGCCACACTACAAGCATCAATCGCGAGAGGATTTGGCAAAATAGCATTGCAAGCAATAGTCAATTCTGGGACAAAATTGACAAATGTAGGAGCGGTCTGATCAAATAGATCGACGAATACCCTGAACACGCTGCTGTTGCCACATACGTCAGAAGCCGTCCAGACAAGTTCTAGTTTTACTAGAAATCCACTTGTAAGACAATTTCCTGTTTCAAGCACTTTCTCTTCGAAAGTCACTTCAACGCCTCCTAAACAACTGTCTATCACACTTACGTCGTCTACGGTAAATTTAGTGTAGTGATCACTTTCTCCTCCACAAGGCATGGTCATGGTTTCTCCCGATTTCAAGCCAACTAATGAAGGATTTATTGCTGTGATCTTAGGTCCAGCTTGGTCATTGGGCAATAAAATGCTTATCGCATTTGAAATATTACCGCATCCATCATATGATCCATAAGTTCTTTGAATTGCAGATCCGCTTCCACAAGGACTTTGTATGATAGAATCGCTAAAATAGACAAATGGGTTTTCACAATCATCTGTTGCAGTTATAAGGTTCAGTATGGGATCTCCGACACAAGTCATGGCTGGAGCTCCGATGATTACAGGGGGCGTATTGTCAATCAACCTTACCACAATTGAAAAGCTGGATGTACTGCCGCAAAGATCAGTAGCAACCCAATGAAAAGTTCTTTGCTCAGCATATCCGTACTCTAAGCAATTGTTGGAAAATTGAAGATTACTTTCAAAAGTTACTTCAACATCCTGACTACAAGACCCAGTGGCTATAATTGAAGCCTCATTAAAGGAATCAAAGAAGGCAGGTATGCCGTTTTCCTGACAGGTATACTCCAGAATTGCTGCATTTTGAACATTTGGCAAACCGCCAACATTCAGCCTTAATATAGGTGCCTGGTTATCAATCAAGGTTATATTTTGAGTTTGAGTAGTCTCATTTCCGCAGCGATCGATAGCTTTCCAAGTGCGGGTCAGGACTTGTCCATTTTGACAACCAGGTGCTAGTGTGGATTCAGAGAATAGAATAACGCACGCGCAAAGGCACTCGTCAACTGCAACAATTGAAATCGGAGCAACTGGAATTGCATTGCAGTTAACAGTGATGTCCAAAGGAATTCCCTGAATAGTAGGTGGTATGGTATCTATTAAAGCTAGAAAGATGAATGCTTCTGAAGTATTTCCACATAGATCTGTTGCCGTCCAAGTGAGTCTGAATAAGTTGATGTAGCCGTCTGTTTTGCAGGTTCCCTCATCTTCAAGTGTTTTCTTAAATGTAACTACAGCATTTCCTCCACAGTTGTCTTGTACAATGACGTCATTGACCCCATAAATTGGAATCTCCCAATTTGGGTTTTGCCCGTAGCATTGAACATTTACCCTTGATCCATTGGCCCAAGCGGGATTAACGAAAGTGATTTGAGGCGCAAGATTGTCGGCAACAGTTATCACCTGCGAGCAAGTGGACGCATTACCACAAGCATCTGTAGCTCGATATGTTCTGCTAATTGTGTATTTATTGGCACAGAGGAAATTACTTACTTGGTCGCCGACGTGGGTGACGGTCACCACAGCGCTGCAATTGTCAGCACTTATAATTAAGCTAGTATTGGCAACCGGCACTAAGCTTGCACAGGCAACTGTGATGTTTGCAGGACAAATAATGGTAGGGGGTGTATTGTCTACAACACTTATGCTTTGTATGCAAGTACTTGTATTGCCGCAGGCATCAGTAGCACGCCAGGTGCGAGATATTGTGTAGTTCTGCAGGCAAGCACCATTGATAGTTATATCAGAGTATGTTACAACCGGTGCCAAATCGCAAATGTCAGTTGCTGATGCGCTACCGGTAATTGCCGGAGTTGTTCCCTGAGTGCATGTTAATGTTCTGTTCACTGGACAAGTAATCACAGGACTGATATTATCAGTGATTGTGATGGTCTGATTGCAACTTACACTACTCCCGTTAGGAAAGGTTGCAAGCCAGGTTCTGATGATCGAATAGCTTTGTGGACAGTTGCCCGCTAAGACGGCATCGGTATAGGTCATTTGAGCTGTACCAGCGCATGGACTTGAAGCAGTTGCTGTTCCTGTAATTGCAGGTAGTATACTGCTACTGCAATTCAGACTTATGTTGGCTGGACAGGTTATAGTTGGAGGAATTGTATTGACACTCAAAGTCCTACTACAAACGCTAGTGCAAGCTCCTGCATAAGTTACAGTTACGATATAATTCCCAGCCGCACTGACAGTAATGCAATTGGTGGTTGCTCCGTTACTCCATTGATAGCCAAGCGCTCCAGCCTCTGTACAGAATGTAGAACTTTGTCCTTGGCAGATTACCTGATTTCCAGTGATAGAGCATGATGGGCCTGTCACGATGCTGATGGTGATGCTACAAACACTTGTGCAACCTGCGACATTAGTAACAGTTACAAAGTAAGTGCCCGCAGTACTAACCACTATGCAATTGGTTACGGCGCCGGTGCTCCACACATATCCGTCAGCCCCAGCTTGTGCACAAATCTGTGTTGATCCGCCTTGACAGATTGTATTTACCCCGCTGATTGTGCATATGGGATTAGGGCTTAATGTAACCGTCTGACTACAAGTGCTGACGCAACCTGCAGTATTGGTGACTGTGACTGAATAATTGCCATCAGTAATTACAGTGATGCAATTAGTAGTAGCGCCAGTGCTCCAAACATAACTTGCAGCTCCTGCCGGTACGCATAGAATCGTTGATCCACCTTGACAAATTGAAGTCTCGCCAGCAATCGTGCACATTGGCGTTGGATTGATAGTGACTGTTTGGCTACAAGTGCTTGTGCATCCTGCTGCATTCGTAACGGTGACACTAAATGTTCCAGCTTGACTTACAGTAATACAATTACTTGTTGCTCCTGTATTCCATAAATATCCCGCAGCGCCTATCGGCCCACAAAGTGTTGTAGTTTGTCCTGTTTGGCAGATGAAATTTTCGCCGCTAATCGTGCAAACTGGTAAGGGATTCACTACTACCATGATATGATTGGAAATCGAAATTCCACAACCATTGTCATTGGTAACAAAATAATCACCTGCAGTCGTAACGAGAATTGAGGCAGCACTTGATCCATTGTTCCATGTTCCTCCGCAATTGCCGCTGAGTGTGACAGATCCACCTTGACAGAAGGTAGTAGCGCCAGAAGCTGTAATGTTTGAAGCCGTTGGAGATTCTCCGATATTTACTGTGTTCGTAAACAAAGCTATCTGACCGGCGGTGCTCAGACCACGGCCAAATAGACTTGCATTGAAAGCAAGACTCAAAGCTCCATTTGCAATGATGGTGCCTCTAAAAACGGAGTTGCCACCCAATGAAGCAGCACCGTTAATTTGCCAAAACACGTTACAAATCGCTGCTGAATTAATCAGGACAACATGTGAGGCAACAGTGGTTGACAAAGCGCCGTCAATCTTGAAAATGAAGATGGCATTAGGATCACATTGTGCATCCAATACCAAATCTCCATTTAATGTAGAAGCAGCACCTAGACAATAGGTCTTAGGACCCAAGACCTGGCCATTGCCAAGAGTTGTTCCAATCACTGTGTCGCAGGTTCTGTTAAAAAGATTTGCATAAGCAATTTGTACGTCAGCTGCAGCTTGAGCTGAAATGGCATCTACATTGTGAATGTTGCCATTAACGATACCAGGGGGAAATCCTGAAAACGCTCCTGCATTAGTGCCTATATCCCCTGTCACAACAGTGGTGCCGGTATTGCCAAAAGCTCCGGCGGCAGTAAATAATGCAAATTGCTGACAGACTCCCAAGGGCGGTGCCTGTGCAATTGTGGTTCCAGAAAAAAGTAAGGTTAGTAATACGAATAGCGGTGGTAGTAGTGTTCTCATCGTCATAGAATAGTTAAAAAAATGAAAAATCAATATCGCAAAGGTCTACTTTAAATTTCCTTAAAAAGTACACAATTACCTGTAATAGTTACATCTATCACGCATCTGCGAAATCAATATATTATATTTACATATGTGTTTGATTTACAAGATATTGCAGACTAATTATTCGACACGAATAATTGCAACTTTTTATTGATTAAACTTATAAAATTAAATCAATTCGACAGTAAAAAGACTAGACAGCCATTGGCAGTACTGGAATAAAACCTATTTGGCTTTTGAATAATTTCGGAGTAAGATTTGTTATTTTCTTAAACTGCGCTGAAAGATGTGCAACGCTGCTGTACTTCATTTCATAGGATATCTCGGCAAGACTAAGAGCATCGTCGGTAAGCAGAAGCTTTATTTGTTCAACTTTTTGGAGGATTATGTAGTGCTCGATCGTCGTACCAGTTTCAGTATTAAACAAAGTGGACAAAAAGTGATAGTCTAACTTTAGCTCATTACTTATGTACGTGGAGTTTCTGATTTTTGTAATGTCGCGGTCGGCATGTGTCATTTTAAATATCACTTGCTTTATTTTGGCTATTAATATAGCTTTTTTGTCATCCATCAAGATTAATCCAGACTCTAGGAGTTTGATCCGCAGTTTCTCTTTTTGATTCAAATCAAGTTCAACATCTGTGGTAACTTCTCCAAATCCAATACTTAGATACCCAAATTTCAGTTCGTTTAAGGCAGAAATGACTTTCATTTTACAGCGAATGGAAACCATATTCTTGATAAAAAGTCTCATCAGAATTTATTTAATGATCAACTAGACAATTACTTCTAAGATATATTACTGGATTTGTAATCTAGTCAATGTTGCGGAGAGAGAATTATACAATAAACTGAAATTGTTACATCTTTCACAGATTTTCAAGAAATCCCATCCTCTTTTGCTTTAAATTCTTAAAGAAAGAGGGAGAAAGTCCTGTTATTTTCTTGAATTGATTAGAAAGGTGAGCTACGCTGCTATAGTGAAGGGTATCTGCAATTTCGGTAAGGTTGAGCTCGTCATATAGAATCAATTCTTTGACGCGCTCGATTTTGTGAATTATGATAAAATGTTGTAGAGTGATTCCCTTCACCTCCGAAAACAAGTTAGACAGGTAGGTATAGTTGTAATCTAATTTGTCGCTGATGTAGTCGGAATAGTTTGTTGTTGGAAGTTCGACAGAGTAATGAATCATCGTCACGACCACGTTGATAATTTTTTCAATGAGGATGGCCTTTTTATCTTCGATAAGTTCAAGACCCGTTTTGGCAAGGTCCCTTCTTAGTTTGTCGCGCTGTTTTGAATCCAAATTTCCCACAATAGTAACTACCCCAAGCTCAATTTCGCCATGTTGAAGCTCCATTTGATCTAGGATAGTGGTGACTATCATCTTGCATCTCAAGGAGACCATATATTTGATATAGATAGTCAATCGAAGCTATTTAGTGGATAGTAAAATTCGAATATTAACTCTGAGGTCTCCAGCCCACGTAGATGGTCTCGCCAAAATATTATGGAAATTGTTATTTATGGATAACCAGAACTGATGAGTACAATCAGAATTTCCATTGATGCTTTTTTTAAAGGTAATCAATTTTCGCAAGCAAGGCAAGTGAAAATAAGCAGCTATACTGAACATGGGTAGAGTCATTACATTTTCCAACCCAATCATTTCCAGTACCTTTGCAGCCAATTAGGAAAGGGAGAATTATGTTTCCAAAATATGATGTTATTGTTGTGGGTGCAGGCCATGCAGGTTGCGAAGCTGCAGTAGGAGCTGCCAATCTGGGATCAAAAGTTCTTTTGGCGACCATGAATATGCAGACTATCGCTCAAATGAGCTGCAATCCTGCGATGGGTGGCGTGGCTAAAGGGCAGATTGTTAGAGAAATAGATGCACTTGGCGGATACTCAGGAATCGTTACTGACAATACTATGGTCCAGTTCAGAATGCTGAACCTCTCCAAGGGTCCTGCCATGTGGAGTCCTCGAGCACAGAGTGACAGAATGCAGTTTGCCCAGAAATGGAGACAAATGCTTGAAGCAAATCAAAACATTGATTTCTGGCAGGAAATGGTGAGTGGATTGATAATCAGAGATGGTCGTGTAGCTGGTATCCGCACGGGTATGGGCATAGAGATTGAAGGCAATGCAGTTGTGTTGACAAATGGCACTTTTCTCAACGGGATCATTCACATTGGAGAAAAGCAATTTGGTGGAGGACGCGCTGGCGAAAGCGCAGCAAAAGGAATCACTGAGCAATTGGTGTCACTGGGATTCGAATCCGGAAGAATGAAAACCGGGACACCACCACGCATTGATGGTCGTTCACTCGACTACTCCAAGATGGAAATTCAATTGGGCGATGAGAATCCTTCCAAATTCTCTTATTCTGACACACCTAAGTTAGAGAAGCAGTTGCCTTGTCATATCACTTATACCAATGACAAGGTGCATGAAATACTTCAGACGGGATTTGAGAAATCACCAATGTTTACCGGCCGGATTCAAGGTCTTGGTCCGAGGTATTGCCCATCTATCGAAGACAAGATCAATCGCTTTGCCGATAGAGATCGTCACCAATTGTTTGTCGAGCCAGAAGGCTGGAATACATGTGAGATCTATGTCAATGGATTCTCATCATCTCTGCCAGAAGATGTTCAGTATAAAGCTTTGAAGTTGGTCCCCGGTTTTGAGCAAGTCAAGATGTTTAGGCCAGGCTACGCAATTGAATATGATTTTTTCCCACCTACTCAACTCAGTCCAACGCTTGAAACGCATTTGGTCAAAAACCTGTTTTTTGCAGGACAGATCAATGGAACAACTGGATATGAGGAAGCGGCGGGCCAAGGACTAATTGCCGGAATGAATGCCCATTTGGCAGTGCGTGAACAAGACCCCTTCATATTGAAAAGATCAGAGGCCTATATTGGTGTCCTGATCGACGATCTGATCAACAAAGGCACTAACGAGCCTTATCGTATGTTTACATCACGTGCTGAATACAGGATTCTCTTGCGTCAGGACAATGCCGATATCCGTCTTAGCGGATTGGCAAGTCAGTTGGGCGTCGTCAATATGGATGAGCGGATGCAGCGGGTCGAAGCCAAGATTAAGGGCATGAAAGCTATTGAGAAATTTTGTGTCGAAGCAAGCATTGGTCCGGATGAAGTAAATGGATATTTACAAAGTATTGATTCTGCAGTTCTAAGCCAAAAAGTCAAGCTCAATGGACTGATCTTGAGACCACACGTGTCAATTCAAGATATGCGCACAGAGGTTCCTTTTCTCGACCAATTCCTCAATCAATTTTATAATGAAATCATCGAAAGTGCAGAGATAGCATTGAAGTATGAGGGATATATCGCGAAAGAGCAAGAACTCGTTGAAAAAATGGGAAAACTCGAAAACTATGCCCTGAATTCTGACTTTGACTTTGCCTCTATCAAGGCATTGAGCAATGAAGCAAGGGACAAACTAGGCCGCATGAAACCCAAAACCATCGGACAGGCAAGTCGCATAAGTGGCATTAGTCCATCTGATATATCGGTGTTGTTGGTGCATGTTGGGCGCTAGAAAACAGTGATCGAGATCGTATCAATTGTTGTTGGACAAGGCACGCCTCGTTATCATGGTATTGAATGAGCAGTATCCCTAGGCGATCACAAAGTTGATCATTCAGCTATCTGCAGCCAATAAGAACCTCCATGTGTTTCTACTCCTTGCAAGGAAGGCAGAGCCCAAAAAGGCTTGAGAATTGCAGACAATTCAGGATCTTCGGAGATGTAAAAATTTGGTAAAATGGTCTTGTATTTGCTTGGATTGGCCAATAGGAACATTGCTAAGCCGTATTGCTCCGAATAATATCGATCGCACATAAACTGGGGATAATCATAAGGCAAGTACACATCGTGAATATGCACGATTACGCCCTTTTTTAGTCGAGGGAGTATTTCGAGAAAGAAAACATTGGCATCGGAATTAGGAAGGATTCTGTGAGAATTGTCGACAAACAATACGTCATTAGCCGATAAGCTAAGAATAGATTCGAGGTCGATATTTTCAAAGGGCTGCCGAATGATTTGATCAGCTAGCGCGTCAATCTCTGCACGTGGATAGGGATCGATTGAGACTATCTTAGTATCGAGCTTTTGGTCCTTCTTGGCCATATAAGCAACCTTGGTTGAATTTCCAGACCCGATTTCCATATAGACTTTTGGCTTATACTTAGACAGAATAGTATAAATTCCGACAATGTCAAGTCCGGGCAAGAAGCCATTGTTCCATATAGGAAGATTGGAATCTGACTCCTGATCGGTTTTCTTGAGATGACTCAATGATTCAGAGTATTTCAAGGCTTCTGTCAACAATTCGGCGTAAAGTGTCCTATTGTCTCCAATTATTTGGGATAGACCCTGATGTGCTGGTTTGCCATGTCCATACCGCGGCTCCAATTTGACCGGATAGTCAAGGAAGGCATTTTGATATTTGGAGCTAAAGAATCTGTACAGTTGTTTGAGCATAATTCGTTTGTCGCCAGTATGAGCTGGAGCGGCACAAAAATAGAAAACGAAAACGTAAAGCAGTGATCCTAAAACGTCAGGCGATTGGGCCATAAATACAAAATGCCCAATTTCTCAGGCATCTTGTAATGAAATGTATGTTTGCCTAAGGCTTATTTAGCTTCGCAAAATCTCCTGCTTTAATGAAACTCATTTTCTGCAGATCGATATATTTGCGCATTGCGGCTGAGATTTGTTCAGGTGTCAGCGCCTTGATCTTCTGTTCCAAATCTTCCGAGAATGTCATGTTGCGACCAATCTTTATCTGAGCATTCAGCATTGAAGTCAATGTAGGATCCTGAGAACGAGTGACATTACGTGATTGCAGATAGCCAGATTTTGCATCAGTTACTTCCTGGGCGGTGAAGCCATCTTTTAGCATTAACTCAACCTCTTCTTTGAATGCTTTTTCGAGTTTCTCACGATTCTCCGGATTATAGATGGCGTAAGCCATGAAACTACCAACATTGTCTTCGGCATCAGCGCTAAGCATAGATCCTATCCCATAACTCAGACCCTCTTTCTGGCGTATTCTTACTGCCAATCTTGAATTGAGGAATCCCCCTCCAAAGATGTAATTTCCGAGCAATAATGCGGCATAATCAGGATTATCGTCCTTGATGTGTAGTGGTTGCTGAACTAAGTATACAGCATTACTTTTATCAGGCGTTTCGATTTCCTGAGAGCCTGCCGGTTTTTCAATAATTTTGGATTCAATGCGCTTGTATGGTTTTTCACTTTTCCAAGTATTGTAATTAGCAACCATTACCTTTTTGATTACAGCGGGATCAAAATCTCCTACTACTGAAAAAGTCGCATTGCTTCCACCATAGAATTCTTGATGGAATTTCTTCAGGTCAGTTGCTTTGATCGCCTTGACATCAGCCATTTCCTCTTCAAATGTTCTCACGTACCGTACATCATTCTTATCAGTGGGAGAATTAAGTCGTTGTGAAGCGCGGAATGCGAGTGCGGTAGGGTCTGTCATTTGCTCTTCGATGCTTGTGATTTGTTCAGCTTTCAATTTGTCCAATTCGACATTGTTGAATGAAGGATTCTTGAGCAAATCGTTTACTATTGACAGTGCTTGAGTAAGATTTTCTCTAGTTGTTTGTATTGATACATTCACGTCGCCCTTATCTCCACTGAAACTGACTTCTGCCTGTAGTTTTGCTAGTTTGTCTTTTATTTCCTGACGGCTTAGCGTATTGCTCCCCTTGTCCAACATCATACTTGTCATGTCGGCAATCATAGTCTTGCCTTTTAGGGTGTTTTCATCCCCAAAATGTAGTCCAATATTGACATTGACGGTTTTGCCACGAGTTGATTTTGGCAGCAGAGCGTATTTGACCGAACCCTTATCTTGAACTCTTGTCACTCTCTTTTCGATTGCCATCGGACTAGGATCGAATACTTCTCCTTGTTCGATTACGGCATCCCCTTTGTAGTCCTTGAGTACACTTGCCACATTTGGAGTAGCGGGTATGATAGCTCTTTCGGGATTTTCTTCTGGAATGAATTCGCCAATAGTTCTGTTGGAGGCTTTTAGGTAGGTGCGCGCAACTCGATTTACGTCTTCAAGGCTAACCTCTCTAAGATGATCGCGATACAAAAACACCAGGCGCCAATCGCCCATGCCAATATATTCGCTCAGTGTCAGTCCCAATTGACTTGACTTGCGAAAGAGATCATCTTGATTTTTGAGCAAGTTGGTTTTGGCCCTGTCCAACTCTTCTGCTGTTATGGGATTGTACCGTATAGAGTCCAGCGTATTAGTCAATTTGGATTTTGCAAGGGCAAGGTCTCCGTCTTTAGAGACATCAACATTAATGTACACAAAGCCAGGATCTCTTAGGGCTGCACACCAACCCCAGAGGCTTGTAGCAATCTTTGATTCGACCAATGCTTTGTAAAGCCTTCCCGCTGGTTCGCTGCTAAGACATTCGTTCAAAACATCCATGGCGGCCGCATCAGGGTGCACTCCTGAGGGAATGTGATATGCGCATGCAACAACTTGTTTGCCTCCAGTACGCTTCAGGCTCACATAGCGTTCTCCGTCCTGAACAGGTTCTTCTGTGTAAGTCGTCTGTAAAACTCTAGCAGGTTTTGGTATTTTGCCAAAATATTCATTGACCATAGCGATAGTTTTCGCTTCATCAAATTTGCCGGTTACTAGGAGGATCGAATTGTCGGGCTGGTAGTATTTTTGATAGAATGCTTTGAGGTTATCGATTGGCACTTTTTCAATATCTGATTTTGATCCAATCGTGGATTTTCCGTAATTGTGCCACAGGTAAGCGCTTGACAAAATGCGCTCGAACAACACGCTTCCGGGATCGTTTTCACCGGACTCAAATTCATTGCGAACCACACTAAACTCGGTATCAAGATCTTTTCTGGCGATATGTGAATTGATCATCCGATCTGATTCGAGATCAAGTGCCCATTTTAGATTTTCGTCTGTCGCTGAGAATGTTTCAAAATAATTGGTGCGATCCAACCAGGTAGTACCGTTAGGTCTGGCTCCATGTGAGGTCAACTCCTGAGGAATATTAGGGTGATTAGGAGTGCCCTTGAAGACCATATGTTCCAAGAGATGCGCCATTCCACTTTCTCCGTATCCCTCGTTGCGTGAGCCTACTTCATAGGTAATATTGACGGTAATAGTCTGGGTCGATTTGTCAGGAAAAAGCAAAAAGCGGAATCCGTTTTTTTCGATCAGATATTCAGTGATACCTTCAACCGAAGTGATTTTCTTGACACCAGCGGGGAGAGCGGTCCCTTGCCCTTGGATTTGATTGGTGCAAAGTATACCATAGCACATTAAGAGTGCGAGAATTTTGATTTTCATCTTCGTGGGTTTTTGTTGAAGAGTCTGAAAGTACAAAAAAAATGCGGGAGCCTGAATGCTAGGGCTACATACTGTAAGCCCATTGTTTTAATTGATTGGCTCCTTGCTGTAATGTCTCATCATTCTTGGCAAAACAAATCCTAATTAACTGATGTGGATATTCGTCGGTACAGAATGCGGACACAGGAATAGTGGCAACTCCCGCCTCCTCTACGAGTCTTCGGGCGAATGCCAGGTCATTCTCATTTGAAAATGCACTGTAATCAAAAAGTTGAAAATAGGATCCGCCACAGGGTAGCGGCCGAAAGCCTGAGTTTTCCATATGATTCAACAGAGTGTTTCTCTTGAATTCGTAAAAATTTCCCAGTCCTTGATACACTTTAGGGTCCTTGAGGTACTCTGCCAGGGCGTGCTGTATTGGTGTGTTGACCGAAAAAACGATAAATTGATGGGCTTTGCGTATTTCAGCGCTCAAGTTTTTTGGAGCTACACAATAGCCAATCTTCCAACCAGTATTATGAAATGTCTTGCCAAATGAAAAGGTAATAATGCTTCTATTGTAGAGATCGGGATATAGCAGAACTGACTGATGTTGGGCATTATCGAATACGAGGTGCTCATACACTTCGTCGCTCAGCAATATGATCTTGGTGCCCATGAGGATTTCCTGCAATTGCAGCATATCTGATGCTGACATGACTTTGCCGCATGGATTGTGCGGATTGTTGATGATCAGCAACCTGGTCTTGGGCGAAATGGTTTTTTTGAGCAGGTCCCAATCCATCTCAAATCCTGGGGGGTGCAGAGTTATCGGCTTTGGGATCCCACCATTGAGGACAATCGAAGGGGCATAACAATCATAGGCAGGTTCGAAAATGATCACTTCATCACCTGGGCTGACAAATGCCGAAACGGCTGCAAAAATACCTTGAGTAGCTCCTGTAGTTATGGTGATTTCTACTTCTGGACCGACTATTGTGTGATAGCAGCGCCGGATTTTCTCCGCAATACGTTGTCGCAGCAACGGAACTCCGGGCATGGGGGCATATTGATTAAGGCCCATATTCATATACTGCGACACAAGTAATTTCAACTTGTCGCTGCAATCAAAATTGGGAAAGCCTTGGGCGAGGTTTAAAGCATTATTTTCCAGAGCCAAAGCCGACATGACGGCAAAGATTGAAGTCTGAACTCCGGGCAATTTACTTTTGATGGAGTCAGCAAAAGCATCATTTTGATTGGTGGGCATATCCATTAGGAATCACTCGACACTCTTCGGTCCATATTTTTGGCAGATTGATGTAATCAGTTCTGCCAATTTATGATCCTTTGCGGTGACTTTGTCACCGGCAGTATGTGTATTTAGCCTAAAATTAATCTTATTGTAAATGTTGGTCCATTCAGGATGATGGTCCATCTTCTCTACTGCAAATGCTATTTCAGTCATGCAAGCGAATGCAGTGCTAAAGTCTTTCAACTGAATGCTTGCGCATAAATGGTTTTCAATTTCTTTCCATTTCATTGCTCAACTAATTTATGCGCAAACAAACAATTGCAGATCTCAGCGAGAGACCTGATTATCTTCCTTCTTTACGAAGGGCGCTGTTCTTAAAGCTATATCCAAAGTAGATTACAAAGCCTATGATCAACCACACTCCCAGTCGGAGCCAGTTGGTCCAACCCAACCCAAATATCATCGCCCCGCATACAATGATACCAAGGATTGGCACAAGCGGAACCAGAGGAGTCTTAAACTGTCGTGGCAAATCAGGATGTTTAACCCTCAGAAGCCATATACCGGCGCAGACTAGAATGAAGGCAAACAAGGTGCCAATACTTGTCATGTCACCTACAATATCGCCAGGCACGAATGCTGCAAACAGACCAACCAAAACAAAGAATATCCAGTTGGATTTATACGGAGTGCGGTATTTAGGATGCAGGTCTGAAAATATTTTTGGAACTAGTCCATCCTTACTCATTGAGTAGAATACACGACTCTGACCCATCAACATTACAAGTATCACAGACGAGAAACCCGCTAATATGGCTATGGTAACAAGATTGGCCAGCCAGCCATAACCTGGCATATAGGTTGCAATTGCATAAGTGACAGATGCCTCCTTGCCATTGGTACGGAAATCTTCAGTACTTGCAACTCCGGTCAATACATAGGCGAATAGTATGTACAATATCGTGCAGATCACAAGGGAACCAAGTATACCGATAGGCATATCTTTTTTTGGATTTTTGGCTTCCTGTGCGGCAGTACTGACGGCATCAAAGCCAATAAATGCAAAGAACACGACTCCAGCAGCACCCAAAATACCCATAATGCCACCAAACCTATGCGAAATGCCTTGGTGATCAGTATAGATTCCGGGTTCAGGTATGTATGGTGTATGATTGGCAGGATTGATGAAAGACCAACCTACGAGAATGAAAATGATGACGATAGCCACCTTAGTAATCACTATTATTCCATTGACAAATGCTGATTCCTTAGTACCTCTAATGAGAAGCAGCGTCAGCATGAATATAATGAAGAGGGCAGGAAGGTTGACCATGCCATGTTCGCCGCCGACGGACTGTTCAAAAGGAGAATGCGACCAGGCATAGGGTATTCGATATCCAAATATCTCTAAGAATTTATTGAAATATTCGCTCCAGGCAATGCCCACAGTGGCCGCCCCCACAGCATACTCAAGCACCAAGTCCCAGCCAATGATCCAGGCCATCAATTCACCCATCGTAGCATAACTGTAAGTATATGCGCTACCGGCGATCGGAATCATGGAAGCAAATTCTGCGTAGCAAAGTCCTGCAAAAGCGCAACCAACAGCGGCTACTATAAATCCTAATGTTACAGAAGGACCGGCATTCTGTGCCGCAGCAGCAGCTGTACGCACAAATAGTCCGGCTCCAATGATAGCTCCAATACCAAGTGCAACAAGGTTCATGGCTGACAAAGTCCTTTTGAGGCCTTTCTCATCTTCGCCGGCTTGCGACATTAGAGCGGTGATCGACTTAGTGGAAAGTAGCTTATTGTTCATATGCAATTAAGGGTTAAGCGCAAAAATCTAGTGTTTTGTAAACTTAACAAGAATTTGGCAAATGAATAGCCTTACTTAAAGGCAATGCAAATAACCCTAGTAGCAATGTAAACTAGTTCAGGAAAAACAAATTTGGCGATATAGACTAGGAGATTTCTTCCTCGCGCTCAAGTGCGTGTTTCTGGAGCGTGTCTTTTCGATCTTCGATATAAGATTTGCGAGATCTCAGTATATCAATTGCCGCAAATACTGCTTGACGAAAAGACTCTGGATCAGCCACATTGTTGCCTGCAATGTCGTAGCCGGTTCCATGGTCAGGAGATGTGCGGACAAATGACAACCCAGCGGTATAATTTACGCCGGCGTGAAATGAAAGTGTTTTGAATGGAATCAAACCTTGGTCATGATACATCGCTAGGATGGCATCAAATTTCTTATACTGACCTGAACCAAAGAAGCTGTCAGATGGAAATGGTCCGAAAGCAAGCGTGCCCTTTTTCTTCATTTCAAGCACAGCAGGATGCAATATTTCTTGATCTTCCTTGCCAATTACACCTCCATCACCTGCATGTGGATTTAATCCCAGCACAGCTATGGTTGGCTTCTCTATACCGAAATCCATCTTTAAGGTTTCGTTTAACTGGGATATTTTTTGCATCACGTTCACCTTGGTGATAAGGGGTGCTACATCAGATAATGGCACATGTGTAGTCACCATGCCCATTCGCATCTCTTCGCTTATCAATAGCATCAGAGGCTCGCCGCCATCACTTTGTTTGCCCAGAAATTCGGTGTGACCAATGTATCCAAAACCAGCCATTGACATCGCTTCCTTATTGATGGGAGCGGTAACGAGGGCATCAATATATCCAGCCTTGAGGTCGTGCACTGCTTGTTCGAGAGCGATCATTGCATATTTGCCCCCGGCTTCTGTAGCCTGACCAATATTTATGTTGACATTGTCTTGCCAGCAATTGACCACATTAAATTTACCCTGCTCCAAGCGCTCTGCAGATCGTTGGTTGACATAGGCAAAATCTTCCAAGTTAACGATGTTCTTGTGGTATGCAAGCACTTTTGCCGAACTGTAAAGTACAGGCGTACAAAGCTCAAGCATTTTGGGATTGTCAAAAGTTTTCAAAATGACCTCCATTCCGATGCCGTTAAAGTCGCCGGCAGAGATTCCTATTTTTATGCGATTCATGTAATTGTATTATAGACCCTTAGTGGAAATCGATGGCAAATATAGCATTTCATGTGCTATAGGCGATTGAAGTGTCGAGTACCTGCTTTAGTCAATAGACTCAGGCCTGATAATTGCGCAAGAACTGAATTAGTAATCTAACTCCGACTCCTGTGCCTTCCTTGCTACGATAGCCACTGGCTGTATGAAGATATGCGGGACCAGCTATGTCGAGATGCAACCAAGGATAATCTGTGAATTGTTCAAGAAATTTGCCGGCGGTGATCATACCTGCATTGACCCCACCAATGTTTTTGAGATCAGCGATGCAGGATTTTATCTCTTCGCGATATTCATCCCAGAGTGGAAACTCTACGAGGCGTTCGAATACCTCCTGACCACTTTTTTGCAATTGCAACTTGATTTTCTCTGACGCCGTGCCCATATACACGATGCCATGTGTGCCCAATGAACGAGCGGCAGCACCTGTAAGTGTGGCAAGGTCAATGACTAGTTCGGGTTTATATTGCTTTGCATATTCTAAAGTGTCAGCGAGAATAAGTCGACCCTCTGCGTCGGTGTTGAGAATTTCGACAGTCTTACCGCCGTACATGGTGATTACATCTCCAGGGACCATGGCGCGAACGCCTGGTCTGTTGTCAGTACAAGGAATTAGACCGACAATGTGCAG